>JBILSM010000092.1:0-11671 GCA_044372085.1 Rubrivivax sp.
CCATTCCAAGTGATTGCAGAGTTTTCTTGATGACCGGCCGCTTCATCACCTTCGAAGGCATCGACGGCGCTGGGAAGTCATCGCACATCGGCCGACTGGCCGACTGGCTGGAGGGCAGGGGACACACTGTAGTGGTGACCCGTGAGCCGGGCGGCACCCCCTTGGCCGAGGCCCTGCGCGACATCGTGTTGCACCGGTCCATGGACGCCATGACCGAGGCATTCCTGGTGTTCGCCGCCAGGCGTGACCATGTTCAGCAGCAGATCCGGCCCGCACTGGCGGCAGGAAGCACAGTGCTCTGCGATCGTTTCACGGACGCCACCTTTGCCTACCAAGGCGGCGGCCGCGGCTTCGACGTGGCGGTGCTGGACCAGTTGGAGGCCTGGGTGCAGGAAGGGTTGCAGCCCGACATGACGCTGTGGTTCGACCTGCCGCCACGCGTGGCCGCCCAGCGTCGGGCTGCCGCCCGCGCGGCCGATCGATTCGAGGCCGAGGATGAGGCCTTCTTTGAACGGGTTCGTCAGGGCTATCAGCGCCGGTGCAGGGCCCAGCCCGCGCGCTTCGCAGTGCTGGACGCCGAGCGGACCCCCGAGCAGGTGTGGGGACAGGTGGCACAAGCGCTGGAGAGCCGGGGATGGTGACCAGGCGCTCAGAGCCTGCGGGCGACGCTGTCCAGGCCCTTCGCGCCGAGGACTTGGCGTTGCCCTGGCTGGAGGGGCCCCTGCAGCAAGTGCTGGCCCAACATCGCGGGCATGCGCTGCTGGTGTGCGGCGCGCCCGGGGCTGGCGCTCTGGAGTTCCTGCTGCGACTGTCACAGGCCTGGCTTTGCGAAGACCGCCCTGGGCCCTCTAGCCTGGCCTGCGGGCATTGCAGCAGTTGCCGGCTGCTTCTGTCTCACGCCCACCCCGACTTCCGCCTGAGAGTGCCCGAAGCCCTGGCGGTGGCGCGCAGCATTCCGGTGCTCTTGGACGAAAAGCGCAAGCCCAGCCGCCAGATCCGTATCGACGAGATACGCCAGGCCATCGACTGGATGTCGACGACCTCCGGCCGGGGCCAGGGCAAGGTGCTGGCGCTGCACCCGGCGGAAGCCATGAATGCTGCGTCCGCCAGCGCCCTGCTGAAGACCCTGGAAGAGCCACCGCCAGGTTCGCGGCTCGTGCTGAGCACGGCCGATCCTGGCCTGCTCATGCCCACGATTCGAAGCCGCTGCCAGATGGTGCGTCTGCCTCCACCCTCTCGCACGCAGGCGCTCGCATGGCTGGAGCGACGTGGGGTGGAAGATGCAGGCGTGTTGCTGGACGGGGCCGGTGGCATGCCCTTGGCGGCACTTCAATGGAGCGCGGAAGGTCTCAGCGCGGCGATCTGGCGTGCGTTGCCGCAGGCGGTGGCGGCAGGTGATCCCGGGCCCCTGCTGGGCTGGCCCATCCCACGGGCATTAGATGCCTTGCAGAAGATTTGCCACGACGCGGGGTGCCACATCGTCGGCAGCAGGGGAAGATTCTTTCCAACTGACAAATGGCCTGAGGGGGCCTCCCTGCAGCGCTTGGCGCATTGGTACAAGAGCCTGCAGGGGGTCATGGCCCATGCCGAGCATCCCTGGAACGAGGCCCTGCTCATCGAATCGCTCGTTGCGCAAGGGCGGTCCGTCTGGAACCCAGAGCCCGAGCGTCGCGGGGGGCGCTTGGCGGTATCCTGACCTATTCCGGCGATGCTCCACGCTGGCCTGGCCGCCGCCGATCCTTTGCATGACGACGCCTGAACCATGTTCGTTGACTCCCACTGCCACCTTACCTTCCCCGAACTGGGCGCACAGTTGCCCCAGATCCGTCAGGCGATGTCCGAAGCGCAGGTGGACCGAGCCCTGTGCATCTGCACCACGATGGAAGAGGCCCCTCAAGTGCTTGCGTTGGCCGGGCAGTACGACAACTTCTGGGCCACGGTGGGCGTGCACCCTGACAACGAAGGCGTGACGGAGCCTGATGTCGAGGCCTTGGTGGCCCTCGCAAGTGCCCCGAGGGTGGTGGCCATCGGTGAAACGGGATTGGACTACTACCGCCTAGGGGACCGGACGCCAGACCAGATGGAGTGGCAGCGCCAGCGGTTCCGTGTGCACATCCGGGCTGCCCGCCAAGCGCGATTGCCGCTGGTCATCCATACCCGTAGCGCGTCACAGGACACCTTGGACCTCCTGGTAGAGGAACGCGCTCATGAGGTGGGCGGCGTATTCCACTGCTTCACCGAATCTGTGGAGGTGGCCCGGGCCGCAGTGAACATGGGCTTCTTCATCTCGTTCTCCGGCATCCTGAGCTTCAAGAATGCACGGGAGCTGCGGGAAGTCGCAGCATGGGTACCTTTGGACCGATGCCTCATCGAGACGGACAGCCCGTACCTGGCGCCCGTCCCCTACCGCGGCAAGACCAATTCACCAGCGTACGTGCCCTTCGTCGCACAAGCCCTGGCCCAGGCCAAAGGCCTGCCGCTGGAGATGGTGGCCGAGCAGACGAGCCGCAACTTCGAGGCCTTGTTTCTCAAGGGGCCTGCCGCCTCCCGAGAGCCTTTGAACATCCTGGATGGCCCTGGAACCTAACATGAGAACATTGTTGAAATGGATATTCCAACTCACTATGAGCATTGGAGTTTCTGTATCTCACGCAGGAGCTTACGAAGACTTCTTCAAAGCCATCGACATGGACGATGGCCGCACGATCAGCGGACTCATCCGCCGGGGATTCGATGCGAACTCACCCAGTGTGTCCGGGCAGACGCCGCTGTTCCTGGCGATCAGAAGTGGCGCGCACCAAGCCGTAGAGGCGCTTCTCACGGCCCCGGACCTGAAAGTGGACCAGGTCAATGAAGCCAACGAGACGGCACTGATGATGGCCGCCCTGCGAGGCCACCTGGAGTGGTGCAAGCGCTTGGTAGAGCGGGGGGCAGCGGTCAACCGCGAAGGATGGACGCCGCTGCACTACGCCGCTACCGGCCCCAATCCCTTGGTCACCGCCTATCTCCTGGAGATGCGAGCCGCAGTGGATGCCTCTTCTCCCAATGCGACCACGCCCTTGATGATGGCCGCCCGCTACGGCCACGAGGACTCGGTTCGGGTGTTGCTGGCGGCGAACGCGAATCCCCGTCTGCGCAACCAGAAAGACCTGAGCGCCGCGGACTTCGCCCGGGAGGCTGGTCGAGAGGCCTTGGCTCAGCAGTTGGCGCAGCGGGCGCGCTGACATTCGGGCTCAGGCGTCCCGTTGTCAGGGCGCCGGCGATTGAGCAGACGCATTTCTGACGGTCAGGTCACACGGGAACATGGTTGACCTTATCTCAGGAGTCACCTCATGCTGTCGTCGCCTGTGCTCAACCCGTTCATGTTGCTGATGGATCCTTCCTCGGTACTCAAGGCCGTGGAGTCCTCTTCATCGCTTTGCAGCCTGAAAGCGCGCGTGTTCCGGCCTTTGGAGCCCGACTCGCGCGCGCACGGACTGTGCGACGAGGTGGCGGCCTATGACGCGGCCATAGAAATCGATCCGGAGACTGAAGTGGGGATTGAAGAGTCAGTCATTGACGCTACTGGACCCTGACTCTAAACGCTACGATGTATATTATGTTAACTCGCGTGTTCCTTACGAGGATCACCTGAGCACTTGAGCCGCGCCCGCCGTTACACTACACCGGTCAGGTTTCGCGTTACGACGAGCCTGCGAAGTTGCTGAGGCTCTCGCTGGATGGCGACCTTGGCTGCATTCTCCCGACTACCGATATCGGCGGTCGACTTCGCGCCCGCACAGTTCGGGTGCTTGTCTTTTTTTCCGCTGGCCGCTGCTGCGATGCCGCCTGCGGGCAACTCCATAAGCAATGGCCAAAGAAGAACTGATTGAAATGCGCGGCAAGGTCGATGAAGTCCTGCCCGACTCCCGTTATCGCGTCACGCTCGACAATGGGCATCAGATGGTTGCGTATACCTCGGGGAAGATGCGCAAGAACCACATCCGCATCCTTGCGGGGGACAACGTTTCGCTGGAACTGTCCCCATACGACCTGACCAAAGGACGGATCACATTCCGCCACCTGGACACCCGGCCCAGCGGCCCTCCGCCATCCGGTCCACGGAGACCCAGCCGTTAGGGCAAGTTTCGACTCTGCCTTGTTGAGGCATTCGACACTACAAGCAAAACGGGCCCCAAAGGGGCCCGTTTGCATGTCTGGCTGGCGGAGTCGGAGGGATTCGAACCCTCGATGCAGGTTTTGCCCACATACTCCCTTAGCAGGGGAGCACCTTCGGCCTCTCGGTCACGACTCCAGCACTGTCGGATTCTAGTTCAAGCGGCTGCGGCTTCGAGCTCAAAGGCGCGGTGCAGCGCGCGCACCGCAAGTTCCATGTACTTCTCGTCGATCACAACGCTGGTCTTGATCTCGCTGGTGGAGATCATCTGGATGTTGATGGACTCTTCACTCAATGTACGGAACATCTTTGCCGCGACACCCGCATGGCTCTTCATGCCGATACCCACGATGCTGACTTTGCAGATCTTGGGGTCGCCGGTGACCGCGGCCGCGCCCATGGCAGGTGCCACCTGGCCCTTGAGCAGGTCCATCACCCGGGCATAGTCGTTGCGGGGGACGGTGAAGGAGAAGTCGGTACGCCCGTCGTTCGACACGTTCTGGATGATCACGTCCACGTCGATGTTGGCTTCCGCCACGGCGCCCAGGATCTTGTAGGCCACGCCAGGTTTGTCGGGAACCCCAAGCACGGTGACCTTGGCTTCGTCACGGTTGAACGCAATGCCGGAAACGACGGCCTGTTCCATCTTCTCGTCCTCTTCAAAAGTGATCAAGGTACCCGAGCGAGCCTCTTCGGCCAGATCGATGTCCCAGGGGGTGAAACTCGACAATACGCGCAACGGCACGCGGTACTTGCCTGCGAACTCCACGGAGCGGATCTGGAGCACCTTGGAACCCAGGCTGGCCATTTCCAGCATTTCCTCGAAGCTGATCGTGGCCAGGCGCCTGGCTTCCGGTACGACGCGAGGGTCGGTGGTGTAGACGCCATCCACGTCGGTGTAGATCAGGCATTCATCGGCCCTCATCGCGGCCGCTACGGCCACGGCAGAGGTGTCGCTGCCACCTCGCCCCAGCGTCGTGATGTGGCCCAGCGTGTCGATGCCCTGGAAGCCCGTGACGATCACCACCTTGCCCTGCTGCAGGTCGGCACGGATGCGCGCGTCGTCGATGGAGGTGATGCGGGCCTTGGTGTAGGCCGAATCGGTCTTCACCGGCACCTGCCAACCGGTATAGCTCACCGCAGGCATCCCCTCGGCCTGCAAGGCCAGCGCAAGAAGGCCGACCGACACCTGCTCGCCCGTGCTCGCGATCATGTCCAGCTCACGCAGAGCCTGGGGTTCACGCGGATCGGGCATCAACTCTTTCGCAAAGCCAAGGAGCCGGTTGGTCTCCCCGCTCATCGCAGACGGCACGACCACCATCTGATGGCCCGCCCGGGCCCATTTCGCCACCCGCTTGGCGACGTTTCGAATGCGCTCGGTGGAACCCATGGAGGTTCCCCCGTACTTGTGGACGATCAAAGCCATGGTCGAGGTTGCGCGACACCGCAAGGCGCCGCACTGCACTGTGTAACGGAATCAACGAGAGGGTGATTTTATCTGCTGCGGCGCAGCATCCGGACTCATTGCAAGCTCGTCAAGCAACTGCACAGAACGACAGCTGGTCATTGCGACGGATGATCTGGCCGCCTGGGGCCGGCCACCGGCTTGCGTTGCGTGCGCTCGTGGCCTCTGCCAAGAGGCGCGCCACCAGCGTCTCGGGCATGCCCTTTGCGCTCCATTGGGCACTCCAGTGGCGCAGCACGTTGGCTTGCCGCGCCAAAGACAGCTGCGCCCACGGAGCAAGCACCAGGACACCACCCTCCCCCACGCATCGGTTCATGTCCATGGCAGCCAGATCGGCGGTGCACTCTGCGGCCTCCTGCATGCGTCGGGCGGTGCCCGCCAAGGCCACCTCGGCGTGTGGAAAGGCAGCCACAAACGTATCCCACACCTGCTCCCTCAACCGACTGCGCCCCAGGCGGAGGTCCTGGTTGCTAGGGTCGTTGACATACTTCAAGCGGAACCTCCTGACGTAGGCTTCGAGGGCCGCACGCGGCTGGTCCAACCAGGGACGTACCCATTGGATACCCTGCCGCTGAATCGACCGGGGCATCGCCGAAAGGCCTGACGGCCCACCGGAACGCAGGGCTTGCAGCAGCACGGTCTCCGCTTGGTCCCGCCGATGCTGGGCCAGCAGCACCAGATGCAGATCACGCTCATGCGCCATGCGCGCCAGCGCCACGTAGCGCCCTGCCCTGGCCCAGGCTTCGATGCTTTGGCCGGAGCCTGGCCCGCCGCAGAGCTTCTCGCCCGCGAACCGCACCGGCCATCCCCGACGACGCCATCGTGCACATTGCTGCTCGACGGCCCTCCACCAGTCATCGGCCTGCGGCATCAACCCGTGGTGAACGTGCAAGGCCCAGACTTCCAGGCCGGTCCCTCGTGCCTGCCGGGCCACCGCATGCAGCAGTGCCATGGAATCGCGCCCGCCACTGACGGCCACGCCCAGGCGGCGCAAGCCAGCGCCAGGCGCAGGCGAATCAGCGATCCCGCGTGTCGGTGAACCGGCCGTAGGACTGCAGACGTTCATAGCGGCGCTGCAGCAGATCCTTGGGTTTCAGGTCCGACACCTGGCGCAGGGCGTCGTTCAAGGCTCGCTTCAACTGCGACGCCATCTGCTTGACGTTGCGATGGGCGCCGCCCACCGGTTCGCTCACGATCTTGTCGATCACACCCAGAGCCTTCAATCGGTGTGCGGTGATGCCCAAGGCTTCCGCCGCATCCGACGCGCGCTCGGCGGTCTTCCAGAGGATGGAAGCGCAGCCTTCTGGCGAGATCACCGAGTACACCGAGTACTGCAGCATCAGCACCTGGTCGGCCACGCTGATGGCCAGAGCGCCGCCCGACCCCCCCTCGCCGATGATGGTGGTGACGATGGGTACCTCAAGCTGGGCCATCTCGAAGATGTTGCGTCCGATGGCCTCGCTCTGGCCCCGCTCTTCGGCTCCGATGCCGGGGTAGGCGCCGGGGGTGTCCACGAATGTGAAAACCGGCAATTGGAACTTCTCGGCCAGCTTCATCAAGCGCAAGGCCTTGCGGTAGCCCTCGGGGCGCGACATGCCAAAGTTGCGCAGACCGCGCTCCTTGGTGTCGCGCCCTTTCTGGTGCCCCAACACCATGCAGGGCTGGCCGTTGAAGCGCGCGAGCCCTCCCACGATCGACAGATCGTCCGCGAAGGCACGGTCGCCGTGCAGTTCCTGGAAGTCAGTGAAAACCTCCTGCACGTAATCCAACGTGTAGGGGCGCTGTGGATGCCGCGCAATCTGCGTCACCTGCCAGGGTGACAGGTTGGCGTAGATGTCCTTGGTAAGCTGCTGGCTCTTCTGGCTCAACCGGTCGATCTCTTCGGAGATATCGACCGCCGATTCGTTCTGCACATAGCGCAGTTCGTCGATCCGGCTTTCCAGTTCGGCTATCGGGTGCTCGAACTCAAGGAAGTGCTTCTTGCTCATCGATGGGGCATGGCCGGCTGGGCTTCGGTGGTCAGTAGTCTACCGGCAAGGGATCGAGGCTTCGCCACAGGTACCACGTGGCCACGGAGCGATAGGGCGCCCAGGCCTCAGCCACCTCTCGGGCCTCAGCCCGCGAGACAGCCTCGCCACTGAAATAGTTCAGGCTGATGCCCTTTATCAGACCCAGATCGTCCAGGGGCAGCACATCGGGTCGCATCAGGTGAAAGATAAGAAACATCTCGGCTGTCCAGCGGCCGATGCCGCGGATGGCCACCAACTCGTCGATGATGGCCTCGTCGGCCATCGCATCCCACTGCGATACGTGCACCTGCCCACCAGCGAAATGCGAGGCCAAGTCCAGCAGGTATTCCGCCTTGCGCGCAGACAAACCTGCGCTGCGCAGGATTGGAACGTCGAGTTCTGTCACAGCGTGCGGCATCAAGGGGCCGCCCTCCGGATTGACCAGTGCCGCAAACCGCGTCCATACCGACTGTGCTGCCTTGACTGAGATCTGCTGCCCCACCACCGAACGTGACAAGGTGGTGAATGCGTCGCCACGGCTTTGCAGGCGGGCCTCACCGAAACGCGGGATCAGTCGCTTCATCACCCGGTCATTGCGCTTGAGATGCTTGCAGGCCGTGTCCCAGTACTCGGGAGACACGGGAGCTTCCCACGACCTGCCAACGACGTGATGGGGTGAAGACGTCACAGAGGGCCTATCAGTCAGGGGAAGGAAACAGGCCAGCTACAACCATGATCAACGCCAGAAGCAGGGATCATGCCCGCACCCAGGTGGTGCCCTGGGGGGTGTCCTTCAATTCCACACCTAACGCAGCCAAGTCGGCACGGATAGCGTCGGCAGCAGCAAAGTCCCGCGCCTGCTTGGCCGCCGCGCGGGCCTGGATGCGCTGCTCAATGGCTGCGGCGTCCAGACCGGCAGCGCCCGCTCCCGCGGCGGACTGCAGGAAACCGCGTGGCTCCTGCTGCAACAGACCCAGCACGCCGCCCAGTGCCTTGAGTTGCCCAGCCAGGGCGGCGTCTCGGGTGCGGTGCACCTCGGAGGCCAAATCGAACAACACTGCCAACGCCCCCGGAGTGTTGAAGTCGTCGTCCATGGCCGCACGGAAGTGGACCGCTGCACCAGCTGTCCAGTCAATCTCAGTGTTCCCGGTGGCAGCAACCGCATCCAGCGCGCCATAAAGCCTGCGAAGGGCACTGCGAGCATCGTCCAAATGGGCGTCGCTGAAGTTGAAGGGGCTGCGGTAATGGGTGCGCAACATCAGGCACCGCACGGTCTCCCCGTCGTATCGCTGCAGCACCTCTCGGATGGTGAAGAAGTTGCCAAGGGACTTGGACATCTTCTCGTTGTCGACGTTGAGGAAACCGTTGTGAAGCCAGTAGCGCACAAACGGCTTGCCAGTGGCCCCTTCACTCTGGGCGATTTCGTTCTCGTGATGAGGAAACTGCAGGTCCAGGCCTCCGCCGTGGATGTCGAAGTGTTCGCCCAGGAGAGTGCAACTCATGGCCGAGCACTCGATATGCCACCCGGGGCGCCCCGGACCGAACGGACTGTCCCACCGGGCGTCATCAGGCTCATCGGCCTTTGCAGCTTTCCACAACACGAAGTCCAGCGGGTCTTCCTTGCCGTCAGCCACCGTCACACGCTCGCCAGCGCGCAGTTCGTCCAGGGACTTACCCGACAAGCGACCGTAGCCCGGAAACCGCCGCACCGCGAAATTGACATCTCCGTTCGAGCTGGCGTAGGCCAGACCTCTCTCACGCAACGAGCCGATCATCGCAAGCATCTGCGGCACATAGTCCGTGGCCCTGGGTTCGTGCGTCGGCGTCTCGATGCCCAGGGCGCCGATATCCTGACGCATCGCAGCGATCATTTCGTCGGTCAGTTGCCGAATCGAGATACCACGTTCAACCGCACGTCGGATGATCTTGTCTTCGATGTCGGTGATGTTGCGCACATAGGTCACCTGCCAGCCGCTCGCTCGCAACCAGCGATACACCACGTCGAAGGCCATCATCATGCGGGCATGACCCACGTGGCACAGGTCGTAGATCGTCATGCCGCAGACATACATCCGCACATGACCAGGCTCGATAGAACGGAAGGGCTCGACGCGCCGCGTCAGCGAGTTGTGGATGTGCAGGCTCATGTGAGGGACGTTCCGTGCGGGCACGGCTGTGGCTCTACGATGGAGCCGTCAAAGAGACGAGCGAGGACTCGTGCCATTCGGAAAAACGCGCCGATGAAGCCGACGAGACCCCTCCAAATCAGTATAGCGGTCCCCTGCGGATAGACTGCCGTGGTGATGCCGCTCGATGCATGTATCCCAGAGGTTGAATCCGCTCATGATGTCGTTTCTTGTCTCCCGATGTGCCGCCCTGGTGATCTGCGCCGCCCTGCCCTGGGTCGCCTGGGCACAGAAGGTGGTGCTGGCTACCAGTGAGGGCGACATCGTCCTGGAACTCGACCGGGAAAAGGCGCCGCGTACCGTCGACAACTTCGTTCAGTATGTGCGCTCGGGTCACTACGACGGCACCATATTCCACCGCGTGATCGACAACTTCATGATCCAGGGCGGCGGTATGCAGCCCAACATGATCGAGAAGGCCACGCGTGCAGCGATACCGCTGGAGGCGCGAAACGGCCTGCAGAACCTGCGTGGCACGGTGGCGATGGCTCGCACGATGGTGCCAGACTCTGCGACCGCGCAGTTCTTCATCAACCTGCGGGACAACGCATTTCTTGACGCCGCCAACGCTCGCGACGGTCACGGCTATGCCGTTTTCGGCAAGGTGGTGGCCGGCATGGAGGTGGTGGAACGCATCAAGTCTGCACCCACCACCACCCGCGGGGCCCATCAGAACGTACCCGTCACCCCGATACTGATCCGCAAGGCTTCCCTCCTGGAGAAATGACATGGCCAAGACCGTTGAACTGCACACTTCTGCCGGCGTGATTCGCCTGGAACTTGACGACACCAAGGCACCTCTTAGCGTGGAGAACTTCCTGGGCTACGTGAAGGCCGGGCACTACGACGACACAGTCTTCCACCGGGTGATCAAGGGCTTCATGATCCAGGGCGGCGGAATGGACGCCGACATGAAGCAGAAGGCCACGCGCGCGCCCATCACGAACGAGGCCGACAATGGCTTGCTGAACCAGAAGTACACCGTGGCGATGGCCCGAACCTCAGACCCCCACAGTGCCACCGCCCAGTTCTTCATCAACGCGGCTGACAACGGTTTTCTGAACTTCCGTGCACCCAGCGCTCAGGGCTGGGGTTACACCGTATTCGGCCGTGTGGTGCAGGGGCAGGACGTGGTGGACGCGATCGAATCGGTCAAGACCGGCCGCCGCGGGTTTCACGACGACGTGCCCCTGGAGGACGTGACCATCGACAAGGCCGTCGAAGTGGTCTGACACGGCGTCGAAACCTGGCGGCCTTGGCTCCGCAACAGACTCTCGACGCAACCGGCGGCCCCGTGGCGGAGATTGCCGAATTCACCGCCCCCGCACAGTGGGAAGCCATCGAACTGGTATCCGATCTCCACCTGTGCGAGTCGACCCCACGCACCTTTGAGGCGTTCGCGGCGTACCTGGCCGGCACGGACGCCGACGCAGTGCTCATTCTGGGGGACCTGTTCGAGGTGTGGGTGGGCGATGACCAGTGCACAAGGCCCTTCGAACGGACCATCGCAGAGACGCTGAAGGCGCACTCCCAGCGCCGATGGCAAGGGTTCATGCATGGCAACCGGGACTTTCTTGTGGGGCAAGGCTTCGCAGAGGCAGCGGGCTTGCATTTGCTGGCGGATCCCACCTGTCTGAGTGCGTTTGGCGCCAGGTGGCTTCTTGCTCACGGCGACGCCCTGTGCTTGCAGGACACGGCGTACCAGAGCTTTCGGGAGCAGGTGCGCAGCGCCCGCTGGCAGGAGGACTTCCTGCAACGGCCGTTCGACGAGCGTTGGTCCATTGCAAGCAGCATCCGAACCCAGAGCCGCGCGCGCAAGTCGGCGGCACCCGATCCACAACTGTGGGCCGATGTG
>JBILSM010000221.1:0-3632 GCA_044372085.1 Rubrivivax sp.
TGGGCACCGCCCTGAAGGACCATGGGTGGGGCGATGCCAGCGCGTGGGGCTTCGCAGTGGCACTGGCGGTGATGCTGCTGGCGCTGCACTTCCTGCTGCTGGCTCTCGTCGGCGTAGGCCACGCGTTCAAGCCCCTGGCCGCCCTGCTGATCGTGGGCACGGCCTTCGCCAGCCACTTCATGGACCGCTTCGGCGTGTACCTGGACCCGTCCATGCTGCGCAACGTGCTGCGCACCGACACCAAGGAAGCGGGCGAACTGTTCAGCTGGTCCCTGCTGCCCCATCTGGCCTGGCAGGCCGGCCTGCCGCTGCTGGCGCTGTGGCGCCTGCGGCTGGTGCGACGCCCCTGGACCCACGCCGCGATGGTGCGCGCCGGGGCCTTGTTGGCTGCCGCTGTGGTGATCGTGGGCGCAATCCTGGCTGTCTTCCAGCCTTTCTCCTCGCTCATGCGCAACCAGAAGGAGCTGCGCTACCTGATCACGCCGGCCAACTACCTCTGGTCCCTTGGCAGCGTGCTGGCGGCTGATGCCAAGGGCGCGGCGGCGCCGCGCCAGGCGATAGGCCTTGACGCCGCCCAGGGTCCGGGTTGGGCGCAACGCACCCGGCCCACCGTGCTGGTGTTCGTGGTGGGCGAGACCGCACGGGCCGCCAACTGGGGGCTGTCGGGTTACGCCCGCCAGACCACCCCGGCGCTGGCCGCCACCCCCGACGTCATCAATTTCGCGCAGGTGACAAGCTGCGGCGCCAACACCGAGGTGTCACTGCCCGGCATGTTCGCCCCCGTGGGGCGCCGCGCCTACGACGAGGGCCGCATCCGCGGCAGCGAGTCTTTGCTGCACGTGCTGGCCCGTGCCGGCCTGGGCGTGCAGTGGGTGGACAACCAGTCCGGCTGCAAAGGCGTTTGCGAGGGCCTGCCCACCGCCTTCGTCAAGGACTGGAACCCGCCCGGGCTGTGCGCAGACGGGCGCTGCCTGGACGAAGGCCTGCTGCATGGCCTGCAGCAACGGCTTGGCCAGGCGCAAGGCGGGCAGGTCCTGTTCCTGCATCAGCTGGGCAACCACGGGCCGTCGTACTTCCGCCGCCATCCACCGGCGTTCGGGCGCTTCCAGCCGGCGTGTGAACAAGACGACCTGCGGCAGTGCTCGCGCGAGCAGATCGTCAATGCCTACGACAACGCCCTGCTCTACACCGACCATCTGCTGGCCACGCTCATCCAGCGGCTGAAGAAGGCCTCCGATCAAGGCGTGGATACGGCGCTGATCTACGTCTCCGACCACGGCGAATCCCTGGGGGAGAACGGCGTGTTTCTTCACGGCCTGCCCTACACCATCGCGCCAGACGTGCAGAAGCAGGTGCCGATGGTGATGTGGTTCAGCCCCGGCTTCGCCCAGGGGCGGGGTCTGGACGTGCAATGCCTGGCCCGGCGCGCAAGCCAACCGGCCACGCACGACCACCTGTTCCACACCGTGCTGGGCCTGATGGACGTGCGCACGGCGCTGCATGAGAAGGCCTGGGACCTGAGCGCCGAGTGCGTCAAGCCATGACCCCCCAGCGGGTGCCGTCCCTCGAGACAGCGCCTCATGGGCGCCGTGATGGGGCGGTCGTCGCGCTCGGCCTGCTCGCATTGCTGGCCTGGGACGCCAGCGGGCTGGACCTCGCGGTGATACACGCCGTGGGCAGCCCCAGCGGCTTCGCGCTTCGCGATGCCTGGTGGACCAGCAACTTGCTTCACGATGGCGGCCGGCTGCTGGGCTGGGCGGTGCTGGCGGCCCTCGTGGTCAACATCTGGCGGCCCTGGTGGAACGGACCCACCCCACGCGAGCGCGTCGCCTGGGTCCTTGTCACCCTGGCCTGTCTGTTGCTGGTGCCGACGCTCAAGCGATTCAGTGCCACCAGCTGCCCCTGGGACTTGCAGGCCTTTGGCGGCGTGGCGAACTATGTGTCGCACTGGCAGTTCGGGGTGGCCGATGGCGGGCCGGGCCACTGTTTCCCGTCAGGCCACGCGGTGGCAGCCTTTGCCTTCATCTCCGGCTGGTTCGCACTGCGCCCGCACGCGCCGCGCGCCGCGCGGATGTGGCTGCTGGGGGTGCTGGCCTTCGGCGCGCTCTTCGGCGGGGCGCAACTGCTGCGCGGTGCGCACTACCCGAGCCACACGCTGTGGTCGGCCTGGATCTGCTGGACGGCGTGCGCGCTGCTGAACGCGCTGTTCACCCGCCCGCAGCCCGCGAGAGTTCCCGTCGCATCGAATCGATGACAGCCCGGTAGTCGGGCTTGCCGAAGATGGCGCTGCCGGCCACGAAGGTGTCGGCACCGGCGTCGGCCACGCGGCGGATGTTGTCCACCTTGATGCCACCATCGACTTCCAGGCGGATGTCGCGCCCGGTGGCGTCGATGAGCTTGCGCACGCGTTCGATCTTGCGCAGCGCACCGTCGATGAAGCTCTGGCCACCAAACCCCGGGTTCACGCTCATGATGAGCACCAGGTCCAGCTGGTCGATGGTCCACTCCAGCACGTCCAGCGACGCCGCGGGGTTGAACACCAGGCCGGTCTTGCAACCCTCGGCACGGATGAGCTGCAGCGTACGGTCCACGTGCGCACTGGCCTCCGGGTGAAAACTCACCAGATCGGCGCCGGACTTGGCGAAGGCCTGGGCCAGCGCGTCCACCGGCTGCACCATGAGGTGCACGTCAATCGGCGCGGGCGTGCCATCAGGCTTGACCGCATGCGGCCGCAAGGCCTGGCACACCATGGGCCCGAAGGTGAGGTTGGGCACGTAATGGTTGTCCATCACGTCGAAGTGGATCCAGTCCGCTCCGGCCGCCAGCACGTTGCGCACCTCCTCGCCCAGACGGGCGAAGTCAGCCGAGAGGATGGACGGGGCGATGCGGTAAGAGGTCATGCAGACGATCTTAAACTTGCCGCATGACCCGACCCGAGTTCAGCTCCAGCGTGCGCGTGCAATACCTGCCGGACCGCTCCAACCCGCCCGAGGGGCCTTTTGCCTTCGCGTACACGGTCACGATCCGCAACACCGGGGACTGCACGGCGCAGTTGGTGGCGCGGCAGTGGCTGGTCACCGACGCGCATGGCCGCACCCAGGAGGTGCGAGGCCTGGCCGTGGTGGGTCACCAGCCGGTGCTCAAGCCGGGCGAAGTCTTCGAGTACAGCAGTTGGACGCAGGTGTCCACGCCGCACGGCAGCATGCGGGGCACCTTCTTCTGCATGACGGAAGACGCGCGGCCCTTTGACGCGCCGGTGGAGGCCTTCGATCTGGTGTCGCCGGGGTCTTTGCACTGACGGGGAGAACGGCCCGTCGGTGTGCGCCTCAGCCCGGGTCCCGGTCCGGACGGTCTGGCTCGCCGCGCTTGCGCCCGGAGAACATGGTCCACCAGACCAGGAAGATCAGCAAGGCCAGCGCGCCCAGGGCTTCCAGGATCAACAGCCACATGGGTGGTTTTCCTTGTATCGGTCATGAATCGAGCGCCCGGATCTTACGCAGCACCAGTACCCGCACGACGACCGGGGAAGGCCTTTGGGTTGATGTCGGGCGCTGCCTTGCGGCCCGGCCGGCCCCTTGATGCAGGCTTGCACCCGTCGGTGCCTGGGACAATGCAGGCATGCCCCTGATCCG
>JBILSM010000093.1:0-11522 GCA_044372085.1 Rubrivivax sp.
CTTGGCCTTGGCGATCAGGTCGTCCTCGATGCAGCCACCCGAGACGCTGCCGGCCACCAGGCCGTCGTCGCGAATGGCCACGCTCGAGCCCGGCGGGCGCGGCGCAGAACCCCACGTGCGGGTGATGGTGCCCAGGGCCACGGCATGACCTGCGGCACGCCAGTCCAGCACCTGCCTCAGGATGTGCAAGTCGATGTTGTCCATGGCTGCAGCTTATCGCGCAACGCGCCGGCACCGTCAGTCCCGTCCGCCCCGTCCGCCCCGTCCACCCCGGGCATCCCCCAGGTGCGGCACCGCATACGGGGCCGGGTGGGCGCAAGAGCGGGGCGCTGGCTTCTGCAAAGCGTTTCATAAGGGTTTGTGGGGGCGTGGCAAGAGGACGGTCCCCCCTAGCATCTGCCGACTGCCGGGCTGCAAGGGGCAGCCCCAAAGGCATTCAGGAGACAAGTTCCATGGGTCACACCATCACCCTTCAGGTCAATGGCAAGTCGGTGACGCGGGAGGTCGAGCCGCAGACCACCTTGTCAGAGTTCATCCGTGAGGGCCTGCGCCTGACCGGTACCCACATCGGCTGCGACACCTCGCAGTGCGGCGCCTGCACCGTGCATGTGGACGGCCGCGCCGTGAAGAGCTGCAACATGCTCGCGGTGCAGACGGCCGGCCGGGCGGTGACCACCATCGAGGGGCTGGCTGCCGCCGATGGCACGCTGCACCCCATGCAGGCCGCTTTCAAGACCTGCCATGGCCTGCAGTGCGGCTTCTGCACACCAGGCATGGTGATGAGCGCCGTGGATCTCGTGCGGCACCATGGCTGCCACAGCGAAGCCCAGGTGCGCGAGGCCCTGGAGGGCAACATCTGTCGCTGCACCGGTTATCACAACATCGTCAAGGCCGTGCAGCAAGGCGCGGCGGCCATGACATCGGCAGCCTGAGGGCTTGTCGAGAACCCGCCAAGGAGAGTCACCCATGAACGCACGCCAGGGATTCATCGGCCAGTCCGTCGAGCGCCGCGAAGACTCGCGCTTCCTGACAGGTCAGGGTCAGTACACCGACGACATCACGTTGCAGGGCCAGAGCTACGGCCACTTCCTGCGCTCGCCTTACGCCCACGCCCGCATCACTTCCATCGACACCTCGGCGGCGGCTGCGGCGCCGGGCGTGCTGGGGGTGTTCACAGGGGAGCACTTCAAGGCCGTAGGCGGTCTGCCTTGCGGCTGGCTCATCAACAGCCTGGACGGCAGCCCCATGAAGGAGCCCAAGCACCCGGTGCTGGCCGATGGGAAGGTGCGCTACGTGGGCGACCGGGTGGCGCTGGTGGTGGCCGACACCCTGGAGCAGGCCAAGTCAGCCGCGTTGCTGATCGAGGTGGGCTACGAGGAACTCGCACCTGTCGTGGACACCGCCAAGGCCTTCGGTGCGGGCAGCGCGGTACACGACGAGGCCCCGGACAACCAGTGCTACCACTGGGGCATCGGCGACAAGGCGGGCACCGAGGAAGCGTTTTCCAAGGCCGCCCATGTGACGACGCTGGCCTTCCGCAACAACCGCCTCATTCCGAATGCGATGGAGCCGCGCGCGGCCAACGCCGCCTACAACCCGCACGAGGACAGCTACACGCTGTATGTCAGCAACCAGAACCCGCACGTCGAGCGGCTGCTGATGTGTGCTTTCGTGCTGGGCATCCCCGAGCACAAGCTGCGCGTGGTGGCGCCCGACGTGGGCGGCGGGTTCGGCAGCAAGATCTACCTGTACGGCGAGGAAACCGCGCTCGTCTGGGCCAGCAAGCAGGTTCGCCGGCCCATCAAGTGGACCTGTGAGCGCAGCGAGGCCTTCCTGTCCGATGCCCACGGCCGTGACCATGTGTCGCTGGCCGAACTGGCGCTGGACAAGGACGGCACCTTCCTTGGGCTGCGCGCCACCACCACGGCCAACATGGGCGCCTACCTCTCCACGTTCGCCAGCTGCATCCCGACCATCCTGCACGCCACCTTGCTGGCCGGGCAGTACAAGACGCCCAAGATCTGGTGCGAGGTGAAGGCCGTGTTCACCAACACCGCACCGGTGGATGCCTACCGGGGCGCCGGCCGCCCGGAGGCGACCTACCTTCTGGAGCGCATCGTCGAGACGGCCGCCACGGAAATGGGGATCGATCCCGCCGAGATCCGTCGCCGCAATTTCATCACCACCTTCCCCTACGCCACGCCTGTGGGCCTGACCTACGACGTGGGCGACTACAACGCCACGCTCACCCGTGGCATGCAGCTCGCCGACGTGGCCGGTTTCTCCGCCCGCAAGGCGGCCAGCGCCGCCAAGGGTCTCAAGCGCGGCATCGGCTACGCCTGCTACATCGAGGCTTGCGGCATCGCCCCCTCTTCAGTGGCGGGTGCGTTGGGCGCCCGCGCTGGCCTGTTCGAGGCCGGTGAGGTACGGGTGCACCCCACGGGGAAGGTGACGGTCTTCACCGGCAGTCACAGCCATGGCCAGGGCCACGAGACCACTTTTGCGCAGGTGGTGGCCGACAAGCTGGGCATCCCGATGGAGGACGTGAGCATCGAGCACGGAGACACCGGCAAGGTGCTGTTCGGCATGGGCACCTACGGCAGCCGCTCGTTGGCGGTGGGCGGTACTGCCATCGTGAAGGCGCTGGACAAGGTCATCGCCAAGGGGCGCAAGATCGCGGCGCACCTGATGGAGGCTGCCGACACCGACGTCGTCTTCGAGGACGGGCAGTTCAAGGTGGCGGGCACCGACAAGGCCGTGCCCTTTGCGAGCGTGGCGCTCACCGCCTATGTGCCGCACAACTTCCCGCACGACAAGCTGGAGCCGGGCCTGAACGAGAACGCGTTCTACGACCCCAGCAACTTCACTTACCCCGCCGGCACCTACATCTGCGAGGTGGAGATCGATCCGGCCACCGGCCACACCCGGGTGGACCGCTTCACCGCCTGCGACGACTTCGGCAACGTGGTCAATCCCATGATCGTGGAGGGGCAGGTGCACGGCGGTCTGGCCCAAGGCATCGGCCAGGCCCTGCTGGAGCACGGGGTGTACGACGAAGCCAGCGGCCAGCTGCTGTCCGGCAGCTATATGGACTACGCCATGCCCCGTGCAGATGACCTGCCCAGCTTCGTGGTGGACGCTTCCAACGGCACGCCGTGCACGCACAACCCCCTGGGCGTGAAGGGCTGCGGGGAGGCCGGCGCCATCGGATCGCCTCCCGCCGTCATCAACGCCATCTGCAACGCCCTGGGTGTGAAGGATGTGCCCATGCCCGCCACGCCCTTCACCGTGTGGCAGGCCGCACGTCAGGCCGCCTGAACCGCATCGCCAGGAGATCGATCCATGCAAGCCTTTCGTTACCAGACCCCGGCCTCGGTGGCCGATGCACGCGCCGCTGCTGCCGCTGGCGCCAAGTTCATGGCCGGTGGCCAGAGCCTGCTGCCCTCGATGCGGCTGGGCATGTCCCAGCCCGAGGCCCTGGCGGACCTGTCCGGTCTGCCCGGCATGGCTGGCATCACGGTGTCGGGCGGTGTCGTGCGCGTGGGCGCCATGACCACGCACGCCCAGGTGGCGGCCAGTGCCGAGGTGCAGACCGCGATCCCCGCGCTGGCCGATCTGGCGGGCCGCATTGGCGACCGTCAGGTGCGCAACCGCGGCACCCTGGGCGGCAGTGTGGCCAATGCCGACCCGGCGGCCTGCTATCCCGCAGCCCTGGTGGGCCTGGGGGCCACGGTGCACACGGACCGGCGCGACATCGCTGCGGACAACTTCTTCACCGGCCTGTACCAGACCGCCCTAGCGGAAGACGAAGTGATCACGGCCGTGAGCTTCCCTGTCCCGGAAAAGGCCGGCTGGCAGAAGTTCAAGCAGCCCGCCTCGCGTTTTTCCATCGTCGGGGTGTTCGTCAGCAAGGGCCCCCAGGGGGTTCGCGTGGCCGTCACGGGTGCCGGAGCCTGTGTGTTCCGCGCCAGGGAGCTGGAGGCCCGCCTGACCGGTCAGTGGTCGGCCGCGGTGCTGGAAGGCGCCAGCGTCCCGGCAGCCGGGCTCAACAGCGACCTGCATGGCTCGGCCGAGTACCGCGCTGCGCTGATTCCCGCGCTGGCCGCCCGTGCCGTGGCTTGAAGCCGCCGCCGTGGGCCATGCCCACGGCTGACGGCACCGTCGTCGATACTTTCGCGATGACGTCTGCTTTTTCTTCGCCCGCTGCTGCGCTGCAGCCAGCACCTGCACAGGCCGTGGCCGTGTCCCCTGTGGAGCAGACGCGGCAACTGCTGCTGAGCGAGGACTACGTGGCCGACGGCCGGTTAGCCACGGTGGTGCATCTGGCGCTGCGTCTGCAGCGCCCGCTGTTCCTGGAGGGCGAGCCCGGCACCGGCAAGACGGAGATCGCACGCACCCTTGCGGCGGCCCTGGGCCGGCCGCTCATCCGCTTGCAGTGCTACGAAGGCCTGGATCTGGCGGGCGCGGCCTACGAGTGGAACTACGCCAGGCAGATGATGGAGATCCGTCTGGCCGACGCGAGCCCAGGCCAGGCGAAAGCTGGCGAGCCGAGCCCTGACCAGACGCCCGCGACACGTGATGAGCTGGCCGCACGCCTGTTCGGCGAGCGCTTCCTCATCAAGCGCGCCCTGCTGCAGGCCATCGATCCGGCCCAGCCGGTGCCGCCCGTGTTGCTGATTGACGAGCTGGACCGGGCGGATGAGCCTTTTGAGGCCTTTCTGCTGGAGGTGCTGTCGGACTGGCAGATCACCATTCCGGAGTTCGGCACCGTGCGCGCTGCGCGGCCCCCCGTCGTGGTGCTGACCAGCAACCGCACGCGCGAGATCCATGATGCCGTCAAGCGCCGCTGCCTGTACCACTGGGTGGGTTTCCCGGATGCGCAGCGCGAGGCCGAGATCCTGGCGCGGCGCGTTCCCGGGGCGCCGCAGGCCCTGGCACAGCAGGTGGTGGCCTTCGTGCAGCAGTTGCGCAGCCAGGAGCTCTACAAGCTTCCTGGCGTGGCCGAGACCATCGAGTGGACGCGCGCCCTGATGGAGCTGGGCGCGGTGGTGCTGGACCCGGTGGTGGTGCAGAACACCCTGGGCCTGTTGCTGAAGTACCAGGACGACATTGCGCGCGTGCAGGGCGACGAGGTGATGCGCCTGCTGCAGCAGGTGGAACAGCAGGCTGCAGAACAGAGCCCGGACCCGCGCTGAGCATGGTGCCCGGGCGACCTCCCGCGGCGGCCGCGTCCCATCTGGCCACCAACGTGATGCATTTCGCCCGCGTGCTGCGCCACGCCGGGCTGCCCGTGGGAACGGACCGGGTGCAACTGGCCTTGCAGGCGCTGCAGGTGGCAGGCCTGCACTCCCGCGCCGAGTTCCACGCCGTGCTCTGCGCCTGCCTGCTGGACCGCCACGAGCACCAGGAGCTTTTCGACCAGGCCTTCACCCTGTTCTGGCGCGAGCCCGACCTGGCCGGCCGCATGCGCGCCTTGCTGCTGCCCCAGGTGAACACCCGGGTACCCCCGCCCGTGAAGGAGAACCGGCGCCTGGCCGAGGCCTTGTTCCCGGGTCAGCGCGAATCCGCCGCGAAGCATCCGCCGCAGGAGCAACTGGAACTGGAGGCCTCGCTCACGGCCAGCGCCAGCGAGCGGCTGCAGCGCGCCGACTTCGAGACCATGACGGCCGACGAGTTCCGCGCCGCCCTGCGCCTGCTGGCACGGCTGCGCACGGTGTTTCCGCCTGTGGCCACGCGGCGCCGCGCGGCCTCTGCGCGACACGGCCGGCTCGATCTGCGCGCCATCCTGCGCGACGCCGGTCGCCGTGGCGACGACGGCTGGGGGCTGCGCTTTACCGCCCCGCGCACGGTGGTGCCGCCGCTGGTGGTGCTGGCGGACATCTCGGGTTCGATGTCACGCTATTCGCGCATGCTGCTGCACTTTGCGCACCTGCTGGGCACGCGCCCCGGGCGCACGATGCCGCGGGTGGAGACCTTCGTCTTCGGCACGCGCCTGACGCGCATCACCCCCTGGCTGCGCCAGCGCGACCCGGACGTGGCGGTGATGCGGGTCACCGCCGGCGTGCAGGACTGGTCCGGCGGCACGCGCATCACCGAGAGCCTGCAGGCGTTCAACCGGCGCTGGGCCCGCCGCGTGCTGGGCAGCCGGGCCACCGTGCTGCTGGTCAGCGACGGCCTGGAGCACGGCCCCGCCGAAGCCCTGACCTTCGAGATGGAGCGCCTGCACAAGAGCTGCCACCGCTTGCTGTGGCTGAACCCGCTGCTGCGCTTCGACCGCTTCGAACCGCGCGCCGCAGGCATCCGCGCGATGCTTCCGCATGTGGATGGCTTCCTGCCCGTGCACAACCTGGAGAGCCTGGAGCACCTCCTGGAGGTCTTGGCTTCAGGGGCGGTGCGGCCGGGTTGAAGGCACCTTCAGCCTTGCAGCCCCTCATCCCTTCAGCCCTCCCGTTCTTCAGCCCGCCCGTTCTTCCGTGCGCTCAACCGCGCCTCGGTGGCGTGCCGACCGGCTCAGCCGCCGCACACCGAGCATCCTGGTTGCGGCGTGATGGCGATCTCGTCCCACTGCATGCCACGGCCGTCCAGCATCAGCAGGCGGCCGGCGAGCGAGCGGCCCACACCGGTGAGCAGCTTCAGGGCCTCTGCGGCTTGCACCGTGCCGATGATGCCCACCAGGGGTGCGAACACGCCCATGGTGGCGCAGGCCACCTCCTCGAAGGCCTGTTCGGGGGGGAACAGGCAGGCGTAGCAGGGGCCTCGTGCGGGGTTCGATCCTTCGGGACCGGGGCGGGTGTCGTAGACCGAGACCTGGCCGTCAAAGCCGATGGCGGCACCTGACACCAGCGGCTTGTGGTGCCGCACGCAGGCGGCGTTCACGGCGTGGCGCGTGGCGAAGTTGTCGGTGCAGTCCAGCACTACATCGGCCTGCGGCACCAGGGTGTCGAGCAAGGCGGCGTCGGCGCGCTGCGTCACGGCCTGCACCTGCACATCGGGGTTGAGCGCGGCGATGCGGGCCTTGGCAGACGCAGCCTTGGGCTGCCCCACGCTGGCCAGATCGTGGGCGATCTGCCGCTGAAGGTTGGTGACGTCCACGCGGTCGTGGTCGACGATGGTCAGGCGGCCCACGCCCGCGCTGCCCAGGTACAGCGCCACCGGTGAGCCCAGGCCACCGGCGCCGATCACCAGAGCGTGACTGGCCAGCAGCCGTTCCTGGCCCTCGATGCCGATGTCCTGCAACAGGATGTGGCGGGCGTAGCGCAGCAGTTGGTCGTCAGTCATGGCGTCATCAGCGGGCCGTTGTCGTCGTCTGGCGTTGCAGTCCTCAGGCCTTGCAGTCGCTCAGGCCTTGGGAGACCGGAAGGTCCACCAAGGCAGTGCGCGGGTGAGTGACAGCACCTCGCCTGCGCGTGGTGGGCAGGCGTAGCCGTCCAGTTCCTGGAGTGCCTGCCGCCACTCAGGCGTCTTCAGCAGTTTGCACATGAGCTGCACGGCGGGTTGCTCCAGCGCATCGGCCAGGCAGACCAGGAAGTAGTCTTCCTCCACCAGCGGCACAAAGCCCAGGCCGTAGCGCGCTGCCGCAGCCTCGATGCCCAGGGCTGCATCGGCCGCGCCGCTGGCCACCGCTGCGGCGCAGGCCAGATGGCTGGTTTCCTGCACCCTGGTGTTCAGCGCGCTCAGCGCAAAGCCCTGGTGCGCAGCCAGGTGCTCGGCCAGCAGGCCGGTGCCGGAGCCGGGCTCTCGCGCCACGAAGCGCAGGCCCCGCGCCGCCACGTCGGCGAGCGAGCGCGCACCCATCGGGTTGCCCGCCGCCACCATCAAGCCCTGGTTGCGGCGCATGGTGCTGATCAGCTTGTGCCGGCCGGGCTTGAGCAGGGCCTTCAGCGCACGGGCGTAATGCTCGCTGCGGCTCAGCGGCGGCGCATGAAAGCCCGCCACCACGCAGCGCCCCTCGGCCAGCGAGCGCAGCGCGTCCAGGCTGCCGGCAAAGCGCAGTTCGATGTGCAGGCCCTGGGTATCGCCCAGCGTCTGCAGCACGGGCAGCATGAGGTCGTGGCTGGCGTCGATGCGCAGCACCTGGCGCGAGCCGTCCAGCGCCTCCTCCATCACGCGTTGCAACTCGCGCCTCAGGGCCTCGATGTGCGGCACCATGCGTTCGCGGGCCTGGCGTTCGGCCCATAGCAGGCGCTCGGCAAAGGGCGTGAGCCTTGCGGGCTGCCCGCGTTGCCAGACCACCAGGGCTTGGCCCACGGTCTCTTCCCACTGCTTCAGGCTGCCCCAGAGGTGGCGGTAGCTCAGGTCCAGCGCCTGGGCTGCGCCCTGGATGGAGCCCTGGGTGGCCACGGCCGACAGCAGGTCGAACAGCGGGTTGTCGACCTGGCTGCCGGTCTGCGGCGCCGACAGGAACCGGTACTGCAGTTGGACGCCGCGAGCGGTGGAGGAGGAGGTCATGGCGGGGAACTCTGGACCCCGCATTGTCTGCCCCTCGCGCTGCGGTGTGGGGGTGGCCGCACTTGCGGCCCGCACGGGCGGCGTCTTCAGCCGCCGCCGCGCTGCAGGTGAAGGTCGAAGCGCTTCATGAAGGCTTCGCGTGCCTTGGCCTCCACGGCATCGAAGCGGAAGCGAACGGCCATGCGCGGCAGCCGGATCAGGGCGATGACGCGGGGGGGCAGCACCTGCCAGTCGATGATCAGGGCGCCCTGGCCGATGGTCACGCGCAGGCGGCCCGGCTCGGACTGCGCCAAGGAGTGGCCATGCACGGCCTCGGGCATCCAGCGCAGCCACTCCTGCTCGGTGCAGCCGTACTCGCGATCGAACGACGCCGGTACCGGCTGGGAAGGCGTGGAGGAAAAGAAAGGCGAGGCCGACGACACGTCGCGCCTTCAGCCCCCGGCCACGGGCGGCCAGATGGCCAGCACGTCCTGCGGCTGCAGCGGCAGCGTGGCGCGGTCGGCCGGCGCGATGTAGCGCCCGTTCACCAGCACCAGGTGGACCAGCTTCTGCGGCAGTTGGAAGGGCTCGGTCACCTGCTCGATGGTGGCGCCATCTGGCACTTCCAGCGTCATGGCATTGCCGCGACGCTTGTCAGCGGGCAGGTAGTCGGTCAGGCTGGCGTAGAGCTTGAAGGTGATCTGCATGGGGGGAGTGTGCCGGGCTTGCCGCCTTACACGCTGGCGTGCACGTCCTGTGCCTGAGCGCGGGCCAGATAGGCTTCCATCATCAGCGTCGGGTCGGCCAGCAGCTTGGCCTGCCACTCGCCCAGCGGCACCTGGCCTTCCACCAGGCCCCGCATCACGCCCACGTGCTGCGTCCAGCCGATGGCGTTGCAGCCCACGAGCTTGCCTTCGGCGAACTGCAGGCTCAGATGGCGGCCGCCGGTGCGCTCGTCGGGCTCGGTCAGCTCCACGTGCTGGCCGCCGGCCACGCCTTCCCAGTTGCCGAAGCTGGCCGAGATGAGGCCCAGCGTGTCCAGCACGTTGATCTGCGTGACGCCCTTGAGCTCGGTCTTCTGCCCCACCATGTTGAGTGCGGCCACGCGGGCCTGCTCGGCGGCGTTGGGCTGGATGGCGCTGACGATGGTCTTGCCGCTGACCTTGTCGAAGGCCTCGGCGCAGTCACCGGCGGCATAGACGCCGGGCACGCTGGTCTGCAGATGCTCGTCCGTCAGCACCCCCAGCAGGCACTTGACCGCGCTGCCTTCCAGGAAGCCGATGTTGGGCTTGACACCTGTGGCGCTGATGACCAGATCGGCCTCCAGCGTCTGGCCGTTGGACAGGCGGGCGCGCAAGGCGCCACCCGCGGGCCGCTCGATGGCTTCCACCCGGGCGCCGGTGTGCACGGCCACGCCCTTCTTCTCGCACCAATCCTTGATCATGCCGCCGGCCGTGGGGCCCATCATGCGCGGCACCATGCGGTCGCCCATCTCCACCACGCTGAGCTTGACGCCGCGCGCAGCCAGCGCCTCCATGATGATGCAGCCGATGAAGCCGGCGCCCATCTGAAGCACACGCGCACCCGGCGTGGCCTGGGCCATGATGGCGCGGGCGTCCGCCAGCGTCCAGCAGGCCCGCACGCCGGGGCCGTCGATGCCCGGAATGGGCGGCGTGGCGGGTGACGAGCCGGTGGCGATCAGCAGCCTGTCGTAGGCCAGGGTCTCGCCGCTTTCGAGCTTGACGGTACGGGCGGCAGCGTCCAGCGCCACGGCCCGACCGCGCTTGAGCGTGATGCGCTGGTGGTCATAGTGGCCGGCGCCATGGCGCAGATGCGTGCCCGCCTCGCCGATGTTGCCGATCAGCAGGTAGGGCAGGGCCATGCGCGAGTAGGGCGCTTCCGGCTCGTCGCCCACCAGCGTGATCTCGTCGTGAGGGGCGTGCTTGCGGATGGTTTCCGCGGCGATGACGCCGGCGGGGCCGGCGCCGAGGATCAGGTGCTTCATGGTCGAGTCCCTGTGGGTGCGTCGATCTCTGTGTGTCGATCTGTGTCTGTACATCGCCCCTGAAAGCGCGGAAGGCGGTGCTGCCACCGCCTTCCTGCCGCTTTCCTCCCGCCTTCGCGGGCGGGCTGCGCTTCAGGCGCGGGTCACAGACCCAGGCGCTGGCGCGTCTCGGCCTTCAACTGGCCGTCGGCGTCCCAGCCACGGATGTCGTAGTAGTGCGGCAGCATCTGCGGCACCTGCGCCACCAGACCCTTGGCCGGGCCGGTCTTCACCGGCTCGGTGGTCAGGCGCACGGGCAGCACGTCGTCCTTGCTGGTGAAGCCGGCACGGTTGTTGAAGTCGCGCTCCATGTTCCAGATGCGCTCGCCGATGTCGTTCATGGCGTCCATCGTGAACTCCGAGCCGCAGGCGGCGGCCACCTGGGGCTGCACGTCGGCCAGGGTCCAGGCGAAGCTCGTGAAGATGCAGATGCCGGCAGCGTCGAAGGCGGCGGTGGCGTCCTGGAAGGCCTTGACCAGCTCAGGCTTGCCCTCGGAGACCAGCGGGTCGGTCTTGACCGGGATGCCCAGGATCTCGGAGGCCACGGTGTAGCTGCGCAGGTGGCAGGCGCCGCGGTTGCTGGTGGCGTAGGTCAGGCCCATGCCCTGGATGCCGCGGCCGTCGTAGGCCGGGAACTCCTGGCCCTTGACGCTCATGCTCAGCCCGGGGTGGCCGTACTTGGCGGTCAGGCGCTTGCTGCCCTGGCCGATCTCCTTGCCAAAGCCTTCGCCGTTGGCGGTGATCTCTGCGAAGTGCGCCAGCGCGCGGGCCGAGCCGAAGGGGGCCTCGATGCCCAGTTGCTCTTTGGTGAGTACGCCCATTTCATAGAGCTCCATCACCGCGCCGACCGTGGCACCGAAGCTGATGGGGTCCATGCCCTGCTCGTTGCACAGGAGGTTGGCGTACTGCAGGGCTTCCAGGTCGTTCACGCCGTTGGCGGCCCCCAGCGCCCAGGCCGCTTCGTACTCCAGGCCGCCAGAAGCACCCCAGTACTCGGGCTTGTTCTGCACCGTGAAGTGACCCTGGTCCATCTTGCTGATTCGGCCGCAGG
>JBILSM010000023.1:0-34688 GCA_044372085.1 Rubrivivax sp.
TCTCGCAGCCGCACCGACAACTGGCCGATGCCTTTGACCGTGTTGGTGAACACCTTGGCTTGCAAGGGTTCCATCAGGGCGGCGCAGGGCAGCTTGCGCACGGCGTCCTGGTAATCGTCGAGGATGATGACGTTCATGGGTCTCAGGGTCGCAGGCGAAAGCACGAAGGGGGGGATTTTGCCCCCCCAAATCTTCCCTGTACCTTCCCCGTGCCGGCTTCGCCCACGGGAAGGCTAGGATGTCCCCATTCCAGGCCACGCCTGCGGCGCCCAGTTGCGGCCTGACTGGCGTGATGTGCACACCTTGCCCGAGGAGAAGACGAGATGACCCTTTCGATGCATTCGGCCAGCGCGCCGGTGTTCCTGCGCATGCTTCGCAACATGCTGAACTGGCTGGACAAGGCCGAGGCGCATGCCCAGGCGCGAGGCTTCGACCCCGCCAACTTCCTGGGCCTGCGCCTGGCGCCTGACATGTTCCCGCTGTCGCGGCAGATCCAAATCGCCAGCGACGCCGCCAAGGGCTGCATGGCCCGCCTGGCCGGGCAGCAGCCGCCCTCGTGGGCCGATGACGAAGCGACGCTGGACGATCTGCGCGCGCGCATCCGCAAGACCATCGACTACGTGGCGTCGTTCCAGCCCGAGCAGATCGATGGGTCCGAGGCCAGGGAGGTTCAGCTCGTCAAGCGAAACGGCGACGTCCTGCGCTTCCAGGGCGAGGAGTACCTCAAGCACAACGCCATGCCCAACTTCTATTTCCACGCCACCACCTTGTACGCCTTGCTGCGCCAGGCCGGGGTGGCGGTGGGCAAGGGCGACTACCTGGGGGGCTGACGCCTCGATGCCGCTGCGGCCTTCACGCAGCGGCTACATCAACATCGTGTTGCGGATCAGACCCACGGCAACGCCTTCGAGCTCGAAGCTGCTGTCATCAGGCGCCACCACGATGGTGCTGAAGTCGGGGTTTTCGGGGATGAGCTCGATGTGGCGCTGGGTCTTGCGCAGGCGCTTGACGGTGACCTCGTCACCCAGGCGCGCCACCACGATCTGGCCGTTCTTGGCCTCGCGCGTCTTCTGCACGGCCAGCAGGTCGCCGTCCATGATGCCGGCGTCGCGCATGCTCATGCCGCGCACCTTCAGCAGGTAATCCGGCTTGCGTTGGAACATGGTGGCTTCCACCACGTAGGTCTGGTCGATGTGCTCCTGCGCCAGGATGGGGCTGCCTGCGGCCACGCGGCCCACCAGGGGCAGCGTGAGCTGCGCAAAGCCCGGCAGGGGCAGCGAGAACTGCTTGCCGTAGGGGTTGGCGCGCGCCTCGTTCAGCGCGCGCAATGTGTCAGACTTCAACCGGATGCCGCGTGAGGTGCCGCCCACCAGTTCGATAACGCCCTTGCGCGCCAGGGCTTTGAGGTGCTCCTCGGCCGCGTTGGCCGACTTGAACCCCAGTTCTGCAGCGATCTCGGCCCGGGTGGGCGGTGCTCCGGTGCGTGCGATGGCGCTTTGCACCAGGTCCAGGATCTGCTGCTGGCGGTCGGTCAGCTTGGGCGTGTCATCGATCATCGGGCTCCCCTGGTGATTCATCCAGTCACTGTATTTTCATCCAGACCAGGCACCCATGGCAAGCGAAAGCATTCACGAAAGCGCACCGTTACAGGCCGTTGAACCCGAGCATGCGCCGCACGTCCCCGATGCGCACGGCCAGCGCGTCGTGCTGTTGGGCACGGGCGGCACCATCGCGGGTGCGGCTGCCAGCGCCACCGACAACGTCGGCTATGCCTCGGCGCAGCGCGGCGTGCAGTCCCTGGTGGCGGCCGTGCCCGCGCTGGCCGCCTGGCCGCTGGAGGCCGAGCAGGTGGCGCAACTGGACAGCAAAGACATGGGGCCCCGGGTATGGGCGGTGCTGCTGGCGCGCTTGCAGGCGCACCTGGCACGGCCCGAGGTGCGCGGGGTGGTGATCACGCACGGCACCGACACCCTGGAAGAGACCGCCTGGCTGCTGCACCGGGTGCTCGCGCCGGCCCTGCAGGTCAAGCCCGTGGTGCTGACGGCCGCCATGCGGCCGGCCACCTCGCTGCAGGCCGATGGCCCGCAGAACCTGCTGGACGCCGTGACCGTGGCGGCCCAGCCCGGCGCGGGCGGGGTGCTCGTGGTGATGGCCGGTCGGGTGTGGGTGGGGGCGGAGGTGCGCAAGGTGCACAGCTACCGGCTCGAGGCCTTCGACGCGGGGGACGCCGGGCCGCTGGCGCAGGTGAGCGAGGGCCGCTTGAGCCGCTTTCGCCCCTGGCCGGTGGAGGGGCCTTCAAACCCAGAGGCCGTGGCGCGCACGTCTCCCCTGTCCTTGCATGATCTGCCGCAAGACGCTGAGGCCTGGCCCTGGGTGGAGATCGTTGCCAGCCATGCCGGTGCAGGGTCGCGTGCCGTCCAGGCCGTGGTGGCCGCGGGTGTGCAGGGGCTGGTCGTGGCTTGCACGGGCAACGGCAGCATCCATCAGGAGCTTGAGGCGGCCCTGGAGAACGCCCATGCCGGCGGCCTGCCGGTGCTGCGCGCCACCCGTTGCGCGGCGGGTGGCATCGTGGCGGGGGGCGCTTCCCGGCTGCCCTCTGCCGAGGGCCTCACGCCGGCGCAGGCGCGGGTGGAGCTGATGCTGCAGCTGCTGCAGGCGCGCAGCGCTCACTGAGCCTGCGCTTGCAGGGCCTCCACCTGCTCGTGCAACGCCAGCCAGCGCTCTTCCAGCATCGCGGTCTCGGCTGCGATGTGGTTGAGGCTGCGACCCAGGTCGGCGATCTCGGACGGGCTCGCGGTGCCGGTGGACAGCGCCGTCTCCGCCGCCGTGCGTTCCTGGCCCAGCTTTTCCAGGCGCTTGTCGATCTGGGCGATTTCGCTGCGCATGGGGCGGGTGGCATCCGACAGACGCTGGCGCGCCTGCGCGCGGGCCTTGCGATCGTCAGCGCCACCTCCGGCGTCTGCGCCGCCTGATCCGCCCGTTTTGGCACCAGTCCCATTCCGGGCTGCAGCGCCCGAAACTGCCGCAGGAGGCTGCTGCCGCGGTGGCGCTGCATCAGGCCCATCGACAGAGCGGTGGCCCTGGCTTGCGGTTCCGTTGACGAGGGTGGACACCAGGGCGCCAGGCTTGGGAATTTCCTGCCCACGCGCCACGGCCCGGCTCACCTCCAGCAGCCAGCGCTGGTAGTCGTCCAGGTCGCCATCGAAGGGCTCGACGCCGCCGCGCGTGACCAGCCAGAACTCGTCGCACACCTCGCGCAGCAACGCGCGGTCGTGGCTCACCAGCAGCACCGTACCCTCGAACTCGTTGAGCGCAATCGACAACGCCTCGCGCGTGTTCAGGTCCAGGTGGTTGGTGGGCTCGTCCAGCAGCAGCAGGTTGGGCCGCTGCCAGACGATGGTGGCCAGCACCAGCCGCGCCCGCTCGCCACCCGACAGCGTGCCCACGGCCTGCTGCACCATGTCGCCCTCGAAGCGGAACTGCCCGAGGTAGTTGCGCAGCGCCTGTTCGCGGGTGTCGGTGCCCGGGGGGGCGGCCTCGCGGGCCAGGCGGGTCATCAACTGCAGCGGCGTGTCGTCGGCATGCAGCAGGTCCATCTCCTGCTGCGCGAAGTAGCCCACGGCCAGACCCTTGCCTTCCGTCACCGTGCCGCCCAAGGCCGGCAACGCGCGTGCGATGGTCTTGACCAGCGTGGACTTGCCCTGGCCGTTGGCCCCCAGGATGCCGATGCGCTGCCCGGCCATGACGGTGCGGGTGACGTGGCGCACGATGGCCGTGGTCTTTTCCCGCGGCGGCGCCCCCGCGCCGTCGTCTTCCGAGGCCCTGTACCCGCATTCCACGTCGCGCAGCGCCAGCATCGGGTTGGGCAGGCTCACGGGCTCGCGGAACTCGAAGGCAAAGTCGCTGGCCGTCAGCACCGGGGCCAGCTTTTCCATGCGCGCCAGGGCCTTGACGCGGCTCTGGGCCTGCTTGGCCTTGGTGGCCTTGGCCTTGAAGCGGTCGATGAAGCGCTGCAGGTGGGCGATGCGCTCCTGCTGCTTGTCGAACGCGGACTGGGCCTGGTTCATGCGTTCGGCGCGCATGCTTTCGAAGGCCGTGTAGTTGCCACCGTAGCGTGTGACCTTGCACTCGTCCAGATGCAGCGTCACGCGGGTCACGGCGTCCAGGAACTCGCGGTCGTGGCTGATCACCACCAGCGTCCCGGCGTAGCGTTGCAGCCAGGCTTCCAGCCACACCAGGGCGTCCAGGTCGAGGTGGTTGGTGGGCTCGTCCAGCAGCAGCAGATCGGCCGGGCACATGAGGGCACGGGCCAGTTGCAGGCGCATGCGCCAGCCGCCAGAAAAGCTGTTGACCGCAGCGTCCAGCTGCGCTGTTCGAAACCCCAGTCCCAGGAGCAGGGCCTGCGCCCGAGCACGGGCGTCGAAAGCGCCGGCCTCGTCCAGCGCGGCGTGTGCCTCGGCCATGGCGTTCCCGTCGTCTGCGGCCTCCGCGGCGCGCAGCGCGGCCTGGGCTCGCTGCAGCGGCAGGTCGCCCTCCAGCACGAAGTCGGTGGCGCCGTCGCCGGTCTCAGGCATGTGTTGCGCCACCTCGCCCACCTGCCAGCGCGGCGGTATCGCCACGTCACCTGCATCGGCGTGCAGGCGGCCGGTCAGCAGGGAGAAGAGGCTGGACTTGCCGGCACCGTTGCGGCCCACCAGGCTGGCCTTCTCGCCCGGGTTGAGGGTGAAGGTGGTGCCCTGCAGCACCACCTTGGCGCCGCGCCGCAGCGTGACATCGCGCACGGTGATCATGGCTGCAGGTCCTCACGCTTGAGCAGCAGCACCTGATCGTCCCCGGCGCTGGTGCTCAGCCACAGGGGCGAGAGCGCGGGGAAGGCGGCCTCGAAGTGAGGCCGCTCGTGGCCGATCTCCAACACCAGCACACCCTCAGGCCGCAAGTGAGCCGCAGCCTGGGCCAGCATCGGGCGGATGAAGTCCATGCCATCGGGGCCGCCGTCCAGCGCCAGCGCAGGCTCGGCGCGGTACTCAGGGGGCAGGGTCTGCATGGACGAGCGGTTGACGTAGGGCGGGTTGCACAGGATCAGGTCATACGGGCCCCGAGCGGCCGCCAGGCCGTCACCCTGACGCAGGCTCACCTGCGCCTGCAGGGCATGTCGCAGAACGTTACGTTCTGCCACGGCCAGCGCCTCAGCGCTCAGGTCGGTGCCGTCCACGTGGGCTTGGGGCCAGCACAGGGCCGCCAGCACGGCCAGGCTGCCGTTGCCGGTGCACAGGTCCAGCACGCGCACAGGACGGTCTTCTTGCGGGCTGAGCCAGGCGTCGAGCGCCCCCTCGCACAGCACCTCGGCGATCAGCGAGCGCGGCACGATGGTGCGTGGGTCCACGTGAAAGGGCACGCCTTGCAGCCAGGCTTCGCCCGTGAGGTAGGCCGCGGGCTGGCGCGTCGTGATGCGCTGCGTCACCAGCGCCTCCACGGCCGCGGTCTGGGCCGCGTCCAGCGCTTGTTCGGCCACGCGGTCCAGATCGTCCAGCGGCAGACCCAGACGCCACAGCACCAGCCAGGCCGCCTCATCGAAGGCGTTGGTGGTGCCGTGCCCAAACGAAACGCCCGCCTCCTCCAGGCGGGCGCTGCTGCGCTCGATCAGGTCAATGAGTTTCATGGGCGGGAGGCGGTCGGCATCCGACTCGTTCAGGGGTCTTCATCCGCCGCTCAGTTCGGGAAACCGGGGGGGCTGGATGCCGCTGGCCGTCGGCTCAGCCGAAAGCACCGCAGGACGCGCGTGCGCCTGTTCTGGCGCGTTCAGGCTTGGCGGCGCTTGAGGCGCCGGCCCGGCGGCTGCGCCGCCGGCGCCTTCTTGCTGCAGGCGCCACATCAGGTTGCTGGGCGAGTCCGCATTCGCAAGCGCCTCCTGTTTGCTGACCAGCCCCTGCCGGACCAGACGCGCGAGGTCCTGCTCGAAGGTCTGCGAGCCTGCGGTCATGGACTTCTCCATGGCGTCCTTCACGCCGTTGAAGTCGCCGCGCTCGATCAGCTCGCTGATGAACTTGGTGTTCATCATCATTTCCACGGCCGGGATGCGCCCGCCGCTGGTAGACCGAAGCAGCCGCTGGGCGATCACGGCTTTGAGCCCTGCGGCCATGTCGGCCAGCAAGGCGCTGCGCGCGTCCGCAGGGTACAGGCTGAGGATGCGGCCCAGTGTGTGGTAGCTGTTGTTGGCATGCAGGGAGGCCACTACGAGGTGGCCGGACATCGCGTAGGACAGTGCCGCGGACATCGTTTCGCGGTCGCGGATCTCGCCGACGAGCACCACATCCGGGGCCTGGCGAAGGGCGTTCTTCAGCGCCACGTGCAACGACGCGGTGTCGCGCCCCACTTCGCGCTGGTTGACCACCGATTTCTTGTGGGTGAAACGGAACTCCACCGGGTCTTCGATGGTGAGGATGTGGCCGCTGAGGGTGCGGTTGCGGTGCTCCAGCATCGCCGCCAACGTGGTGCTTTTGCCGGTGCCGCTGGCGCCCACCATGAGCACCAGCCCTCTGCGCTCCAGGATCAGGCTCTCCAGCGTGGTTGGCAGCCCCAGCGAGGACAGCGTCGGAATGTCCGCCGGGATGCAGCGCAGGACGGCGGCGATCGTGCCGCTCTGGCGAAAGGCGGACAGCCTGAACAGGCCCAGGTCGGCCAACTGCACGCCAATGTTGAGTTCGCCCGATGCGTCCAGTTCCCCCAGGTGTTCCGCGGTCACCACCTCGGACAGCAGGGACCGCACCTGGGCGGCGCTGAGCAACTGCTCGGACATCGGCACCGTGGTGCCATGGATCTTGAACTGAACGGGCGCCCCGCAGGACAGGTAGATGTCCGAGGCCTGGCGCTGCACCATCAGGCGCAGCACCTTCTCCATGTTGCCGGACATAACCAGGGGCGACGCCGCAGCCCGCAGCGGCTCAGGAGCGCAGCAGTTCGTTGATGCTGGTCTTGGCCCGGGTCTGGGCATCGACCTTCTTGACGATCACCGCGCAGTACAGGCTGTACTTGCCGTCCGCCGAAGGCAGGCTGCCGCTGACCACCACCGAGCCCGCGGGTACGCGACCGTAGTGCACTTCGCCCGTGGCCCGGTCGTAGATCTTGGTGCTCTGGCCGATGTAGACGCCCATGCTCAGCACCGAGTTTTCCTCGACGATGACGCCTTCCACCACCTCGGAGCGCGCGCCGATGAAGCAGTTGTCCTCGATGATGGTGGGGTTGGCCTGCAGCGGCTCCAGCACGCCGCCGATGCCCACGCCGCCGGACAAGTGCACGTTCTTGCCGATCTGCGCGCACGAGCCCACGGTGGCCCAGGTGTCGACCATGGTGCCGTCGTCTACATAGGCACCGATGTTGACGTAGGAGGGCATCAGCACCACGCCCTTGCCCATGAAGCTGCCGCGCCGCGCCACCGCGGGGGGCACCACGCGCACGCCGCTGGCACGCAGGTGTTCCTCCGACAGGCCTGCGAACTTGGTGGGCACCTTGTCGAAGAAGGTCAGGTCACCGGCGTGCATGGGCCGGTTGTCGTTCAGCCGGAAGCTCAGCAGCACGGCCTTCTTGACCCACTGATTGACCTTCCACTGTCCCACCGCCTCGCGCTCGGCCACCCGCAGCCGGCCGCTGTCGAGCCCGGCGATGGTGTGCTCGACGGCGTCTCGCACCTCGGACCGGGCCAAGGCCTGCGCGTCGGTGCGGAGTTCCCAGGCGGATTCAATGATCTGTTGCAGCGCGTTGGTCATGAGAGGGATCGGGTGTAGTAGACGATGCGTTCGGCGGCTTCCACGCATTCTTCGGTGCCCGCCACGAGGGCGAGCCGGATGCGGCCGGCGCCGGGGTTGAGGCCGTGGGCCGGGCGGGCGAGGAGCGATCCCGGCAACACTGCCACATTGTATTGAGCGAGCAATCCCAGCGTGAAGGCCACATCGTCGCCGCCCGGCACGCCCGCCCAGAGATAGAAGCCCGCGTCCGGCAGGCGCACGTCCAGCACCTCGGCCAGCATGGGGGTGACGCTGGCGAACTTCTGCCGGTACAGCGCCCGGTTGGCCACCACATGGGCTTCGTCGTTCCAGGCGGCGATGCTGGCGCGCTGCACCACGGTGCTCATGGCGCTGCCGTGGTAGGTGCGGTACAGCAGGAACTTCGAGATCAGATCCGCATCTCCGGCCACGAAGCCCGAGCGCATGCCCGGCACATTGCTGCGCTTGGACAGGCTCGTGAAGGCGATCAGCCGCCGGAAGTCGCTGCGCCCCAGGGCTGCCGCGGCTTGCAGGCTGCCCAGCGGGGGTTCATCGCCGAAGTAGATTTCCGAATAGCACTCGTCGCTGGCGATGACGAAGCCGTGGCGGTCGCTGAGCTCGAACAGTCGGGCCCATTCCTCCAGGGGCATCACCGCCCCGGTGGGGTTGCCTGGCGAACACACGAACAGCAGTTGTGTGCGGGTCCAGGTGGCGTCGTCAATGTCGTCCCAGCGCACGGCGAAGTTGCGCGCGGGGTCGCTGTTGGCGAAGGCGGTCTGTGCCCCGGCCAGCAGGGCGGCGCCTTCGTAGATTTGGTAGAACGGGTTGGGACACACCACCACCGCGCCCGGCTGGCTGGCATCCACAACCGTCTGGGCCAGGGCGAACAGGGCTTCGCGCGACCCATTGACCGGCAGCACCTGCGTGTGCGGCTGCACGCTCACGCCGTAGCGGCGCTGCAGCCAGCCGGCCACCGCTTCGCGCAGCACCGGCTCGCCGGCCGTGGCCGGATAGGTGGACAGGCCCGACATCGCCGCCACCAGGGCCTGCTCGATCAGGGCAGGCGTCGGGTGCCGTGGCTCACCGATGCCCAGGCTGATGGGCTTGTGCGCGGGCGAGGGCTGGATGCCCCGGGTGAGTTCGCGCAGGCGCTCGAAGGGGTAGGGGTGCAGTCGCTGCAGCAGGGGATTCATGGACGGATTATCCCGAGCAGGGGTGGCCCGCCGCCCCCGGGCCTCTGATGGGCCTTCAATCGTCCTGCCAGACGTCGTGCAGTTCCGCGGCCATGGCGGCGGCGGATTGACGGGCTCTTTCCATCGCGGCCTGCGCGACCTTCAGGCCGCCCAGGGGCTCGGCCAGATCGCGGGCCTGCTCGAGCTGGCCGGTCTCCAGGCAGCGCGCCAGTTCCAGCAGTTCGTGCCAGGGTCCGCTGCGATGGAGCAGCGCGTCCCGGGATTCGTCGGTCAGGCCGATCGAATCCAGCACCTTCTCCATGGGCTGTTGCATCATCACGTCCAGAAGTGACAGCAGTCCGGTGGTGTACAGAGTGGCGGCGGGCGCCCAGATGGCGTGGGCCAGATCCTCCATGAAGTGAGCCCGGGTCAGGGCCAGCTCGTGCAGGGCCACGGCGGTGGGCCGGCTGTCCGAACGCGCCACCAGCAGAACCGTCAGCAAGCGGAACAAGGCCTGCCGGCCCATCAACTGCAAAGCGTCTTCGACCGAGTCCACCTTGCGCCGCAGCCCCAGCAGCGGGCTGTTGGCGTGACGCAGCAGCCGGTAGGTCAGGTCGATATCGCCCCTAATGTCCCGGCCCAGCACGCGCGTATCGGGCTCGATCATGGCCCGGTTCAGCAGCTTGCACAGGCTGACGACATTGGGCGTCAGCGTGCCGGATTCACGCCGTTCCCCGACCCGGTCGAAGAGCCCGGCCGCCATATCGAACGGCCCGGAGAGCGCGACTTCCAGGTCGTCGATGGTGCGCAGCCCTGTGGCCACCAGCTGGCAGCCAGGCGCTGCGGCGCGGCAGGCGCGGCCGCGCTCCATCAGGGTGCTGATTGGTATGCCCGTCGCATCCAGAACCACGAACGAGGCCCCGGCGCGGGGAATGGCCAGCGTGCCCAGCAACCCACCGCGGCTTCTGACGTCCTGAACCCACGGCAGTTGGGTCGAAAGGGGCGTGGCGGCATCGGCCACCGCGAACCACATACCGCTGGCGATCTGGTCCAGCACGGCAGGCAGGCGCAGGTCCTGCTCGGAGAGGGTGGCCAGCGCCACCCGGCCGTTCACGGCCGTCAGCGCCATGCCCTGCAGCAGCGCCTCAGCCTGAAGGTTCGCCCCGTCAGCATCGGCCGGCGGGGCGACCAGCGAGACCTCGAAACCGGCCAGGTGACCGCCGCGGTGCAGCAACGGCCGGCGCTGCAGGCTGGACGCCAGCCGGTCAGCGGCCTCCTGATGTCCTCCCGGGCTCAGGTCCGTGCTCGCGGGCGCCGTGTCGTCAGCGGAATGATCCGGCGTACCCGTGCCGCTCGCGCCAAAGATCTTGCGCAGCCAGGAACACATGTCAGTGGTGTGGTGGGACCTGAGGTGCCGTCATCGTGCCCCGCTGTCGGGCGACGAGGGCATGGCACTTGCGCTGCCCGTGGCCGGCAAGGGCACCAGGTGCACGTATGGTGCCGGCTTCCAGCCGCGCTTGCGATGCTCGGCCGTGACATAGGTGCGGATGCCGCCGCGCACATACCAGTCGGCGCTGATGCGAACGAAGCGGGGCGAAAGAGCCTTCACGAGGTCTGACAGGATGGTGTTGGTCACCTTCTCATGGAACGCGCCCTCGTTGCGGTAGCTCCAGAAGTACTGCTTCAGGCTCTTGGTCTCCACGCAGTAGCGGTCGGCCACGATCTCGATGAGGAAGTGGGCGAAGTCGGGTTGGCCGGTGAGCGGGCACAGGCAGGTGAACTCCGGAATGTCGAAGCGGATAACGTAGTCGCGATCGGACGCAGGGTTCTCGAAGGTGTCGAGCTGGCGGCTCGGGGCGCTAGGAGGAATAGCGGGCTTGGCGCGCTGGGTGCGAGTGGGCATGGGCTGAGAACGCGCCAGGGCGCGACGGGGTCTTTTCAAGGGGCGCGATGATATCATCCGCCCGGCTTTCCGTGGGTGCTTCGGGGAAAAAAATTCAATTAAATCAATAGCTTAGAGGTATTGCGGTCGGGTGTTCGCCAAAGTCCCGAACCCGAACTCCCATGCGTCTGAACCAGATCAAGCTCTCGGGCTTCAAGTCCTTCGCCGAACCCACCACCTTTCAGCTGCCCGGCCAGCTGGTGGGCGTGGTGGGGCCCAATGGCTGCGGCAAGTCCAACATCATGGATGCCGTGCGCTGGGTGCTGGGCGAGAGCAAGGCCAGTGAGCTGCGCGGTGAGTCCATGCAGGACGTCATCTTCAACGGCTCGGGCCAGCGCAAGCCGGCCAATCGCGCCAGCGTGGAGCTGGTGTTTGACAACGCCGACGCCCGTGCAGGCGGGCAGTGGAACAGCTTCAGCGAGATCGCCGTGCGTCGCGTGTTGACGCGCGACGGCACCAGCAGCTACTACATCAACAGCCAGCCCGTGCGTCGGCGTGACGTGCAGGACGTCTTTCTGGGTACCGGTCTGGGGCCCCGGGCCTACGCCATCATCGGCCAGGGCACCATCAGCCGCATCATCGAGTCGCGCCCGGAGGAGCTGCGGCTTTTCCTGGAGGAAGCCGCGGGCGTGTCCAAGTACAAGGAACGCCGGCGCGAGACCGAGAACCGGCTCAAGGACACCCGGGAGAACCTGACGCGCGTGGACGACATCCTGCGCGAGCTCAACGCCAACCTGGACAAGCTGGAGAAGCAGGCCGAGGTGGCGCAGACCTACCGCAGTCTGCAGGATCAGGGCACGCTCAAGCTGCACCAGTTGTGGTTTCTGAAGCAACGCGACGCGGCGGGTGAGGAGGCGCGTGTGCGCCAGGCGGCGGCGGATGCGGCCACCGCGCTGGAGGCGCGTCTGGCCCAGCTGCGTCAGGTGGAGGCCGAACTGGAGACTGTGCGCCAGGCGCACTACGCCGCGGCCGACCGGCTGCATCTGGCCCAGGGTGCCCTGGCCGATGCCGCGCTGGAAGTCAGCCGGCTGGAAGAGCGCATCCGCTACGTGGTGGAAAGCCGGCAGCGCGTGGAGCAGCGCATGGCCGATCTGCGGGCCCAGCAGGCGCAGTGGGCGCAGCGCCAGGACGAGGCGCAGGCCGAACTCGAGGGCATGGCCGTCGGGATCGAGGCGGCCCAGGAACAGGGCGAAGTGCTGGAGGCCCAGGCGCAGGAGCAGGCCGATGGCCTGCCCGCCCTGGAAGACGCGGTGCGCGCCGCCCAGGGCGTGGCCAACGCGCAGCGCGCGGCTGCCGGCCAGGTGCAGCAGCAGATCCAGGTGCTGGCCGCGGAGAGCCGCAGCATCGAAGAGCAGTCGCGCCAGTTGCAGTCGCGCCGTGAGAAGCTGGTGGCGGAGCGGCAGGGCCTGGCACGGCCGGACCTGACCCGCCTGGAGGAACTCAAGCGCGACCTTGACCTTGCGGCGCAGCACCACGCCGTGGCCGAGGCGCAGTTGCACGAATTGCAGGACGAGGTGCCGCTGCTGGACGAGCAGCGCCGTGCCCAGCAGCAGGCGGCCAACTACGAGGCGGCTCGCCAGGCCGATCTCGCGGCGCGCCTGGAAGCCCTGCGTGCGCTGCAAGAGAAAGTGCAGACCGAAGGCAAGCTCAAGCCCTGGCTGTCCCGGCATGGCCTGGACGCTCTGCAAGGCTTGTGGACGCGGGTGCACATCGAACCTGGCTGGGAGACGGCGCTGGAGTCCTCGCTGCGCGAGCGTCTGAGCGCGCTGGAGGTGGGCCGCCTCGACACGGTGCGGGCCTTCGCCGCCGACGCGCCGCCGGCCCGGCTGGCCTTCTACAGCCCGCCAGCGGCCGTGTCGCCAGACGAGCACCGCACCTTGCCGCGCCTGGCGGACTTGCTGCGGCTGGGCGATGCCAGCCTCAAGGCCCTGCTGTCGGACTGGCTGGAGGGGGTGTACACCGCATCCAGTCTGGAGCAGGCGCTGGCCGACCGGTCGCGCCTGACCCGAGGCGAGGTCATCATGACCCGTGAGGGCCATGCGGTCTCCCCGTTCGCGGTCACGTTCTACGCGCCCGATTCCGAACAGGCCGGCATGCTCGCTCGTGCCCAGGAGATCGAGAACCTGGACCGCGCCTTGCGCGGCCAGCAACTGATGGCCGACGAAGCCCGCACCGCGCTCGTGCGGCTGGACGCCGCCTACACCCAGGCCAGCCAGCGCCTGGCCGGCGTGCGCCGCGAGGCGGCCGAGGCCCAGTCCCGCGCGCACCAGCTGCAGGTGGAATGGATGCGCCTGTCGCAGCAGGCCGAGGCCGCCCAGGCCCGGCGCGGCCAGCTCGACGACGAAGTGGGCGAACTTGACGCCCGCCTCGAAGAGCTGCAGGAAAGACGTGCCACGGGCGAGGCCCGCTTCGAGGAGCTCGATCTGGCGCTGGCCGAGGCGCAGGAGCGTCATGCCCAGCTCGAGGAGGCCGTGATCGACGCCGAGCGCACGCTGTCAGATGCCCGGGAGCAGCAGCGCTCGTTGGAGCGCCAGGCACAGGAGGCCCGCTTCCAGGTGCGCGCCCTGGCCGCACGGCGCGATGAACTGCACCGTCTTGTGGAGACGGCGGCCCAGCAGATGGACAGCGGCGCGCAGGCCGGCACGCAGCTTGAGATCGAGTTGGAGGCGTTGAACGACGCAGCGGCTCAGGCGGGCCTGCAGGCGGCGCTGGCGTTGAAGCTCGAGCGTGAGCAGCACCTCGGCGCGGTGCGCAGCGAGTACGACGACCTCACCTCCCGCATGCGCCGCGGTGACGAACAACGCATGGAGACCGAGCGCAGCCTGGAACCCCTGCGCGAACAGATCACGAAGCTGCAATTGGAGGTGCAGGCGGCCCAGTTGGGCGGCGCCCAGTACCTGGAGCAGTTGCAGGCCGCTGCCGTCGACCTGGAGGCCCTGGCCCGCTCCATCGAGGAAGGCGGCGTGCGCCTGTGGGGCCTGCAAGGCGAAATCGACCGCATCCAGCGCGAGATCAACGCCCTGGGCGCGGTGAACCTGGCCGCGCTGGACGAGCTGACGGCCTCACGCGAGCGCAAGACTTTCCTGGATGCCCAGAACGCCGACCTGAACGACGCCATCGGCACGCTGGAAGATGCCATCCGCAAGATCGACCTGGAAACCCGCGACCTCCTGCGCCAGACCTTCGAGCAGGTCAACGAGCACTTCGGCCGCATGTTCCCCAGCCTGTTCGGCGGCGGGGCCGCGCGCCTGGTGATGACGGGCGACGAGATCCTGGATGCAGGCGTGCAGGTCATGGCCCAGCCCCCGGGCAAGAAAAACTCCACCATCCATCTCTTGTCCGGTGGTGAAAAGGCGCTGACCGCCATCGCTCTCGTGTTCGCCATCTTCCAGCTCAACCCCGCGCCGTTCTGCCTGCTGGACGAGGTGGACGCGCCGCTGGATGATGCCAACACCGAGCGCTATGCGAAGCTGGTCAGCGAGATGAGCCGCGCCACGCAGTTCCTGTTCATCAGCCACAACAAGATCGCCATGGAAATGGCGCGGCAGTTGATCGGCGTGACCATGCAGGAGCAGGGCGTCTCGCGCATCGTGGCGGTGGACATGGAGTCGGCCGTGGGCATGGCCCAGGCCGCTTGAGGCGAAGGCGAATTGCGATGGACCTGACGGTTTCCCTGGCGGTCGTGGCAGCGCTGGTGCTTGGCGGTTTGGGGCTGCAGGCCTGGTGGTCGGCGCGCAGATCTCGCCCTCGGCAGGGGCCACCCCCGGGCGAGGCTCATGTGCCCTCGGTCGGCGGCCCTCGTCAGGAGCCCTCGCTTGGAGAGGCTACGTCTGCTGACCGTGCCGAGGATGAGCCAGGGAGACCGGATCCTCACCTGGGTGAGGCCCCGGCAGTGCATCCGCACCCCGTCCTGCCCGGATCGAACCGCTTGTCGTCCCTTCGCCCCGCAGCGCGACTGGATGCCTTGATCGATGCCATCGTCGTCCTCACGCTGGAGTCCGCTGTCACGGGTGACTTGGCCGTGGCGCATTTGCCGGCCAGTTGGCGCGCGGGCAGCAAGCCGCTGTATGTGGAAGGGCTGAACGCTGCCAAGCAGGCCTGGGAACAGCCAGTGCATGGCCAGATGTATTCGGAGTTCCAGGCTGGTGTGCAGTTGGCCAACCGGGCGGGGGCGCTCAACGAGATCGAATACTCCGAATTTGTCCAGAAGATCGAGGCCTTTGCGCAGGGCGTGGGCGCCATGGCCGACTTCCCTGACATGCTGGAGGTCGTGGCGCGCGCGCGGGAACTGGACGCCTTCTCCCAGCCGCTGGATGCGCAGTTGGGCCTGCTGCTGCGGGCCCGTTCGGTGGCCTGGTCTCTGGGCTATGTACAGCAGGCCGCGACGCGCCACGGCTTCATCCCGGGGGTGCTGCCCGGGCGCATGGTGCTTCCGGGGGCACAGGACGGTGACCCGCCCGTGCTGGTGTTGTCCTTCGACCCGCAGGTCGCCCTGGCCGACGACCCGCAGGATGCCGCCCTGCGCGAGGTGCAGCTCAGCCTGGACGTGGCCCAGACAGAAGAGTCGGCCGAGCCGTTTCCCGCCTGGCACCGCGTGGCCACGGCCCTGGCGGACGAGATGGATGCCCTGCTCGTGGACGACCAGGGGCGGGCGGTGACGCTGCATGCCTTCGACGCCATCGGCAAGGAACTGCAGCAGCTGTACCGTTCGCTGGCATCGCGCGACCTGGCAGCCGGGTCTGCGGCGGCGCGCCGGCTCTTCAGCTGAACGGCACAAGGCCTGTTTGCGTTCGATGGTCTGACCTGATCGACGCGGGCCTGTATGAGTCACACCTCTGACCTGTTCGAACCGTGGCCCTGCGCCAGTGGGCCGTCACCCGCTGCGCGCCGCGCGGCCGAACTGCGTGCCTTGCTGCACCGCCACGCCCACCTGTACTACGTGCTGGATGCCCCGGAGCTTCCTGATGCGGCCTACGACGCGCTGTTCCAGGAACTGCAGGCACTGGAGGAGGCCGAGCCCGCGCTGCGCACCCCCGATTCGCCCACCCAGCGGGTGCTGGGCCAGGTGCTGGAGGGTTTCGAACCCGTGCGCCATGCGCTGCCCATGCTCAGCATCCGCACCGAGACCGACACCACCGACGCCGGTGCACAGGCCTTCGATGCCCGGGTGCGCCGCGAACTGGGCCTCGGCACCGAAGAGGCGCCTGTCGAGTACGCCGTTGAGCTGAAGTTTGACGGGCTGGCACTCAGCCTACGCTACGAGCAGGGCGTTCTGGTGCGCGCTGCCACACGCGGCGACGGTGAGACGGGCGAGGACGTCACGCAGAACATCCGCACCATCGGACAGATTCCCCTGCGGCTTCAGGCGCCAAAGGACAGCGCGCTGCCCACCGTGCTGGAGGTGCGCGGCGAGGTCTACATGCGCCGCGATGACTTCGAGCGCCTGAACGAGCGCCAGCGAGAGCGCGGCGACAAGACCTTCGTCAACCCGCGCAACGCCGCCGCCGGCGCGGTGCGCCAACTGGATCCCGCCATCGCTGCCCAGCGCCCTTTGAGTTTCTTCGCCTATGGGCTGGGTGAGGTGGTGGGGTGGGTGGTGCCCGCGCGACATTCCCAGGTGCTCGACGCTCTGGCCGCCTGGGGTCTGCCGGTGTGCGCTGACCGGGCCGTGGTGCTGGGTGCTGAAGGCCTTGTGGCCTTTCACCAACGCATCGCCGCTGCGCGCGACGGCCTGCCCTTCGACATCGACGGCGTGGTGTACAAGGTGGACCGCCTGGACCTGCAGCGCCAACTGGGTTTCGTCACCCGCGAGCCGCGCTGGGCCGTGGCGCACAAGTACCCGGCTCAGGAACAGATGACCCGGCTCAATGGCATCGAGATCCAGGTCGGCCGCACGGGCAAGCTCACGCCTGTGGCCCGGCTGGAGCCGGTGTTCGTGGGCGGCACCACGGTCAGCAACGCCACGCTGCACAACGTCTTCGAACTCCGGCGCAAGGGGGTGCGCGTGGGCGACACCGTCATCGTGCGCCGCGCGGGCGATGTCATCCCGGAGGTGGTGGGACGGGTGCCCGGCGTGCGCCCGGGCTATGTGCCCAACTTCCAGATGCCGCGGCAGTGCCCCGTCTGCGCCAGCCCTGTACTGCGAGAGTCGGGCGCCATGGACCATCGCTGCTCCGGCGGCCTGTTCTGTGCGGCCCAGCGCAAGCAGGCCCTGCTGCACTTTGCGGGTCGGCGTGCGATGGACATCGAGGGACTGGGCGACAAGCTGGTGGACCAGTTGGTGGATGCCGGGCTGGTCCGAACACTGCCCGAGATCTACACCCTGGGCCTGGCCAAGCTCTCGGCGCTCGATCGCATGGCGGACAAGAGCGCCGCCAACCTGGTGGCTGCGCTGGAGCGCAGCAAGCACACCACGCTGGGTCGCTTCATCTACGCGCTGGGCATCCGCCACGTGGGGGAGGCCACAGGACGTGACCTGGCGCGGCACTTCGGCGCCGTCGATCGCCTGATGGACGCCACCGAGGCGCAGTTGCTGGAAGTGCCCGACGTGGGGCCGGTGGTGGCGCGCAGCATCCACACCTTCTTCGCCCAGCCACACCACCGGGAGATCGTCGAGCAGTTGCAGGCTTGCGGGGTGCGATGGGACGAGCACGAAGGCGCTTCGCAGGCCGCGCCCGGGCTGCTGTCGGGCAAGACGCTGGTGCTGACCGGCACCCTGCCCACGCTCTCGCGCGACGAGGCCAAGGCCTTGATCGAGGCGGCGGGCGGCAAGGTGGCGGGCTCGGTCTCGCGCAAGACCGACGCGGTGGTCGCCGGTACCGAGGCCGGCAGTAAGCTGGAGAAGGCGCAGGCCTTGGGCGTGACCGTGCTGGACGAAGCCGGCTTGCGCGCCTGGCTGGCAGGCGAGGGCGCCGGCGCCGGTTCCATCCGATAAGGGTCAGTCTAGGTTCGGTCAGTCTAGGTTCGACGTGAAGCCCTCAGGCGTCAGCCCGACCTGAGGCCTTGAGGCCTTGAGGCCGCAGCGCCAGCCACAGGGCACCCGCACAGCAGGCCATCGCGGCCCATTGCAGCGGGCCCAGCGGTTCGCCGCGCACCGCAGCACCCGTCACCATGGCCACCATGGGCACCATGATGGTGGACAGCCCTGCCACCTGGGCAGGCAACATGCCGACGATGGAGAACCAGGCCAGGTTACCGATGCACATGGGTACCAGCGTGATGTAGGCGATGGCGGCGATGCTGGTCCGGGAGGGCATGAACCAGGGTTCCTGGCCGAGCACGAACGCGCCCAGCGTGATCGGCACGCCCGAGATCAGCAACTGCCAGCCGGTGAGCACCATGGCGGCAGCACGCGGCGGGCGGCGTTTGAGGATCAGCGTGCCCACCGCCCATCCCACCCCAGCCAGTAAGCCCAGCGCAAAGCCCGCCGGCGCCAGCGCGTAGGCGTCGCGGCCGGCGTACAGCAGCAGCCCGACACACGTGCCACCCAGGGCCAGCGCAGCCATCATGCGCGCGGTCAGACGCTCTCCCAGAAAGAGGGTGGCGATCACGGCGGCCCACAGGGGCATGGTGAAGCCCAGCACGGCGGCCTGCCCCGAGGGGAGCATCACCGCAGCGTAGGTGCTGGCGATGTTCCACACCACGAGGTAAGCCAGCGACGCGGCCAGCACCGTGGGCCGGTCCTGCCGTTCGATCTTCAGCGACAGCCCCCGCAGGCGAGCCACGCTCAGCAAGGTGAGGCCGGACACCAGCAGCGCAAAGGATCGGAAGGTCCACACCGACACTTCCTGCACCGCCAGCGGAAACAAGGTCCAGTTGGTGCCCCAGACCAGGGTCAGCACGGCCAGCAGGGCCAGCGCGCGGGGAGGAATGGATGAGGAATTGGGTGGCATCCGTTGGCGGGTCAGTATGCCTGCTGCGGCCGGGTCACCGACAAGAGGCCCCGACAAGAGGCCCCGACATCGAGATGCTGCAGGCTGCGCGCCTTCAGACAGGGCTCGCGCAATTCTTTACACAGCACCCGTGGTCAAGCTGTCGGCGTCGCCGCGCCATGCCACGTTGAGGAGAGGCTGCCACGACAGGAGCGACGGGGCTGCTCGGATTCAACTCGCTTGTGCCGCTGGAGGATGCACCATGATCGGGAACAAGTGTCTGGCGCGCGAACCTTGGTCGTTGCGGCGAGCCCTCTTGCTGAAGGTGACGAGGATCGCGTTCGCCTTGGTGCTCTGCAGTGCAGCCTCATACGCAGCGCCAGCGGGCTCCGCAGGGGCTTCTTGGTCAACCAGCTCCTCCGTGCCCACCGCTTCCCTGGAGGCTGTTGTCCACGCGGGTCCCCAGCGGGCAGGCCGCCTGGCTGACTTCCAGGGCCGCGTGTGGTTGTTCGATACCGAACAGAGCCAATGGTCCGAAGCCTTGCGCAACCGGGCGCTGACGGAAGGCGACCGTCTGTCGACGGAGCGCGGTGCGCGGGCGGAGGTGCGGGTGGGCTCCACCGAGTTGCGCCTGGGACCGAGCACCGAGCTCGAGATCGTGCGGATGGACGAGGGGCGGATGAGCTTGCAACTGCACCGCGGCAGCCTGGCACTGCGCGTGCGCTCACGCGAGATCGCCGCGGAACTGGAGGTCCTGACGCCTGAGGCGCGGCTGCAGCCTGAACGCGCTGGCGCCTACCGCGTAGACCGCGAAGACGACATGACCTGGGCCACTGCCTGGCGCGGTGCGTTGCAGGTGCAGACGGCCGATCAGGCCTTTGTTCTGCCCATGGGGCAGCGCGTGGAGCTGGCGCCCCAGGGCCGTGATCGGGGCACGCTGGTCACCTGGTCTGCCCCCGTGCAAGACCGCTTTGCTGAATGGGTGCGCTCCGATGAGCAGCATGACGACCGCAGCGCCTCGATGCGCTATGTGTCGCCGGAAATGACAGGTGCGGAAGACCTGGATCGTCACGGCCGCTGGGAGCGCCACCCCGAGTTCGGCATGGTGTGGTCGCCTCTGGTGGTGGCCACGGGCTGGGCGCCGTTCAAGCAGGGCCGCTGGATCTGGCACGCACGCTGGGGCTGGACCTGGGTCGACCAGGCGCCCTGGGGCTTCGCTCCCTTCCACTATGGCCGCTGGGTGCTGTGGGGGTCGCGTTGGGTCTGGACGCCGGGCCCATGGGTGGCCCGCCCGGCCTTCGCGCCTGCGGTGGTCACCTTGACCGGCCCCTCGGTGGGTGTGACTGTGGCCATCGGTCCGTCCAGGCCGCCGGTGTACCCCGTGCACCCTGTGCACCCCGTTCATCCGGTGCATCCGATACATCCGGTTCATCCGGTTCATCCGGTGCCCCACGAGCCCCATCGGCCGTGGTTGGGGCACCGTCCGCATGTCGTGGTGCCTGTCCACCCGCCGCATGTCGTGGTGCCGGTCCGCCCACCGCACGTGGTGGTGCCCGTCCCTCGGCCGAACAGGGGAGTGCCTGTTCACCGGCCGCGCGACCCGCATGAACGGGTGCACAGGTGGTGAGGCTTTGAGCCGCTGAGCCATTGCCGCGGGTGTTGCCTGAGGCGGGGTTCAGCTTCTCGTTCGGCCCGCGGCCACCACCAAGGGCTTGAGCGCGGGCCAGACGTTGTCCAGGATGCGGCTGTGCGCTTGCGCGGTGGGGTGGATGCGGTCGGGCTGGAACATCCGGTCGGCATCCGGTCCGTCGGCCACGTTCTTCAGCAAGAACGGCACCAGGGCGGCGCCCTCGGCCTTGGCGACCTGCGCGAACGAGGCGGCGAATTCCTCCGCGTAGGCCTGTCCATAGTTGGGGGGTAGCTGCATGCCGGCGATGAGAACTCGGGCTCCGGCGTTGCGGGCGGCCCGCGTCATCTCGGTCAGGTTCTGGCGTGTGGAACTCATGGGCAGTCCGCGCAGGGCGTCGTTGCCGCCGAGTTCGATCACCACCACCGCCGGCCGGTGACGGGTCAGCAGCCCAGGCAGCCGGGCCTTGCCGCCTGAGGTGGTGTCGCCGCTGACGCTGGCGTTCACCACCGATCCGCGCAGGCCTTCACGCTGCAGGCGCTGTTCCAGCAGCGCCACCCAGCCCTGGCCGCGCGCAATGCCGTATTCGGCCGACAGGCTGTCGCCCACCACCAGGATGACGGGCGCGGACGCTGAGGGGGTGTCAGAGCGTCCCGCAGGGCTTGTCCCTTGAGCCTGGACGGGCGTCCCCAGGGCACAGGCGGCCAGGCAGGCAGCAAGGCTACAGTGCAGCCACCGCCGACGAGGAGCGGAAGTCCCGCCCCGGTGATTGCCCCCGACCCGTCCACACCCTCGCATGACCGATCCCATCATTGCCGTGCGCCACGTCACCAAGCGGGTGACCGATACCAGCGGCACGTTGACCATTCTCGACGACATCGATTTCTCGCTTCAGGCCAGGGAATCGGCTGCCATCGTGGGCGCGTCGGGCTCGGGCAAGAGCACGCTGCTGTCGCTCATTGCAGGCCTGGACACGCCGACCGAGGGCACGGTGGTGCTGGCTGGCGAAGACCTGTTTGCGCTGGACGAGGATGCGCGCGCCGCGGTGCGGGCCCGTCGCGTGGGCTTCGTGTTCCAGAGTTTCCAGTTGCTGCCCAACTTGACGGCGCTGGAGAACGTGATGCTCCCACTCGAGTTGCTGGGGCGGCCGGGTGCGCGGGCTGCAGCCACCGACATGCTTGGGCGCGTGGGGCTGGGGGAGCGCCTGCGGCATTACCCTCGCGTGCTTTCTGGCGGCGAGCAACAGCGGGTGGCGCTGGCGCGGGCCTTCGTGGTGGAGCCCGCTGTGCTGCTGGCTGATGAACCCACCGGCAGCCTGGATTTCGCCACGGGCGAGCGGGTCATGGGTCTGATGTTCGACATGAACCGCGAGGCCGGCACCACGCTCGTGCTGGTCACGCACGACCGCGGTATCGCCGCGCGCTGCGACCGGCAGCTGCACATCGAGGCCGGACACCTGGTCACCTGAGATGACGAGGGGCGGCCCGCGCCGCGGCAAATGAAAAAGGGCGGCTTGCGCCGCCCTTAGCAAATCAGCGCGGCTCAGCTCACTGGCTGAACTTGTAGTCCGTCTTGGCGGACTTGCGCAGCTTTTCCTGGAAGTCCTGCAGCTTGGTCTGTTCTAGGCGCTGCTTGATCTGGTCTTTCACCTCTTCGAAGGCCGGGAACTGGGCCTCGCGGGTGTCGTCCAGGCGGATGATGTGCCAGCCGAACTGGCTCTTCACCGGGGCGTCGGTCATCTCGCCCTTCTTCAGGGCGGCCATGGCCTTGCCGAACTCGGGCACGTAGGCGTCGGGCTTGGCGAAGTCCAGGTCGCCGCCGCGCTCGCCGGAGCCGGGGTCCTTGGAGCTCTTCTTGGCCAGGTCCTCGAACTTCGCGCCGCCCTTGATCTGGGCGATAAGGGCCTTGGCTTCTTCTTCCTTTTCCACCAGGATGTGGCTGGCGCGGTACTCGGTGCCGCTGGCCTGGGCCTTGAACTTGTCGTACTCGGCCTTGGCTTCGGGATCGGTGGCCGGGTTCTTCTTGCGGAAGTCGTCGAACATCTCGCGAATCAGGATGCTCTGGCGGGCGAGTTCGAGCTGCGCGCGGTACTCTGCGGAGGCGGGAATGCCCCGGCGCTCAGCCTCCTGGGCGAAGATCTCGCGCAGCACGGTCTCGTCCCTGACGCGCTGTTCGGACCCGGGCGGCAGCTGTTGGCCAGAGCGGGCCACCTGCTGCATCAAGGCGTCCACGCGCGACTTGGGCACAGCCTTGCCGTTGACGATGGCGATGTTCTGGGCCTGGGCGGCCAGGGGCAGCATGAGCGCCAGGCAAGCCGCAGCGGCCAGGCCGCGCAGGACGGGGGTCTTGGTCTTCATGGGGTGCACTTTCGTGGGCGCGCGCGGCCGCTGGGGCAGGCGCGGTTGTGGTTCACAGGACATCAAGCGTTCAAACGCACAAGGCTGCCACAGAAGCGGCGACCCTGGCGCTCAGGGTGCTCGGGCTTCGATGGCCAAGGCATGGATGCCGCGCGGCATCCAGCATGCCAGGGCATCATAAACGAGGCGGTGTTGTGCCACCCGGTTCAGTCCGGTGAAGCGTGCGCTGCAGATGCGCACGGTGAAGTGGCGCCCCTCGCGGGCGCCGGCATGGCCGGCATGCAAGTGGCTGTCGTCGATCACGTCCAGTTCGGTGGGCTCCAAGGCAGAGCGCAGGACGGCCTCGACGGCCTCGGCGGTCGGCGCCGTGGCCGCCATTGCCCGATCAGTTGCCGCCTGCGGGGCTTGCGACGCGCCGCTCATGGTCGCTCTCCGGGCGCCTGGCCCGTGCCCTGCGGTGCGTCTCCCTCGGCCGGCGCCATGTAGCGGCTGATCCACAGCCCTTGGACCACCATGAACACCAGCATCAGGCCCATGCCGCCGAACAACTTGAAGTTCACCCAGGCGGCCGTGGAGAAGTGGTACGCCACCCAGATGTTGAGAAAGCCCATGATCCCGAAAAAGGCCACCCAGGCGAAGTTCAGCCTGTGCCAGACCTTTGGTGGCAGGTCCAGTTGCGCGCCCAGCAGCGCCTTCAAGAGGTTGCGATTGAACAGCAGCGGGCTGAGCCAGAACGACAGGCCCATGGCCCAGTACAGCACGCTGGGTTTCCACTTGATGAAGGTCTCGCTGTGGAACCAGATGGTCAGCCCCCCCAGCACCGCCACCAGCGTCAGGCTCACCCACAGCATGGCGTCCACCTTGCGTCCGCGCAGCTTCAGCCAGGCCACCTGCGCCAGCGTCGCCGCAATCACCACCACGGTGGCCAGCAGCACGGGCGCCTCGCCTGGACCCACCTTGCCGCCAGAGACCATGAACCCCAGCTGTTGGGTGGCGAAGTCGGCTGCCCAGGTCTTCTCGGCTTCGGCGTACTTGAAGGTGCCGAAGAACAGGATGATGGGCAGGAAATCGAACAGCAGCTTCATGGATTCGCCGGTTGAGGCTTCAAGGTGGGCAGGGCGACAACGGCCGCCAGCGCCGTGAGGTTACGGGGCCGGCTTGAAGTCGATCGCCGCGGAATTGATGCAGAAGCGCTCGCCCGTCGGCTCGGGCCCGTCGGGGAACACATGCCCCAGGTGGCTGCCGCAGCGGTTGCAGCGCACCTCCACCCGCACCATGCCATGGCTGTGGTCCACCACTCGCTCCACGACCTCGCTGTTCAGGGGCTCCCAGTAGCTGGGCCAGCCGCAGCCGGCGTCGAACTTGGTACCGGAGGCGAACAAGGGCGTTCCGCAGCCCACGCAGTCATAGCGGCCATCCTCGAAATGGTCCCAGTACCTGCCGGTGAAGGCACGTTCAGTGGCTGCATGGCGGGCCACCTGGTACTGCATGGGGTCCAGCTCGGAGCGCCACTGCTCGTCGCTCTTGCGCACCTCGTAGCGCGGGTCGTCGTGGTCGTGCGGGGCCGGGTGTCGGCGGAACAGGTTCATCGTGCGGTGCTCCAGGCGCCAGGCGGGCAGGTTCGGCGTGTGGGGGGCGGGCGGGTTGACAGGATCGAGTCAGGATTGTCCCCCGAGCCGCCGGGCCGCCGCGCAAAGCGTGGAGAATCTTCGCTGATTTGCATTCCTGTCCCCCTCCCCAGCTGCTGAACGCGAGGTCGCCCATGCTCGGACTCATGCAGGACCAACCCCTGCTCATCTCATCGCTGATCGAATTCGCCGCCCGCCATCACGGCGATGCCGAGGTGGTGTCACGCCGGGTGGAGGGCGACCTGCACCGCAGCACCTACCGCCAGGTGGCGGCGCGCTCGCGTCAGGTGGCCGGGGCGCTGGACCGCTGGAACCTGGGCTTCAGCGACCGAGTGGCCACCCTGGCCTGGAACGGCTACCGTCACCTGGAGCTCTACTTCGGGGTCTCGGGCAGCGGGCGGGTGCTGCACACCCTCAATCCGCGCCTGGCGCCTGACCAGGTGGTCTGGATCGCCAACCATGCCGAAGACCAGGTGCTGTGCTTCGACATGACCTTCCTGCCGCTGATCAAGGCGATCTGGAAGCAGTGCAGCACCGTCAAGCATTGGGTCGCCCTGTGCGAGGCTGACGCCCTGCCGGCCGACACGGGCATCGAGGGCCTGGTGTCTTACGAGGCCTGGATCGCGCCGGAGTCGACCGACTACGCCTGGCCGTCCTTCGATGAGCGCAGCGCCGCTTCGCTGTGCTACACCAGCGGCACCACGGGCAACCCCAAGGGCGCGCTTTACAGCCACCGCAGCACCGTGCTGCACGCCTACGGCGCGGCGCTGCCCGACTCGGTGAACCTGTCGGCGCGCGACAGCGTGCTGCCGGTGGTGCCGATGTTCCACGTCAACGCCTGGGGCATTCCGTACTCCGCGGCGATGACCGGCGCCAAGCTGGTGTTTCCCGGCGCCGCGCTCGACGGCAAGAGCGTTTACGAGCTGATCGAGGCCGAGGGCGTGACCCTGTCAGCCGGTGTGCCCACGGTGTGGCTGGGGCTGCTCAACCACGTGGCCGCCAACGGGCTGCGGTTCAGCACCATGCAGCGCACCGTGATCGGCGGCTCGGCCTGCCCACCGGCGATGATCCGTTCGTTCAAGCTCGATCACGGCGTGACCGTGCTGCATGGCTGGGGCATGACCGAGATGTCCCCGCTGGGCACGGTGTGCACGCTCAAGCTGCACCAGATGGCGGGTACGCCTGAGCAGCAGCTGGCGGTGATGGCCAAGCAGGGGCGGGCGATCTACGGGGTGGAGATGAAGATCGTCGACGCCGACGGGCGCGAGCTGCCCTGGGACGGGCAGGCCAGCGGCGACCTCATGGTCAAGGGCCCCTGGATCATCTCCAGCTACTTCAAGGGCGAGGGCGGCAACCCGCTGGTGGACGGCTGGTTTCCCACGGGTGATGTGGCCACCATCGATGCCGACGGCTTCATGCAGATCACCGACCGCAGCAAGGACGTCATCAAGTCCGGCGGCGAGTGGATCAGCTCCATCGATGTGGAGAACATCGCCATGGCCCACCCGGCCGTGGCCATGGCCGCCTGCATCGGCATTCCCCACCCCAAGTGGGACGAAAGGCCCTTGCTGGTGGTGGTGAAGAAGCCCGGCGCGGACCTCACGCGCGAGGAGCTGCTGGCCTTCTACGAGGGCAAGGTGGCCAAGTGGCAGGTGCCTGACGATGTCGCTTTTGTCGACGCCATCCCCTTGGGGGCCACGGGCAAGATGCAGAAGATGAAGCTGCGCGAGCAGTTCAAGGATCACATGTTGCCTGGGGTCTGAGCTCGGGCACCCTGTGGCAATTCCGCGGGGTGCCTGCTGGCCTACGGGCCTACTAGCTGCTACCTCCTAGTGGAAGTCCCTCATCGGGAGCGGGCCTGGCCTGCATTACGCTATTGGCTACGTTCAACTTACCCATTCGGAGTCGCCCGATGACCCGTCCTGCTGCCTCTTTTTCGCGTCGTACCTTCAGCCTGTTGTCCGCGGCCTTGTGCTCGGCCCTGGCGGGTGGAGCCTGGGCCCAGAATGCCCCGGCAGCCAAGTCCACTGCTGCGCCTGCGAAGGCTGCGCCCGCGCCAGCGAAGGCAGAACCCAAGCCGCTGGCTGGACAGGTCGTCCGGATGGTGCGCATCGACCCGTTGTCCGGGCTGCTCGGCCCTGTGGGCATCAATCAGAGCAAGAGCTACCAGTTCTTCGCAGAGAAGTACAGCGCCATCAATCCGGCGGGCGTGAAGTTCGAGGTGAGCTTCATTGACAACAAGCTCAGCCCGACCGAGAGCCTGAACGCCTTGAAGTCGGCGCTGGATCAAGGCATCCGCTACATCATCCAGGGCAACGGCTCCTCGGTCGCTCTGGCGCTGATCGACGCCATCAACAAGCACAACGAGCGCAACCCCGGCAAGGAGGTGATCTACCTGAACGATTCGGCGGTGGACCCGGACCTCACCAACAGCAAGTGCAGCTACTGGCACTTCCGCTTCGATGCCGACACCTCGATGAAGATCGAGGCGATGACCACCTTCATGAAGGACCAGAAGGACATCCAGAAGGTCTACCTCTTGAACCAGAACTATTCCCACGGGGCGCAGGTCGCGCGCTACGCGAAGGAGAACCTGGCGCGCAAGCGGCCGGACGTGCAGATCGTGGGCGAAGATCTGCATCCGTTGGGCCAGGTGCGTGACTTCGCGCCCTACATCGCGAAGATCAAGGCCTCGGGCGCCGACACCGTCATCACGGGCAACTGGGGTTCTGACCTGTCGCTTCTGGTGAAGGCCGCGAACGAGGGCGGCTACAACGGCAAGTTCTACACCTACTACACCGGGGTCACGGGCACCCCCACGGCCTTGGGCACCAATGGCGCAGGGCGTGTGTTCCAGATCGCCTACAGCCACTACAACATGGGTGGGCAGATGGCGGCCTGGAGCAAGGAATTCAACGAGAAGTACAACGACGACCACTACACGCACTCTGTCAACCGCATCTTCGAGGCGCTGGGAGCGGCCATGGCCAAGGCCAAGTCGACCGATCCCGTGAAGGTGGCGGCGGCGCTCGAGGGCCTGCAGTTCAAGACCTTCAACGGCGAAGTGGAGATGCGCAAGGTGGACCACCAGCTGCAGCAGCCGCTGTACATGACGGTGTGGCAGAAGGCCGATGCCAAGTTCCCCTACAGCCCGGAAAAGACCGGGATGACGCTGGTGCCCGTGAAGGAGTTCCCGAATTACGTCTCCAGCACGCCCACCAGCTGCCAGATGAAGCGCCCTTGAGCCTTTGAGCGGCTGACCCACGGCCATCCCCGGCCTTGCCCGGCCGGCGGATCGGTTGAGTGCCGCCCCTGATGACGCGCGATGGAGTTCTTCACCGTTTCCCTGCTGAACGGCCTGAGCTACGGCTTGCTGCTGTTCATGCTCAGTTCCGGCCTGACCCTCATCTTCAGCATGATGGGGGTGCTGAACTTCGCACACGCCAGCTTCTACATGGTGGGAGCCTACGTGGCCAGCAGCCTGACCAAGGTGGTGGGCTTCTGGCCGGCGCTGGTGATCGCGCCCATCGTGGTCGGGCTTCTGGGGGCCTTGTTCGAGCGGCATGCTCTGCGCAAAGTGCACAAGTTCGGCCATGTGCCCGAACTGCTCATCACCTTCGGCCTGTCCTACGTGATCCTTGAGGTCGTGCAACTGGTCTGGGGGCGCACCTCGGTGGAGTTTCTGCCGCCTGAGGTGTTGCGCGGCCCGGTGTTCACCCTGGTGCACTCTTCGGCGGACGGTCTGGGCATCGTGGCAGGCGCCGCGCCAGCGGCTTTGTGCCAGGCGGCCGATGCCGCTGTTCGGGTGGCCTGCTCGCCGTTTCCGGCCACCCGGGGGTTCATGATGGTCGTCGCCCTCGCGATGCTGCTTGCGCTGTGGCTCTTGCTGACCCGCACCCGCATCGGCCTGGTGATCCAGAGCGCGCTCACGCACCCCGAGATGGTGGAGGCGCTGGGCCACAACGTGCCGCGTGTGTTCATGCTGGTCTTTGGCGCCGGTGCGGCCTTGGCTGGACTAGCCGGGGTGATCGGCGGCAGCACCTTCGTCACCGAGCCCGCGATGGCGGCCACGGTCGGCAGCGTGATCTTCGTGGTGGTGGTCGTGGGGGGCATGGGTTCACTGGCCGGCGCCTTCGTGGCGTCGCTGCTCATCGGCATCATCCAGACCTTTGCAGTGGCGCTGGACCACTCCCTGGCCTCCGCGCTGTCGGCGCTGGGGGTGGCGCTGAGCCCGGCCCTGGCAGGCAACACCTTGATGAAGCTCACGCTGGCGCAGGCGGCGCCCATCCTGCCGTACCTGTTCCTGGTGCTGATCCTGATCTTCAGGCCCAAGGGGCTGCTGGGCACGCGAGAGGGATGAACGTGGCCACCTCCTCGAACCCCTCTGCTGTATTGCGCGTTCGGGTCACCATCTGGGGCGGCTTTGCGCTGGTGCTCCTGTTGGCACCTTTCGCTGTGACGGGCGGTTTGGCCCTGAGCATCCTGTCGCAGATCGGCATTGCCATCGTGGCCTGCCTGTCCTACAACATGCTGCTGGGCCAGGGCGGCATGCTCAGCTTCGGCCATGCGGTCTACACCGGTCTGGCCTCCTTCGTGGCCATCCATGCACTCAACCAAGTGGGGCAGGGCTGGCTGTCGGTGCCGGTGAGCCTGATCCCTCTGGTGGGTGGCGTGGCCGGGGCGGGATTTGCGATCCTGTTGGGCTTCGTCACCACCCGCAAGGCCGGCACGCCCTTTGCCATGATCACCCTGGGCATTGCCGAGCTGGTGTTCGCCATGGCCTTGATGGTGCCGGAGTTCTTCGGTGGCGAGGGCGGCGTGTCAGGCAACCGCACCGCCGGCAAGCCCTTCCTGGGCATCACCTTCGGCCCGCCCATTCAGGTGTACTACCTGCTGGCTGTGTACACCTTTGTGTGCACGGCTGCCATGTTCGCCTTCACCCGCACGCCGCTGGGGCGCATGCTCAACGCCGTGCGCGACAACCCCGAGCGCGTGGAGTTCGTCGGCTACAGCACCCAGCGCGTGCGCTACCTGTCCTTCATCATGGCCGGCTTCTTTGCAGGGGTGGCCGGTGGCATGTACGCGCTGCAGTTCGAGATTGCCACGGCAGAGGTGGTGGGCGCGGCGCGCTCAGGTGCCTATCTCCTGTTCACTTTCCTGGGCGGTGCCACTTTCTTCTTCGGGCCGATCATCGGCGCGGTGTTGATGGTGCTGGCGGGCGTGCTGTTGTCGGAGATCACCAAGGCCTGGTTGCTCTACCTCGGCCTGATCTTCCTGCTCATGGTGATGTACGCGCCCGGTGGCGTGGCCAGCCTCATCATGATGAACCTGAGGGTGGCCGCCTTCGGCCGGCTGCGCGAACTGCTGCCCACCTACGCCGGCCTGGGCGCTGCGCTGCTCGTGGTGTTGCTGGGCGCTGGCGCCGTCGTGGAGATGGTGTACCACCTGCAGCTGAACGACACGGCCGGCCCTGATCTGAGCTACCTGGGCCTGCAGCTGAGTGTGCGCAGCGCGCTGCACTGGGCGGCGGCCTGGGCCGTGCTGGCCACCGGCGTGGCCTTGCTGGAGTGGGTGCGACGCCCCTTCGCCCGGCGATGGTCCGCGATCCAGCAGGACATCGAGACCGCCCAACGAAGTGTGGAGTCCTCATGACGGCGGCGGTGGAACTGCGCAACGTCCACAAGCGCTTCGGCAAGACCGAGATCATCCGGGGGACCAGCCTGTCGGTCGCTCCTGGCGAACGGGTGGCCATCATCGGTCCCAACGGTGCGGGCAAGAGCACCTTGTTCAACCTGATCAGCGGGCGCTTCGGTGCCTCGTCGGGTGACATCCTGCTCAACGGGCGCAAGATCGACGGCCTCAAACCCTACGAGATCAACCGTCTGGGCCTGGCGCGCAGCTTTCAGGTGAGCAACCTGTTCAACAACCTGTCGGTCTTCGAGAACCTGCGTTGTGCCGTTCTGTGGAGCCTGGGTTACCGCTACGCCTTCTGGAAGTTCTTGAGCAATCTGCGTGACGCCAACGAGCGCGCAGAGCAGGTGCTGGCCATGATCCGTCTGGACCGCCGGCGCGACGTGCTGGCCGTGAACCTGACCTACGCCGAGCAACGGGCTCTGGAGATCGGCATCACCATTGCGGGCGGCGCGCAGGTGATCCTGCTGGACGAGCCCACCGCCGGCATGAGCCGCGCCGAGACCACGCGCTTCGTTGAATTGATCCGTGAGGTGACGGTGGGCCGCACCCTGCTGACGGTCGAACACGACATGGGCGTGGTCTTCGGCCTGGCCGACCGCATCGCCGTGCTGGTGTACGGCGAAGTGATCGCCTTTGACACGCCCGACAAGGTGCGTGCCGATCCGCGCGTGCAGGAGGCTTACCTGGGTTCCGTGCTGGCAGCCCATGAGGCCGAAGGCCCTGACCGGGCGACGCAGCCTGACCAGGAGCACTGACCGTCATGCTGGCGCTCCGTGACGTCCATGCCTACTACGGCAAGAGCCATGTCCTGCATGGCGTGAGTTTCAGCGTCGGCGAGGGCGAGATCGTCGCGCTGTTGGGCCGCAACGGCTCGGGCCGCTCGACCACGGTCAAGGCCATCATGGGCCTGGTGCACACCGAAGGGTCGGTGGACTGGCGTGGCCGGCAGCTGGTGGGCCTCAAGGCCTTCGAGATCGCACATGCCGGCATCGGCTACGTGCCCGAGAACCGCGACATCTTCCCCACCCTGACGGTGCACCAGAACCTCATGCTGGGGCAAAAGCGCGGGGCCGAGGCGCCGCGCTGGAGCTTCGATGACATGTACGCCCTGTTCCCGCGCCTGAAGGAACGCCAGCACACTGAAGCCGGCGTGCTGTCTGGCGGCGAGCAGCAGATGCTCACCCTGTGCCGCACCCTGATGGGGGACCCTGACCTGATCATGATCGACGAGCCCACCGAAGGCCTGGCGCCCAAGATCATCGAACAGGTCGCGCAGTACCTGCGGGCGCTGAAGGCGCGCGGCATCGGCGTCCTGCTGGTGGAGCAGAAGCTGACCATCGCGCTGGAAGTTGCCGACCGCTGCCTGGTGATGGGGCACGGGCAGATCGTGTTCGAAGGCACGCCCGAAGACCTGCGACGCGATGCGGCCGTGCGCAAGGAGTGGCTGGAAGTCTGACGCGCACGCGCGGTACCGCGGGTGCAGCCCGGGCTCCTGGCCCGGCGGCGACGGGGCCGGACCGAGGCTGCCCTTAGAATCGAACGATCGTTCTATTTTGTGTTTCACAGTCCTTCAGGACGCCTCTTTGACCTCCAGGAGAAGACCCCATGGGTGCGAGATATGAAGTTCGCGGCGATGTCGCCATCGTCACGCTGGACAACCCTCCCGTCAACGGCCTTGGCCTGGAGACGCGCCAGGGCGTGGCCGCGGGCGTGGAGCAGGCTTGGGCAGACGCCGCGGTCAAGGCCATCGTCATCACGGGTGCCGGCAAGGCCTTCTCGGGCGGCGCCGACATCCGCGAGTTCGGTTCGCCCAAGTCCCTGGCAGAGCCCAATCTGCTGTCGTTGATCAAGCTGATGGAGTCCTCGCCCAAGCCAGTGATCGCGGCCCTGCACACGGTGTGCATGGGTGGCGGGCTGGAACTGGCGCTGGGCTGCCATTACCGCGTGGCAGCGCCCGGTACCAACATCGCTTTGCCCGAGGTGAAGATCGGCCTCATCCCAGGTGCCGGCGGCACGCAGCGCCTGCCGCGGGTGCTCGGCGTGGAGACCGCGCTGAACATGATCGTGGGCGGTGACCCGGTCAAGAGTGAAGTCCTGGCGGGTCTGCCGGGCCAGCAACTGATCCACCGCATGATCGACGGCGATCTGCTGGACGGCGCCTGCGCCTTCGCTCGTGAAGTGGCCGATGTCCGTCCGCTCAAGCGTGTGCGGGACTTGCCTTGCCAGCACCCGAATGCCGACGCCTACTTCCAGTTCGCACGCAACACCGCCAAGGCGGTGGCCAGGAACTTCCCGGCGCCCGCGAAGTGCGTGGACGCGGTGGAGGCTGCCGTCAAGCGCAAGTTCGACGATGCCATGGTCGTGGAGCGCGAGATCTTCCTCGCGCTGATGCTCACGCCCGAGTGCAAGGCTTTGCGCCACGCCTTCTTTGGCGAGCGTGCTGCCAGCAAGATACCGGACGTGCCGGAAGACACGACCGTGCGCCCCATCACCAAGGTAGCGGTCATCGGCGCCGGCACCATGGGTGGCGGCATCAGCATGAACTTTCTGAATGCCGGGGTGCCCGTCACCATCCTGGAAACCCAGCAGGAAGCCCTGGACCGCGGCGTGGCCACCATCCGCAAGAACTACGAGGCCCAGGTCAAGAAGGGCAAGCTCAAAGCTGACAAGTACGAGCAACGCATGGCCCTGCTGAGCACGACGCTGAGCTACGCCGACATCGCCCAGGCCGATCTGGTGATCGAGGCGGTGTTCGAGGAGATCGGCGTCAAGGAGGCGGTGTTCAAGCAGCTTGACGCCGTGATGAAGCCCGGCGCCATCCTGGCTTCCAACACCTCGACGCTGGACGTCAACCGCATCGCCTCCTTCACCCAGCGTCCGCAAGACGTGGTGGGCATGCACTTCTTCAGCCCCGCCAACGTGATGAAGCTGCTGGAGGTGGTACGCGGCGAGAAGACAGCCAAGGACGTGCTGGCCACCGTGATGGGCGTGGCCAAGAAGATCCGCAAGACCGCGGTGGTCTCGGGCGTGTGCGACGGCTTCATCGGCAACCGCATGATCGAGCAGTACAGCCGCCAGGCGGGATTCCTGCTGGAGGAGGGCTGCACACCCGCCCAGGTGGACCGCGCCATCGAGAAGTTCGGCCTCGCCATGGGCCCTTTCCGCATGGGCGACCTGGCGGGCAACGACATCGGCTGGGCCATCCGCAAGCGCCGCTACGTGGAAAAGCCCGAACTTCGCTACAGCAAGACCGCCGACCTGCTGTGCGAGATGGGCCGCTACGGCCAGAAGACGGGTGCCGGCTGGTACGACTACGCGCCGGGCAAGCGCGACGCCATCCCGTCGGAAGTGGTGGTCAAGATGGTGGAAGAGCACCGCAAGGCCCTGGGCATCACGCCGCGCAAGATCTCCGACGAAGAGATCGTGCAGCGCCTGGTGTACTCGCTGGTCAACGAGGCGGCCAGGATCCTGGAAGAAGGCATCGCCAGCAAGGCCAGCGACATCGACATGGTCTACCTCACGGGCTACGGCTTCCCGCTGTGGCGCGGCGGCCCCATGTGCTACGCCGACCAGCAAGGCCTGTTCAACGTGGTGCAGGCGATGAAGCGCTTTGCCCAGAACCCCCACGACGACGCGAGCTTCTGGCAGCCCGCGCCCTTGCTGGCCCGGTTGGTGGCCGAAGGCAAGACCTTCACCTGAAGCGGCCCGTCCTCAGCACTCCGCCCGCGTCCGTCACACCCGCAGACTTCGAAAGACCTTGCCATGACAAGAGCCGTCATCGTCTCCACCGCCCGCACGCCCCTGGCCAAGAGCTGGAAGGGCGCCTTCAACATGACCCACGGCGCCACGCTGGGTGGGCTGGCCATCCAGGCCGCTGTCGCACGTGCCGGGGTGGACCCGGCCGCCGTCGACGACGTCCTGATGGGCTGCGCCAATCCTGAGGGTGCCAACGGCTGGAACATCGCGCGCCAGGCGGCGCTGCGCGCGGGCCTGCCCATCTCGGTGGGCGGTGCCACGGTCAATCGCTTCTGCTCCAGCGGCCTGCAGACCATCGCCATGGCTTCACAGCGGGTCATCGCGGGCGAAGGCGATGTGTACGTGGCCGGTGGTGTCGAAAGCATTTCCTGCGTGCAGCAGGAGATGAACATGCACATGTTCAAGGACACCTGGCTGGACCAGCACAAGCCCGAGATCTACTGGCCCATGCTGCAGACGGCGGAGATGGTGGCCAAGCGCTACGGCGTCTCCAAAGAGCGTCAGGACCGCTATGGCGCCGAGAGCCAGCAAAAGGCTTGTGCAGCCGCCGAACAGGGCCTGACGCGTGACGAGATGGTGGCCTGCACCGTCACCGCCGGCGTGGCCGACCCGGTGATGGGCATGCGCAGCAAGGAGGTGACCATCAGCGCCGACGAGGGCCTGCGCCCGGGCACCGCGTACGAGAACATCCAGGGCATCCGCACGGCGGTGCCTGGGGGCGTGGTCACCGCCGGCAACGCCAGCCAGTTCAGCGACGGCGCCGGCGCCTGCGTGGTGGTCAGCGAGACCTATGCCGAACAGAAGGGCTTGAAGCCGCTGGGCCGGTTCCTCGGCTTCGCGGTGGCCGGTTGCGAGCCCGACGAGATGGGCATCGGCCCGGT
>JBILSM010000222.1:0-3553 GCA_044372085.1 Rubrivivax sp.
TCCATCCCCGCCGCCCAGGTCATCGCCAAGCTTGAATCCAAATTGGCCAAGCGTCGCAAGCAACTGGGCGGATGAGCTACGTCGTCGAGTTCACGCAGGGCGCTGAAGATGATCTGATCTGGCTCTACGACTTCCTGCTCGACCGTGCCGAAACGCTCGAAGAACTCGACGTGGTTGACGAGGCGATCGAGGTGATCCGGCAAGCCGCATTGAGCCACCTGTCGACAACGCCGTACAGCTATCGCAAGGTTGGAGCCCGGTCGACTCTGCGCGAACTCATCATCCCGTTCGGCACCACCGGCTACATCCTGCGCTTCGACATCCGCTCGCCCGGGTTGGTGCTCGTGATCGGCGCGCGCCATCAGCGCGAGGAAGACTTCCACTGACCCATCCAGGCTGCAGCTGGGCGTGGGAACCTTCCTGTACCCGCTGTCGGCCAATTCCTGCCGTTCGCACATCGCTCCCGTTTGCTGACGCTCGAGCCGCTGGCGCGCCCCGCGGGGAGCTGCAGAGCGGGAACTCAAACTTGCCGACCCTTTAGCCAGGCTCTAGGCGACATACCCTCCGATTGCACAAAGGCCCGTGAGAACGACGCGGCGCCGGCATAGCCCAGCTTCTCGCTGGCCAGCTTGATCGAGCGTCCTTCCAGGAGCATCGACTGGGCGAGCGACACACGCCACCGCAGAAGGTAGTCGGCCGGGGTGACGCCAATCTGCAACTTGAACTCGGCCGCAAAGGCGCTGCGCGACATGCCAGCCGCCTGAGCCATGGTTTCCAGCGCCCATGCCGCCCCTGGATTCTCGTGCATGGCCGTCAGTGCGCGCGCCAGCTTGGGATGTGCGAGACCATGGATCAGCCCCTCGGTCACGCCTCCATGGCCCGGGTGGTCCAGCAGCCAGCGCAGCAACTGCAGCAAGAGCACCTCGAACAGTCGGTCGGCCAGCAGGCGTTGACCGCAGCGCACACGCTCCGTCTCTGCGAACAGCAAGGCCAGCGTCTGTTCGATGCCGTCCACCGTGCGCAATGGCAGCACAACCACCGGGGGCAGCGCTGCCACCACCGGGTGCCGGACACCGCCTACGAAGTCCACGGTTGCGCACACGAAGTCGGATCCCTCCGTGGGCGCGTTATGGAAATGGTGTTCCAGCGGGCGCGCGTAGAGAAGCAGGGTCGGCTCAGTGATCTTGATCGTGCGCGGAGCGCCGCTGCGTGGCCGATGCGTCACCACCATCTCGCCCCGGCGCAGCACATGCAGGAAGCCTCTTCCCTCTCTGGCGTCGAAGCGTGTGACGCCGCACAGGGGGCCGGCATGAAAAAGGTGCGCATGCACCCGAAAGCGCTCGAGCAGCCCTGACAGCCGGTCCACCGGCCCCGCGGAGGTTGATTCCATGGTCGATTCGCTGTGGACGAAATGGATTGTTGTTTGGACGATACGTTGCCAATCATACAGCTTGTTGTCGGACACTCTCTTCCAGCGCGGAGGCACACCCGTCCCGCGCCCCCACCTTGAGGAGAAGTGATGAAACCCAACTCAATCGCCGCCGCCGCCGTCCTGACGGCTGCGCTTGCTGCAGTCGCGGCCCCGAGCGCCAACGCCCAATCGGCGCCGGCCATCCCCGGCTACACCATGGGCCAGAAGTCGTTGGCGAGGGCGCCGTACACGCTGGCCGATCTGGAGGCGTTGAAGAAGACCCTGCTGTTCACCGACGAAGACATCCGCTATCTGCGCATGAGCAGGTCGATCCTGGCCGATCAGCACGAGGCCATCCTCGATGTCTGGTACGGCTTCGTGGCATCGACGCCCGAACTGGTCTTCTACTTCAAGAACAACAAGACCGGGGCCCCCGACGCCGCCTACCTGGGCGCGGTGCGCAAGCGCTTCGGCCAGTGGATCGCCGACACGGCGGACGCCAACTACGACCAGGCCTGGCTGAACTACCAGTACGAAATCGGCCTGCGCCATACCAAGGCCAAGAAGAACAAGACCGACAAGGCCGACAGCGTGCCGCAGGTGAACTTCCGCTACCTGTCGGCCCTGACGATCCCCGTGACGACCACGCTCAAGCCGTTCCTGGCCAAGACGGGCGCCTCGGCTGACGACGTCGAGAAGATGCACGCCGCCTGGGTCAAGTCGGTGTTGATGCAGACCATCCTGTGGAGCTACCCCTACGTCCGCGACGGCCAGTTCTGAGCCCTTGATGCCGATCCATCCGCCATCCGTTTCTCTCCCACTGACCCCACCTGAAGGATTCACCATGAACCGCATTCCCCTCATCGATCGCAACGCCACCTCCACCGACCGCAAGGCGCTGCTCGACGCCGTCCATGCCGCTTTCGGCACTACCCCCAGCATGTTCCGCGCCGTAGCCAATTCACCAGCCGCGCTGAAGAGCATGTGGTCAGCATTCGGTGCCTTGGGCAGCGGCGTCATTGCGCCCAAGCTCGGCGAGCAGATCGCCGTGGCGGTGGCAGACCGCAATGCCTGCGAGTACTGCCTGGCTGCCCACACCGCCCTCGGCCGCAAGGCCGGCGCCAGCGCCGAAGAGATGCAGCTGGCACAAGCCGGTGAGTCGGCCGATGCCAAGACGCAGGCCGCGCTGCACTTCGCGCTCAAGCTCGTCAATGACCGCGGCCAGGTGGACGACGCCGACGTGAAGGCACTGCGCGAAGTCGGATTCGGTGATGAAGAGATCGTGGAGATCCTCGCGCATGTGGCCTTGAATCTGTTCACCAACTACGTCAACGTGGCGTTCGCCGTGCCGGTCGACTTCCCCGCCGTCAAGCTGCGCCGCGCCGCCTGAACCTTGTTCGAACAGGCAATGCAACCCCGCCCGGCGCACGCACGCGCCGGACGCTACCAGGATCGCATGAATCATGAACACTACCGCCAGCATCTCCCCGCCGCTGCAGGCCAGCCAGTGGCTCAATTCGCCGAAGCCGGTCACCTTGGATAGCCTGCACGGACAGGTCGTGGTGCTGCATACCTTCCAGATGCTGTGCCCGGGCTGCGTGTCGCACGGCTTGCCGCAGGCCTTGCGCATCCACCGCCTTTTCCCGCAGGACAGGGTGGCGGTGATCGGCTTGCACACCGTCTTCGAGCACCACGACGTGATGGGTCCTCAGGCCCTGCGTGTATTCCTGGACGAGTACCGGATTGCGTTCCCCGTCGGCGTCGACCAGGGCGACCCAGGCAGCCCCGTGCCGCTCACCATGCAGGCTTACGGGTTGCGCGGTACGCCCAGCGTGGTGGTGTTTGACCAACAAGGTCACGTACGACTAAGCCACTTCGGCCAGATCGACGACCTGCAGCTCGGTGCGGTGATCGGGCAGTTGCTGGCCGAGGCGTCTTCGAACGCAACCGTCGATGCCTCTGCATCGGCGGCCGGCCGGAATGGCTCGTCGGCGTGTGCCGACGGCTCATGTTCCCTGGAAGCATGATCATGCGGTACGTCGCCTTGCGTCACATGACTTTCGAAGATCTGGGGCTGTTTGAGCCTGCGCTGAAGCACCGGGGCCTGCCGCTTTGGCCATACAGTTCCCTCCCGAGGTCGAG
>JBILSM010000094.1:0-11348 GCA_044372085.1 Rubrivivax sp.
GCGGCCAAGATCAAGATCGAGATCGATTCCAAGCCCGAGGCCATGGACAAGCTGGACCGCCGGCTCATCCAGCTCAAGATCGAGCGCGAGGCTGTGCGCAAGGAGAAGGACGAAGCCTCCATCAAGCGCATGGCGCTGATTGAGGAGGAGATCGTCAAGCTCGAGCGCGAAGCCGCCGACCTGGAAGAGATCTGGAAGGCCGAGAAGGCCACCGCCCAGGGCTCCGCCCAGGTGAAGGAGGAGATCGAGCGCATCAAGGCGCAGATCGAGGACTTCAAGCGCAAGGGCAATTTCGATAAGGTGGCCGAGCTGCAGTACGGCCGCATCCCCGAGCTGGAAAAGCGCTTGAAGGAGGCCCAGGCCAAGGAGTCGGGCAAGAAGGCGGGCGGGCAGGGGCCGCAGTTGCTTCGCACCATGGTGGGGGCGGAGGAGATCGCCGATGTGGTGTCGCGCGCCACGGGTATTCCGGTCAGCAAGCTGATGCACGGCGAGCGCGACAAGCTGCTGCAGATGGAGACGCGCCTGCACGAGCGCGTGGTGGGGCAGGACGAGGCCATCGTGGCCGTGGCCGACGCGATCCGCCGCTCCCGCGCCGGCCTGTCGGACCCGAACCGCCCGCTGGGCAGCTTCCTCTTCCTCGGCCCCACGGGCGTGGGCAAGACGGAGCTGTGCAAGGCGCTGGCGGGTTTTCTGTTCGACAGTGACGACCACATGGTGCGCATCGACATGAGCGAGTTCATGGAGAAGCACTCGGTGAGCCGCCTGATCGGCGCGCCCCCGGGCTATGTGGGCTATGAGGAAGGAGGCACTCTCACCGAGGCGGTGCGCCGCAAGCCGTACTCCGTGCTGCTGCTGGACGAAGTGGAGAAGGCCCATCCTGACGTCTTCAACGTGCTGCTGCAGGTGCTGGACGATGGGCGCTTGACGGACGGCCAGGGCCGTACGGTGGACTTCAAGAACACCGTGATCGTGATGACCAGCAACCTGGGTTCGCACCAGATCATGCAGATGGCCGGGCAGGACAGCGCGCTCATCCGCGACGCCGTCTGGGCGGAGGTCAAGCAGCATTTCCGGCCGGAATTCCTCAATCGCATCGACGAGACCGTGGTGTTCCACGCGCTGGACGCTGCCCACATCGCTTCCATCGCCAAGATCCAGCTCAAGGCGCTGGAGGCTCGGCTGGCCAAGATGGACATGCAGTTGGAGGTGTCGCCGGCTGCGCTGGCAGAACTGGCCAAGGTGGGCTTCGATCCGGTCTTCGGTGCTCGGCCGCTCAAGCGAGCCATTCAGCAGCGCATCGAGAACCCTGTGGCCAAGCTCATCCTGCAGGGGCGCTTCGGTCCGAAGGACGTCATTCCGGTGGACCTGGCCGGCAGTGACTTCTCCTTCGAGCGCGTGGTGCACTGAGCCTCGGCACTGCAGGGCCGGCCCGGCGCCGAGGGCGGCCCTGGCGGAGAATGCGGGGCAGACCCGGCACTGACGTCTTTCAGCGCCAGGTCAGCGTCACCCGCCCACTTCCGCCATTGCCGTGTCCGCTGCCGCTCCCGCGCTCATCGCTGTTCCCTGGCAGCAGGACGCCCGTACCATCGGTGTCGTGGGGGTCGCCCATGCGACCTCGCACTTCTTCCACCTGCTGTTGCCGCCACTGTTTCCCGCCTTCATCCAGGAGTTCGGCCTGAGCTACTCGCAGCTCGGTCTGTTGATGTCGGTGTTCTTCGTGGTGTCGGGGCTGGGGCAGGCCTTGGCCGGCTTCCTGGTGGACCGTGTGGGGGCGCGGCCGGTGCTGCACGCGGCGCTGGCCTGCTTCGTGGCGGCCGCACTGGTGGTGGCCAGCGCGCAGGGCTACGCCAGTCTGGCCGTGGCGGCGGTGCTCCTGGGGCTGGGCAACGCGCCTTTCCACCCCGCAGACTTCACCATCCTGAACAAACGCGTGTCACCCGCTCGGCTCGGGCACGCCTTCTCCGCGCATGGCATCAGCGGCAACCTGGGCTGGGCAGCGGCTCCGGTGTTCCTGATCGGGCTGTCGACCTTGGGCGGTTCCTGGCGCGTGGCCTATGTCGGGGCGGCCTTGCTGGCGGCAGCCGTGTGGCTGCTGGTGCTGCTGCAGCGACACGCTCTGGAGGACCGGCCAGACCTGGCGCCCCGGTCACCGGCACCTGCTGACCCGGTGGCGGCTCAGGCGTCCGCCCGTTTGAAGCCGCTGGCAGGTCCGGCATCGGGCGCAGCCCAGGTTCATCAGCTGGACTTCCTGAAACTGCCCGTCCTGTGGATGTGTTTCGCCTTCTTCTTTGTCGTGACGGCGGCACTCGCGGCCATCCAGACCTTTTCCGGCCCCGCCTTGCACGCCCTGTACGGGCTTCCGCTGACGGTGTCCGCCACGGTGGTGACGGGCTTCACCTTGGTGGGCGCGCTGGGCATGGTGCTGGGGGGCTTTCTGTCGGCCAAGGTGGCGCGGCTGGAGATCACCATCGGGGTGGCCATGTCCATGTCCGCCCTGCTCATGATGGTGGTGGCCTCGGGATCGGTGTCGGGCTCGGTAGCCGTGACCTTGTGCATCCTGGCGGGGCTGGGCTCCGGCCTGGCCGGCCCATCGCGCGACATGCTCATCCGCCGCGCCACGCCACCCGGCGCCACCGGTCGGGTCTACGGTACCGTCTACTCTGGACTGGACGCCGGGTTTGCCGTGGCGGCGCCCCTGTTCGGCTGGTTGCTCGACCGAGGCCACCCGGCTGGCGTTTTCGCGGGCGCCGCCGTGGCCTGGTTGCTGGGCGTGGCCGCTGCCGCCCTGGTCAGCCGACACCTGGCCCGTCTCAGCGCATGAGCGCTCTCACCCCACAACTCTTGCCATGAAGATGAACGCCTTGACAACGCCCAGCACTGGTTCGTCCGTCACGTCGACCGGGTCAACGGACAAGCACGCCGCCGCGCCAACCCCCCGCATGGCAGGCCACGCTCTCGTGGAGGCCTTGGTGGCACAGGGCGTGGACACCTGCTTTGGCGTGCCCGGCGAGAGCTATCTGGCGGTGCTGGATGGCTTTCATGAACACCGGGACCACATCCGCTTCATCGCCTGCCGTCAGGAGGGTGGTGCGGCCTTCATGGCCGAGGCCCAAGGCAAGCTGAGCGGGCGGCCCGGCATCTGTTTTGTCACCCGCGGGCCCGGCGCCACCAACGCCAGCATTGGCGTGCACACTGCACTTCAAGACTCCACACCCATGATCCTCTTCGTGGGCCAGGTGGCCAGCGACCAGCGCGATCGCGAGGCCTTCCAGGAGATGGACTACCGCCAGATGTTCGGCCCCGGCACCCTGGGGCTGGCCAAGTGGGTGGCGGAGGTGCAGGACGCCAACCGCCTGCCGGAGTACGTGGCGCGGGCCTTCCACACCGCGATGCAGGGTCGGCCCGGCCCGGTGGTGTTGTCCTTGCCTGAAGACATGCTCACCACTCTGACCGACGCGCCCGTCCTGCCGCGTGCCGAGCCTGCTCACGCGTGGCCGGCGCCGGGCGGGATGCGCGACCTGCGCGCCATGCTGATGGCCGCGCAGCGGCCTTTCGTGATCGCGGGCGGCGGCGGCTGGACGCCGGAGTCCGCACAGGCGCTGCAGCGCTTTGCCGAGAACTGGCAACTGCCCGTGGGCTGCGGGTTCCGCTTCCAGGACACCTTCGACAACAACCACCCGCTGTACGCGGGCGACGTGGGCATCGGCATCAACCCCGCCCTGGCCCGCCGCATCCGCGAGGCCGATCTGATCCTGGCCGTGGGCGTGCGCCTGGGCGAGATGACCACAGGCGGTTACACCTTGCTCCAGGCCCCGCGGCCCGCCCAGAAGCTGGTGCACATCCATGCCGGGCCGGAGGAACTGGGGCGTGTCTACGCCGCCGACCTGATGCTGCAATCCTCCATGGCGGCAGCGGGCAAAGCCCTGGAGGCCTTGGCCGCGCCCACCACCGTACCGTGGGCTGCGCACGCCCAGCAGGCCCATGCCGACTACCTGGCCAACCAGGAGGCCGCGGTGGTGGAGCCCCTGGACATGGCGCAGGTGATGAAGACGGTGCAGCGCCTGGCACCGGCGGACACGGTCTACACCAACGGCGCGGGCAACTTCAGCGGCTGGCTGCACCGCTTCGTGGCCTATCCCGGCCTGCAGCAGCACGGCCGCTCGCAACTGGCCTGCACCTCCGGCGCGATGGGCTACGGGCTGCCGGCGGCGGTGGCCGCCTCGCTGCTGCAGCCACAGCGCACGGCCATCAACGTGGCCGGCGATGGCGACCTGCTGATGACCGGCCAGGAGATGGCCACGGCCACCGGCTACGGGGCAGGGCGGCTCATCAGCATCGTGGTGGACAACGGCACCTACGGCACCATCCGCATGCACCAGGAACGCGAATACCCTGGTCGCGTCAGCGGCAGCGACCTCTTCAACCCCGACTTCGTCGCCTTGGCCCGGGCCTACGGCTGGCAGGCCGAGCGGGTGGACGACACGGCAGCGTTCGAATCCGCCTTCGCCCGCGCCCTGGCGTCAGGCAAGCCCACCCTGCTGCACCTGAAGCTCTCGGCGGATGTCATCACCAGCCGCACCACCTTGACGGCCATACGCCAGGCGGCCGTGGCCCAGGGGCGTTGACGCTGCGATCATGGGGAGCCCGGGCACGCTCGCTACAATGGCGGTCTCGTCGGGGTGTAGCGCAGCCTGGTAGCGCAACTGCTTTGGGAGCAGTGGGTCGGATGTTCGAATCATCTCACCCCGACCATCTTCAGCCTGGCCCGCACGCCACGCTCTGCCCGTAGCTCAACTGGATAGAGCAGCTGCCTTCTAAGCAGCAGGTCGGGGGTTCGAGTCCCTCCGGGCAGGCCACCTCAGCAAGTCACGACGGCGCTCGGTCCGGGTTCAACTGCGCGACTTGCGCCAGGAATCCTTGACGCGGATCTTGTCGCCCAGGAAGGTGAAGAGGTCGCAGCCGTCCACCTCCACGCGCTGTCCATCGCTGGATCGAGTGCCAACGAAGGTCCATTCCGAGATGCCGCGCGAACCGCTGACCATGTGTCGGGCGCGGGTCCACTGGGCGTCGGGAAAGTCCGCCCAAGCCCGCTGATAGGCAGCGCGCACGGCGTGGTGTCCGATGTGGCGCGTGCCCGCCGCATCGGGACCTGTCCAGGTGTGGAAGACGCAGCCGTCCGCCATGAAGGACATCAGTGCTTCGATGTCATGGCGATTCCAGGCCTGGGCAAAGGCCTCCAGGTGGGCCGCGGTCACTGCGGGAGGTGCCAGCGCCGTGTCCAGGAAGTCCACCATCGCTGCTTCCACCGTCTTGCAGTCCTCGCCCCCTGGCAAGCTGGCCTGCCTCAGCACCACCGCCGATTCACGGTCATAGAAATGCGGCTTGCCCGGCACTTCGTAGTGGCGAACGCCCAGCCCGGCCTGGATGCCGCAGGACGCCAGGGCCAGCACGCGAGGCGGCACGGACGGCAGATCATCCTCGCCACTGAACAGCAGCATTGGCGGCAGACCCCGGGCGCCGTGCACGTAGTACTCGGCATCGTCCACGTCCATGCCGGCTGACAGTCCGATCAGCGCGGCCGCGGGCTGGCCGAGCGCAAACACGGCGTACGCCGAGGCAAACCCGCCGGCGGAGAAGCCGCCTATCGCCATGCGGTCGCGGTCCACACCCCAGCGACTGGTGTGGGTGTGGATGAACCCGAAGGCCGCAGCAACGTCGGCATAGGCCGCTTCCGCGCCCCGCAGCAGCTCTTCATTGCTGGCCGGCGGGAGGTGCAGCAGGCGGCGGACGTGGTCGATGCGATCACGCTCGAGGCTGTGGCGGATGCGTTTGACAGGTGACGGCAGGGGCGCCGGGTGCTCCTGCGTCAGCCGGTAGCCGACTGAGAAGCAGGCGTAGCCGCGGGCGGCAAAGCGCTCGGCGTACTCGTGTACTGGCGTATTGCGCGAGCCTGCTTGCTCGAACTCGTCGGCGTCCTTGGCGCCGCGGTGGAAGGCGCCGCCATGTGACAGCACCAGGGCTGGCCAGCCGCCTTGCGGGGCGTTGCCCGAAGGTCGGTAGACGTCCATCTGCAAGGTGCGCGTCGTGGGTTGTTCGCTGCCGTAGCCGATCGCACCTTCGCCGTACGGCACGTCACGTTCAATGCGGATGGCCACGGGTGCTGTGGGGGGGGTGTCGCTCATCATCGGGCTCTCGTGTGCGGCTGTTGCTGGAGCGACCTCAGTTGGGCGTGATGCCCGTGTTGCGCACCAGTTCACCCCAGGCCTGCACGTCGCTGCGCAGCATGGCGGCCCACTGCTCTGGCGTGGTGGGCGGCTGCACCGGAAACATGGCCAGCTCGAACAGGCGTGACTTGACGTCGGGCTGGGCGATGATCTGGTTGACCAGACGGTTGAGCCGGTCGACGATCTCCTTCGGCGTCCCCGTGGGTGCGAACAGGCCGTGCCAGCCCACCAGATCGAAGGGCAGGCCGCTCTCGGTCAGCGTGGGCACGTCAGGCAAGGCCGGCAGTCGCTGGTTGCCGTTGAGTGCCAGCGCCCGCAGTCTGCCGGCCTTGACTTGCGGAGCCTGCGACAGCGCGTCGAGGATGGCCACCGTGACCTGGCCGCCCATCAGGTCGACCGATGCATTGCCGGCCGTGTAGGGCACATGGGTCATGGTGATGCGGGCCTGACGGTTGATGCTCTCGCCAATCATGTGGGCGGGCGAGCCGGTGCCGAACGAGGCGTAGCTGACCGATTTGGGATCTTTGCGGGCCAGGGCCACCAGGTCAGCCATGGTGCGCAGCGGTGAATCGGCTCTCACCAGCACCAGCAGCGGGGCGACTGCGATCTTGGTGATCGGCACGAAGTCCTTCAGCGGGTCGTAGCCCAGGTTCTTGAACAATGACGGCGCGATCGCAAAACCACCCGATGTGGTCATCAGCGTGTAGCCGTCAGCGGGCTGGCGCGCCACCTGCTGTGCGCCGATGTTGCCGCCAGCACCCGGACGGTTCTCCACCACCACCGGTTGTCCCAGTTCGGCCTGCAGGCGTTCTGCCAGCAGTCGCGTCACGATGTCGCCGCCCCCACCGGCTGCGAAGGGCTGCACGATGCGCACCGGCTTGTTGGGCCAGCCGCCCGCTGTCGATCCAGACTGGGCCCAGGCGCCCGGCGTTGCCGTGGCCAGCAGGCTTGCAGCGGCAAGCCACCGGCACATGACCTGGCGACGTTCAGGCCGGGCGGGTGCGTCTGTTGGCGCTTGGCAGAGTTTGGAGTTCATGGGGAAGCCTTTGCGGGAGGTCGTCGGTCACGGTGCAAGGACGCTGTGCGAGCCGGCGGAAGATGACGGCACATGACAGGCTGCCTTGATGTTGGCAGACAAAAGCATCACCGAGAAGTGCGAGATGATGCTGGAGCCAAAAGTGAACGCTTATGCCAAATCCTCCCATTGACGACGTGACGGTGGCGGGCGCCTTGTGGACTCGCCGCATCCGGTTGCGCCATCTGGAGGTTTTGTTGGCGATTGCCCGGTACGGCAACCTGACCGCTGCGGCCAGCGCCCTGGACATCACCCAGCCGGCCATGTCGCAGTGGCTGGCTGACATCGAATCGGCTGTTGGAGCACGGTTGTTCGACCGTGGCCGCCGCCTGCGCCCCACGCCCTTTGCGGCTCCAGTGATTGGGCATGCCGAAAGAGTGCTGCAGGACGTCCACCGCACCCTGGCCGAGGTGCAGGCCATCCGCTCAGGGGGCAGCGGCCGGGTGCGCATCGGGGCCATGCCAGTGGCCGCCGCCACGCTGGTGCCGGCGGCCGTGCTGCGGCTGCAAAAGCAGGCGCCGGGCATCGAGTTGACGCTGGTGCAGGACATCGCGGCCACGCTGAGGTCACAGATGGAGCGCGATGAGCTGGACCTCCTGGTCACCCGCCTTGACGCGCGCACGTTGGCCTCGGGCTTGCCCCAGCAACGGTTGTTCAAGGACAGGCACTGCGTTCTGTGCCGCGTGGGCCATCCGCTGGCCGGCCGTGCCCGTGTGGCCTGGCGCGATGCTGTGCGCTACCCGTGGCTGATGCCGCCGCCAGGCACCCCCTTGCACCTTGCGCTGCATGCCAGCTTCGAGGTGGCCGGTGTGCCCGTGCCCGCCAAGATGCTGACTTCGACCTCTGTCCCGACCAATGTGGCTTTGATCCGGAGTTCCGAAGCCCTGGGCGTGCAATCCGGTGCGGTGACGGCTGAACTGCTGGCCCAGGGGTCGGTGGCGACCCTTCCGCTGAAGCTGGTGCATGACACCGGCGACGTGGGCCTGGTGTGGCGCGAACCGACGCCCGGGCCTGTGCTGGCGACCGTGCTGCAGGTGTTCATGGACCTTGCCAAGGGCATGGACCTGCACGTCGGCTGCTAGATTTCCAGATGCCGACCGATAGATCGCTGAACCCCCAACCGATGCACACCATGCTCATCTCAGTTGCGCGCCCCCTCTGGCTGGTCGTGCCTTTTTTCGTCGCTGGCTTGGCCTGGGCGCAGTCGGGTGCGGCCTCGCCGCAGCCGGTGGCGAAGCCGCCTGTTTCCTCGGTCCTCAAGGAAGTGCGCAGCGTTGAGGGCATCACGGAATACACGCTGCCCAACGGGCTGCAGGTGCTGCTGGCGCCGGACGACTCCAAGCCCAGCACCACCGTGAACCTCACGCTCAAGGTGGGCAGTCGGCACGAAAACTATGGCGAGACGGGCATGGCCCATCTGCTGGAGCACCTGCTGTTCAAGGGCTCCAAGCGCCACCCCATGGCCTGGGCAGAGTTCAGCAAGCGCGGGCTGCGCTCCAACGGCAGCACCTGGCTGGACCGAACCAATTACTTCGCCAGCTTTGCAGCGTCTGACGCCAACCTGGACTGGTACCTGGACTGGCTGTCCGATGCGATGGTCAACAGCTTCATCGCGCGCAAGGACCTGGACACCGAGATGACGGTGGTGCGCAACGAGATGGAGATGGGCGAGAACAACCCCGGGCGCATGCTGTTCGAGAAAACGCTCTCGGCCATGTACACCTGGCACAACTACGGCAAGTCCACCATCGGCGCCCGCACCGACGTGGAGCAGGTAGATATTGCACGCCTGCAGGCCTTCTACCGCACCTGGTACCGCCCGGACAACGCCACGCTCATCGTCTCGGGCAAGTTCAAACCGCAGCAGGTGCAGCGGCTGGTGGCCCGGTATTTCGGGCCGTTGTCGCGCCCGACGCAGCCCCTGCCGCGCCTTTACACGCTGGACCCGGTGCAGGACGGCGAGCGCGAACTGACCCTGCGCCGCGCAGGTGGCGCGCCGGCCCTCATCGCGGCGTACCACACGGTACCCGGTGCTCACCCTGACCAGGCCGCCGCCGAGTTGCTGGCCCTGGTGATGGGTGAAGCCCCTGCCGGGCGGCTGCACCGGCAATTGACGGAGAAGCAGCTGGCCGCCGCCACCTGGAGCTGGACGCCGGCGCTGCATGACCCGGGCTTCATCACCTTCGGGGCCGATCTGGCACCCGGGCAAGACGCTGACGCCGCTCGGCATGCCCTGCTGCAAACGCTGGAGTCGGTGAGTGCCGAGCCCATCACGGCGGCCGAGTTGGAGCGGGCGCGGGTGCGCTGGCTCAAGACCTGGGACCAGATCTACGCCGACCCCGAACAGGTGGGCGTGGCCTTGTCCGAGTCGGTGTCGTTGGGTGATTGGCGCATGTTCTTCCTCCTGCGCGACCGCGTGCGCGATCTGCCTTTGTCCGCCTTGCAGCGCTTTGCCCAGGAACGCCTAGTGCAGGCCAACCGCACCCTGGGGGTGTTCTTGCCGGTGGAAAAGCCCATGCGCGCGCCCGCGCCGGCCAGTGTCGACGTGGCCGAACAGATGCGTGCCTTCAAGCCCCAGGAGGCCGCTCGCACGGCCGAGGCTTTCAGCGCCACACCGCAGGAGATCGAACGCCGCACGGTACGGGGCCGTATCGGCCCGGCCGGAGCAGCCGACGGCCTGCAGTTCGCTTTGCTGCCCAAGTCCACCCGAGGGTCCGTGGTGCGCGCCACGCTGCAACTGCGCGTGGGCGACGAGGCCAGCCTGCGCGGCATGGCCGCCACGGCAGATGTGCTGACGGCCTTGCTGGACAAGGGCTCGCGCACCCTGTCGCGCCAGCAAGTGCAGGACAGGCTGGACGAGCTGAGGGCCGAGCTGGCCTTTGGTTTCCGGCTGGGCGTGCTCACGGCACGCCTGCAGGCCCGGCGCGACACCCTGCCGGCCCTGCTGGACTTGGTGGGACAACTCCTGCGTGAGCCCCGTTTGGAGCCACCGGTACTGGAAGAGCTCAGGCGTCAGGCGCTGACGGGCCTGGAGCAGGCCCGCAAGGAGCCTGAGGCCATCGTCGCCAATGCACTGGAGCGACACGGCAACACCTATGCGCGGGGTGACATCCGGCATGGGCGCACGTTCGATGAAATTGCCCATGACCTGCGGGCCGTGTCGGTGGAGGGCATCAGGGACTTCCATGTCCGGCTGCTGGGTGCCGGGCAGGCCCAGTTCTCCGCGGTGGGGGACTTCGAGGTCGAGCCCGTCAAGGCCGCGCTGGAGAAGTCCTTCGGCGGCTGGCGCGCCGCCACTGCACCGGGGCGGGTGCCGCAACCGCTGTGGGCGGGGGCGCCTACCCGGATGGTGTTTGCCACCCCCGACAAGCAGAACGCCACGATGCTGGTGCGCCAGCCCCTGGCCTTGACCGACCGTGACCCGGACTATCCGGCGCTGTTGCTCGCCAACTACCTGCTGGGGCAGGGCGGGAATTCCCGACTGTGGGTGCGCATCCGCGAGAAAGGCGGGCTGTCCTACGACGTGCGCAGCGGCATCTCCTGGAACCCCTACGAGCAGGCGTCCATCTGGCAGGCCAGCGCCATCTTCGCCCCAGCCAACCGCGACGCCGTGGAGAAGGCCTTCCGCGAGGAAGTGGACCGGGCCCTGAAAGACGGCTTTACCGACCAGGAACTGGCCGAGGGCAAGTCCGGTCTGTTGAACCTGCGGCGCCTGGCGCTGGCGCAGGACGACGCCCTGTCCGGTCTGCTGTCATCCCAACTGGAACTCGGCCGCACCATGGACCACACCGCCCGCCTGTTCAGCGCCTTGCAGGCCTTGAACAAGGAGCAGGTGAACGCCGCGCTGCGGCGGCATCTGAAGCCCGAGACCTTGGTCACCGCCGTCGGCGGCGACTTCAAGTAGCCGTCCGCGGGGCGGCCTGCACTCAGGCGGCGTGGCGGCCGAGCTCGATCTTGGCGATGGCGTTGCGGTGCACCTCGTCCGGGCCATCGGCAAAGCGCAGCGTGCGCGCCTGGGCGAAGAAGTAGGCCAGCGGGAAGTCCTGGCA
>JBILSM010000095.1:0-11344 GCA_044372085.1 Rubrivivax sp.
GCCCTCGCCAGAACCCGTGGCAATCCAACCCACCGCGGTTGCGGGCAACAGGATGATCGAGGACGCGAAGATGGGCGGGATCACCCCGCTCATGTTCAGCTTCAGAGGCAGATGCGACGACTGGCCGCCATACACCTTGTTGCCGACCTGACGCTTGGCGTAATTCACCAGTATCTTGCGCTGGCCTCGTTCCACGAAGACCACGGCGAACGTCACGAACACCACCAGCGCGATGATGAACAGGCTGGCGATGATGCTCATGGCACCGGTGCGCACCAGCTCGAACAGCCCGCCGATCGCACTGGGCAAGCCCGCCACGATGCCCGCGAAAATGATGATCGAGATGCCATTGCCCAGGCCACGCTCGGTGATCTGCTCACCGAGCCACATCAGAAACATCGTCCCGGCGACCAAACTGACCATCGCAGTCATCCGGAAGCCAAAACCAGGGCTCAGGACCAGTCCAGGCGAACCCTCAAGAGCGTAGGCGATGCCCAGGGATTGGAAAATCGCCAGCAACAACGTGCCGTAACGCGTGTACTGCGTGATCTTGCGACGTCCGGATTCGCCTTCCTTTTTCAAGGCCTCCAGCGTGGGCACCACGTAGGTCATCAACTGCATGATGATCGACGCGGAGATGTAGGGCATGATGCCCAGTGCAAACACGGTGAAGCGCGACAGTGCGCCGCCACTGAACATGTTGAACAGGTTCAGGATGCCACCGCTCTGGCTCTTGAAGAGCTGCTCGAGCTGGCCAGGGTCGATGCCCGGCACGGGAATATGCGCACCGATGCGGTACACCACCAAGGCCAGTACCAAGAAGACAAGCCGGCGACGGAGGTCGCCGAACTTGCCGCTCTTGGCCAGTTGTGCTGCGTTGGTTGCCACAGGCTCAGTAGAACGTCAGGGAACGATGCAGTCGGTGCCCGAGATCAGGCCAGGCTACCGCCAACGGCCTCGATCGCCGCTCGAGCGCCGGCGGTGGCACCGATGCCTTTGAGCACAACCTTGCGGGCGATCTCGCCAGACTTGATCACTTTGACCACCTTGGCCAACTGAGGAACCAGTCCGGCCTGCTTCAGCGCCAGCACGTCCACCTCCTCAATGGACAGCAACTGCAAGTCCTTCAGGGAGATCTCGGCGTTGTACTTCAACGAAGCAGACTTGAAACCGCGCTTGGGCAGACGGCGCTGCAGCGGCATCTGGCCGCCTTCAAAGCCCACCTTGTGGAAGCCGCCCGCGCGAGACTTCTGCCCCTTGTGACCGCGGCCCGCGGTCTTGCCCAGGCCGGAACCGATCCCGCGACCGACACGGCGCTTGGCATGCTTGGCGCCGCTGCCGGGCTTGATGTTGTTCAGGTTCATCACTGCACACTCACCAGGTAGGCAATCTTGTTGATCATCCCGCGCACGGCCGGCGTGTCTTCCAGCACAGAAACGCTGTTGAGCCGGCGCAGTCCCAAGCCCACCACGGTGGCGCGATGGGACGCCTTGCATCCGATGGGGCTGCGTACCAGCTTGACGGTGACCGTCTTCTTGTCAGACATGTTGTTCTCCTGAGCGCGTCAGTTGAAGATTTCTTCAACCGTCTTGCCGCGCTTGGCCGCCACTTCACCTGCGGTGGTCGAGTGCTTGAGCGCGTCCAGCGTGGCACGCACCATGTTGTAGGGGTTGGTGGAGCCGTGGCTCTTCGTGACGATGTCGGTCACGCCCATCACCTCGAACACCGCACGCATCGGGCCGCCGGCAATGATGCCGGTACCGGCCGGCGCCGGAGCCATCAGAACGCGCGCCGCGCCATGCTCGCCGATCACGTTGTGATGGATGGAACCATTACGCAAGGACACCTTGAACATCCCGCGGCGCGCGGCTTCCATCGCCTTCTGCACGGCCACCGGCACTTCACGCGCCTTGCCCTTGCCCATGCCGATGCGACCATCGCCATCACCAACGACGGTGAGCGCAGCGAAGCCCAGAATGCGACCGCCCTTGACGACCTTGGTCACGCGATTGACCGCGATCATCTTTTCCTTCAGGCCGTCATCGCGACCTTCATCGGCAACCCGTGGTTGAAACTTTGCCATGATGTGGGTTTCCTTGGTACTGGGACGTCAGAACTGCAGGCCGGCTTCACGCGCGGCTTCGGCGAGGGCCTTGACCCGGCCGTGGTAGGCAAAACCGGCGCGGTCGAACGCCACCTTCTCGATGCCAGCGGCCTTGGCCTTTTCGGCGATGCGCTTGCCCACCGCAGACGCGGCAGCAGCGTTGCCACCGTTGGCGAACTCGGCGCGGACGTCCTTCTCGGCGGTGGAGGCGGTGGCCAGGACCTTGCTGCCATCGCCAGAAATGATGCTGGCGTAGATGTGCAGGTTGGAGCGGAAAACCGACAACCGGGCCGCGCCCTGGATCGCAATCCGGGTGCGGGTCTGCCGTGCTCGACGCAGGCGCTGTTCCTTTTTGTTCAGCATGGCGGACCTCTTTACTTCTTCTTCGTTTCCTTGAGGACGACACGCTCACCGACGTATCGAATCCCCTTGCCCTTGTAAGGCTCCGGCGGTCGGATGGCGCGTACCTCGGCAGCCACTTGGCCCACCGCCTGGCGGTCCGCACCCTTGATGACGATTTCGGTCTGGGTGGGGCACTCCACCTTCACGCCTTCAGGCATTTCCTTGACCACGGGGTGAGAAAAACCCACCTGCAGGTTGAGCTTCGCGCCCTGGGCCTGGGCGCGAAAACCCACGCCTACCAGCGACAGCTTCTTCTCGAAGCCTTTGCCCACACCCTCGACCATGTTGGCCAGCAGCGCGCGCATCGTGCCGCTCATGGCATTGGCTTCGCTGCTGTCGTTGGCCGGAGCCACCTTCAGCACGCCGCCTTCACTGAGGACCTGCACAAGAGCATGCACTGGCCGAACCAACGTACCGTTCGAACCCTTGACCGTGATCTGGTCTGCCGTGACCTGGACGTCAACGCCCTTGGGGACGGCCACCGGCATTTTTCCAACGCGGGACATCGTTCCTCTCCTATCAGGCAACGTAGCAGAGCACTTCACCACCGACGCCCGTCTGACGCGCCTTGCGGTCAGTCATGACGCCCCGGGGTGTGGTGACGATGGCCACGCCCAGGCCATTCATCACCTGCGGAATTGCGTCGCGGCCGCGGTACACGCGCAGGCCGGGCCGGCTGACACGTTCGATACGTTCGATAACCGGGCGACCCGCGTAGTACTTCAGGCCGATCTCCAACTGGCTCTTGCCGTCGTCGCTCGACACCTTGAAGTTCTCGATATAGCCCTCGTCCTGCAACACCTGCGCGATCGCCACCTTCAGCTTGGAAGACGGCATGGCCACGCTGGCCTTCTCAACGAGTTGCGCATTGCGAATGCGGGTCAGCATGTCCGCGATGGGATCACTCATGCTCATGGGATGACTCCTGATCTGCCCTGACGCTTACCAGCTGGCCTTGACGACACCGGGGATGTCGCCTTTGAACGCCAGTTCACGGATCTTGCTGCGGGCAAGGCCGAATTTGCGGAACGTGCCGCGCGGGCGGCCGGTGAGCTCGCAGCGGTTGCGCAAGCGGGTCGGATTGGCGTTGCGCGGAAGCTTCTGAAGCTCCAGGCGCGCTGCGTAGCGCTCTTCGTCGCTGAGCTTGGCGTTGCGTGCCGTTTCCTGCAGTTCCGCGTACTTCTTGGCGTACTTGGCGACAAGCTTCTCGCGCTTCTCTTCGCGCTGCTTCAATGACATTTTGGCCATCTGGTGCTTTCGTTCGGTACGTCAGTTCTTGAACGGAAACTTGAATGCGGCCAACAAAGCCTTGCACTCGTCGTCCGTCTTCGCGCTCGTGGTGATGCTGATGTTCATCCCGCGGATCGCGTCGATCTTGTCGTAGTCGATTTCCGGGAAGATGATCTGTTCCTTGACGCCGATGTTGTAGTTGCCGCGGCCGTCAAAGGAGCGGCCCGATATGCCGCGGAAATCGCGTACGCGGGGCAGCGCTACTGTCACGAAGCGATCCAGGAACTCGTACATCCGCTGGCCGCGAAGGGTGACCATGCAGCCGATGGGCACACCATCGCGGATCTTGAAGCCGGCAATAGCCTTCTTGCTCTTGGTGACAACAGGCTTCTGGCCCGCGATCTTGGTCAGGTCGCCCACGGCGTTGTCCATAACCTTCTTGTCGGAGACGGCTTCGCTGACGCCCATGTTCAGCGTGATCTTCGTGAGGCGCGGCACCTCCATCGTCGACTTGTAGCCGAACTTGGCCATCAGGCCAGGGACGATGGTGTCACGGTAGTGCGCCTGGAGGCGCGCTGTCTGTTGTTGAGCCATATGAGTGTTTCCTGCGGTCAGGTCTGACCTCAAGCCTTGATCTCGTCGCCACTGGAGCGGAAGACACGGACCTTGGACGCATCGGCCAACACCTTGATGCCTACGCGGTCCGCCTTCCCGGTGGAAGGATTGAAGATCGCCACGTTGGACTGGTGGATGGACATGGTCTTGTCAATCACGCCACCCGTCGTGCCCTTCATTGGGTTGGGCTTCACATGCTTCTTCACCATGTTGATGCCCTCGACGATGAGACGCTCTTCGTCCACGCGCTGCGTCACGGTGCCACGCTTGCCCTTGTCACGACCCGTCAGCACGATGACTTGGTCGCCTTTGCGAATCTTGTTCATGATCGATCCTGTAGGGATTGGCTCGAGCGCGTCAAAGCACTTCAGGTGCCAGCGACACGATCTTCATGAACCGCTCGGAGCGCAGTTCACGGGTCACCGGGCCAAAGATCCGGGTGCCGATCGGCTCAAGCTTGGCGTTGAGCAAGACTGCCGCATTGCCATCAAACTTGACGAGGGAGCCGTCCTGGCGACGCACCCCCTTGGCCGTACGCACCACGACGGCGCTGTAGACCTCACCCTTCTTGACGCGCCCACGAGGCGCAGCCTCCTTGATGCTCACCTTGATGACATCGCCAATGCCGGCGTAGCGACGCTTTGAGCCGCCAAGCACCTTGATGCACATGACGGATTTCGCGCCCGTGTTGTCCGCGACGTCAAGCCGCGACTGCATTTGGATCATGTTTCATCCCCAACTTGAGCACTCACCAAGTGAGCTGCTCAGTCTTGGGCCCGTCAACGACAAGAGTCTCGTGACTCGCGCCGCAGCTTGGGCGGAACCCGCTTACATTTCCAGGCGCTTGCGTCCTGACCCGTCAGCGGGAAAGCTTATCAGTATAGTCGAATGGCAGGCTTGGCGTCAAGCGGCTCTGCACTGGCCCAGAATCGTTCCAGCGTCACTCACCTCAAACTTGCCCGGCGCCTCGACGTTGATGGTCTTGACGACGCCGTCCACGACCAGCATCGAGTACCGGTTGGAACGCAACCCCATGCCGCGGGCGGTGAGATCTAGTGTCAAGCCCGTCGCACGAGCGAAGTCACCACTGCCGTCCGCCATCATCCGAACCTTGCCCGATGTCTTCTGATCCCGGCCCCAGGCGCCCATCACGAACGCGTCATTCACAGAGACACACCAGATTTCATCAACTCCAGCGGCCTTCAGTTCGTCGAACTTTTCTACATATCCCGGGACATGCTTGGCAGAGCAGGTGGGCGTAAAAGCGCCCGGCAATGCGAAAAGTGCAATGGTCTTGCCTGCGGCAGCCTTGTGGATGTCGAATGAATTAGGCCCCACAGAACATCCATCGCCTTCTACCTCGATGAACTCCTGAAGCGTGCCCGAAGGGAGCTTGTCGCCAACCTTGATCATTGCAAATCCTTTGCGGTGCGGGCCCACGTCAGTGCCGGCCCCACTCATTCGAATGTTGAAACAGGGGGGAGATCAGACGAGAGAGGCCTTCTCAACGAGTCGCGTCACGGTCCAGGACTTGGTCTTGGAGATGGGACGGCCCTCGGAAATCTCGACCACATCGCCCATCTTGTACTCGCCCTTTTCATCGTGGGCGTGGTACTTGCGCGAGTTGGCGACGATCTTGCCGTAGAGCTCGTGCGCTGCACGGCGCTCAACGAGGACCGTCACGGTCTTCGATCGCTTGTCACTGACCACTCGGCCGACGAGCGTGCGGGTGTTCTTTTCGGCAACCAGAGTTTCGCTCATTGGGCACCTTCCTTCTTCTTCTGGGCCATGATGGTCCTGACGCGGGCGATGTCGCGGCGCGTGTTGCCTAGCTGCGAGTGGTTGGTCAGCTGCTGCGTCGCCTTCTGCATACGCAGGCCGAAATGAGCCTTCAAGAGGTCAGAAACCTCCTTCTCCAGTTCGGCCACGCTCTTGGCTCTGAGTTCAGATGCTTTCATGGGGGTCTCCAATCAGGCGCCGACCTGGCGGGCCACGAAGGTGCAACGCAAAGGCAGCTTGGCGGCGGCCAAGGTGAACGCTTCGCGCGCCAGCGTCTCGGGCACACCATTGACTTCGTACAGCACCTTGCCGGGCTGGATCTCTGCAACGTAGTACTCGGGGTTGCCCTTGCCGTTGCCCATCCGGACTTCTGCAGGCTTTTGCGAAATCGGCTTGTCGGGGAAGATGCGGATGAAAATGCGGCCGCCACGCTTGATGTGGCGCGAGATGGCACGACGGGCCGCCTCGATCTGGCGCGCGGTCAGTCGGCCACGCTCGGTAGCCTTCAAGCCGAATTCTCCGAACGAAACCGCCGCGCCACGCGTGGCGATGCCAGTGTTTCGGCCCTTCTGCTCCTTGCGGAACTTTCTCCGTGAAGGTTGCAGCATGTTTACTCTCCTTTGGACTCGGCCGCAGGTGCCACAGCGCGGCGAACGCGCTTGACAGCCGGGGTCTTCGGTGCATCACCAGCGGGCGCTGCAGCGTCTGCACGTGGCGCGCGGTCGGCACCGGGGCGTCCGCGCCCCGCAGGGGCGCCGGGGCGAGGGCCGCGTCGAGCGCGACGGTCATCCTGACCTTCATCTGCCTTCAGGGCTCCGGGCGCCTCGCCACGGCCGAGGTTGTCACCGCGGTACACCCAGCACTTCACGCCAATCACGCCGTAAGTCGTCTTGGCCTCGGAAAAGCCGTAATCGATGTCAGCCTTGAGGGTATGAAGAGGGACCCGCCCCTCGCGGTACCACTCGCAGCGTGCGATCTCGATGCCGTTCAGGCGGCCGGAAGACATCAGCTTGATGCCCTGGGCACCCAGACGCATGGCGTTCTGCATGGCGCGCTTCATGGCTCTGCGGAACATGATGCGCTTCTCGAGTTGCTGCGTGATCGAGTCAGCGATCAGCTGCGCGTCGATTTCAGGCTTGCGCACCTCTTCGATATTCACCGCCACTGGAACGCCGAGCTTCTTGGCCAGTTCGATCTTGAGGCTCTCGATGTCCTCGCCCTTCTTGCCGATGACCACACCGGGTCGAGCGGAGTAGATGGTGATACGCGCATTCTTGGCCGGACGCTCGATCAGGATGCGCGACACCGCCGCACTCTTGAGCTTGGCCTTGAGGTACTCACGTACGTCGAGATCTTCGGCCAGCATCTGGCTGAAATTCTTGCTGTTGGCAAACCAGCGCGACGCCCACGCCCGGGTGACGGGCAGGCGGAAGCCGGTTGGATGGATCTTTTGTCCCATGGTGTTCCTGGCCTTCAGTTGCCGACAGTGACGTAGATGTGGCAGGTGCCCTTGCTGATGCGATTTCCCCGACCCTTTGCACGGGCAGAGAAGCGCTTCAGGGTGGCACCCTGCTCCACATAGATCGACTTGACCTTCAACTCATCAATGTCGGCGCCGTCGTTGTGCTCAGCGTTGGCAACTGCCGACTCCAGAGCCTTCTTGACGATACCGGCCGCCTTCTTCTGGGTGAAGTTCAGGATGTTCAGGGCCTGGTCCACCTTCTTGCCGCGGATCAGGTCGGCCACCAACCGACCCTTGTCGGCTGACAGGCGCACTCCGCGAACGCTTGCTTTGGTTTCCACGTCCATATACCTCTTACTTCTTCGCCTTCTTGTCGGCCGGATGGCCCTTGAAGGTGCGGGTGAGCGCGAACTCGCCCAGCTTGTGGCCCACCATCTGATCGGTCACATACACCGGCACGTGCTGCTTGCCGTTGTGCACCGCAATCGTCAGGCCGATGAAGTCGGGCAGGATGGTGCTGCGACGGGACCAGGTCTTGATGGGCTTCTTGTCCTTGATGGCCACCGCCTTCTCGACCTTGGCGATCAAGTGGTGGTCAACGAAAGGGCCCTTCTTGAGAGAACGAGTCATGGCACGCTCCTCTTACTTCTTGCGACGCGAGACGATCATGGTCTGCGTACGCTTGTTGTTGCGGGTGCGATAGCCCTTGGTCAGGGTATTCCACGGCGAGACTTGCGGCTGACCCTCGCCCGTGCGGCCTTCGCCACCACCGTGCGGGTGATCAACCGGGTTCATGGCCACACCGCGAACCGTCGGACGGATGCCCTTCCAGCGAATGGCGCCTGCCTTGCCGTACTGGCGCAGGTTGTGCTCTTCGTTGGAGACTTCGCCAATCGTGGCACGGCAGTCGATGTGGATGCGACGCACCTCGCCAGACCGCAACCGGATCTGCGCGTAAGTGCCTTCGCGGGCCATCAACGTGACAGCAGCACCCGCCGAACGTGCGATCTGCGCGCCCTTCCCAGGCAGCATCTCGACGCAGTGGATGGTCGAACCCACCGGGATGTTCCGGATGGGCAGCGTGTTGCCAGCCTTGATCGGAGCCTCGGACCCACTGAGTAGCGTGGCGCCCGCCTCCACACCGCGCGGCGCGATGATGTAGCGGCGCTCACCGTCGGCGTAGCACAGCAGCGCAATGTGAGCCGTGCGGTTCGGGTCGTACTCGATGCGCTCCACCTTCGCCGGGATGCCGTCCTTGTTACGACGGAAGTCGACCACGCGGTAGTGGTGCTTGTGACCACCGCCCTTGTGGCGCATCGTGATGTGGCCATTGTTGTTTCGGCCCGACTTCTGCTTCTGCGGCTCCAACAGCGACGCCTCGGGCGCGCCCTTGTGCAGGTGGCTGTGCACGACCTTCACCACGGCGCGGCGGCCTGGCGAAGTCGGCTTGACTTTGATGACGGCCATTTACGCGGCCTCCCCGGAGAAGTTGAGCTCCTGACCCGGCTTGAGGGCCACGAAAGCCTTCTTGACGTGGTCGCGGCGCCCGATACTGCGCCCGAAGCGCTTGGTTTTGCCCTTCTGGTTGACTGTCGAGACCGAGGCAACCTCGACCTTGAACATCAACTCCACGGCCGCCTTGATCTCGGGCTTGGTGGCACTGCGCAGCACCTTGAACAGCACCTGATTCTGCTTTTCACCCAGGCGAGTGGCCTTCTCGGAGATGATGGGGGCGACGAGCACTTGCGCCAGACGGCCTTCGTCGAATTTGGTGGGAGCGGTCATGCGAACATCTCCTTGAGCTGCTCGATAGCCCCCTTGGTCACCAGCACCTTCTTGTAGAAGACCAGCGACAGGGGGTCAGCGTAGCGGGGCTCCACGACCAGCACGTTGGCCAGATTGCGGGATGCCAGGGCAAGGTTGTCGTCGATATGGTCGGCAATGACCATCACGGAATTGAGCCCCATGGCCTTGAACTTTTGCGCCAGCAGCTTGGTCTTGGGAGCGTCAACCGACAGCGACTCCACCACAGCCAAACGACCGTCACGGGCCAGCTGCGACAGGATGGAAGCCATCCCCGCTCGGTACATCTTCTTGTTGACCTTGTGCGAGAAGTTCTCGTCAGGACGGTTCGGGAAGATGCGACCACCCCCACGCCACAGCGGGGAGGACGTCATACCCGCACGGGCGCGCCCGGTGCCCTTCTGGCGGAACGGCTTCTTGGTGCTGTGCTTGACCTCACCGCGATCCAGCTGGGCACGGGTGCCCTGGCGCGCGTTGGCCTGGAAGGCCACCACCACCTGGTGCACGAGGGCCTCGTTGTATTCACGAGCAAACACGGTGTCCGGCGCGTCAACGCTGGAGGTGGCCTGACCCTGCTCGTTCAGTAGCTCGAGCTGCATCACTGGCCTCCTTTCTTCGCCTTGACCTTGATCGCAGGGCGCACCACGACGTGGCCATTCTTGGAGCCCGGCACGGCGCCCTTGACCAGCAGAAGCTGCCGAGCCTCGTCCACACGAACCACATCCAGGTTCTGCGTGGTGACGGTCTCGTCGCCCATGTGACCGGTCATTTTCTTGCCCGGGAACACACGGCCAGGATCCTGGGCCATCGATATCGAGCCCGGAACGTTGTGGGAGCGGCTGTTGCCGTGCGATGCACGTTGCGAGCTGAAATTGTGACGCTTGATGGTGCCCGCGTAGCCTTTGCCGATGGATGTGCCCTGCACATCCACCATCTGGCCCGCCGCAAACAGCGTCACGGGAACCTGAGCGCCCGGGGCATACTGGCCAGCCACTTCGGCCGGCACCCGGAACTCACGCATCAGTTCTCCAGCCTCGACCCCGGCCTTGGCCAAGTGCCCAGCGGCGGGCTTGCTCACGCGAGAGGCCTTGCGCTGGCCGTAGGCCACCTGAAGGGCGGCGTAGCCGTCATTCGCGACGGTCTTGACCTGGGTAACGCGGTTGTTCGACACATCGAGCACCGTCACGGGAATGGCGTCGCCATCGTCCGTGAAGATGCGCATCATGCCCACCTTGCGCCCCAGCAAACCGAGCCTGTAGCTCGCATCTGCGGTCGTCATGATTGTTTCTCCAGTCCACCCCAGACCCCTCGACGGAGCCGTCAGCAGACCTTGTTGCACTCCCCCGACATCGATTGGCCGGGGCGGTTGATTTCCGTGGCTCAGCGTGCCGAGCCCGGAAAAGCTTTCTAGTATAGCAAATGCTGCGGCCTTGTCGACCGCAGCTTGGCTTTACTGCAGCTTGATCTCCACATCTACTCCGGCCGGAAGGTCGAGCTTCATCAGCGCATCCACCGTCTTGTCGGTCGGATCGACGATGTCCATGAGACGCTGGTGGGTGCGGATCTCAAACTGATCGCGACTGGTCTTGTTGACGTGCGGCGAGCGCAGGATGTCAAAGCGCTGCATGCGCGTGGGCAGGGGAACCGGCCCCCTGACGATGGCGCCGGTGCGCTTGGCGGTGTCCACGATTTCGAGCGCTGACTGGTCGATCAACTTGTAATCGAAGGCCTTGAGGCGAATACGGATCTTCTGCTTTTGCATGACGTGTCCTTGAAAGAGCAATGTGCCGTGATGCACGGCACCGAGGGAAGAACCCCCGCCGTCGATACGGCGGGGACGTCACGCATCGATCAGGCGATGATCTTGGCCACGACGCCGGCGCCGACGGTACGCCCGCCCTCGCGGATCGCAAACCGCAGACCCTCTTCCATCGCAATCGGCGCAATCA
>JBILSM010000024.1:0-34119 GCA_044372085.1 Rubrivivax sp.
AGCTCCTTCATCGCTACCGCCACCAGGCGCAGCCCGACGCCTGACAGCCGCGCGCTGACTTCCTGCACCCGGGCCCGCATGCGGTCGTCCAGCACTTGTTCCTGCGCCCCCTGGCCGCAGGGCAAGGCCGCCAGACGCACATGCGTGCACACCGCCAGCACCTCCTCCAGAGCCCCCTTGCAGATCAGCTCGTGGTGCTCTTGGTCGTCGTGCCGTTCGGACACCACCACCGACATCCGTCTGCGCTGGAAGTCGAACGGGATTTCGTCGATCTTGCGGTAGCTCTCCTGCAGCTTCAGCTCGGCAGGCAGTTCCACGTGGTCCAGGATGGCGCGGTCCAGCAGGTTGTTCAGTCCGCTCTGGTAGTGGCTGTTGAGAAACGCCAGGGCCAGCACCTCTTCCGAGGGCTGGCCTAGCGGGTCGATGTGCTGGGCCAGGGCGATGCGGTCCTGCGTCAGGGTGCCGGTCTTGTCGGTGCACAGCACATCCATCGCCCCCAGGTTCTGGATGGCATCCAGCCGCTTGACCACCACCTGGCGCCGCGCCAGGGTCACGGCGCCCCGGGCCAGGGTGGAGGTGACGATCATGGGCAGCATCTCCGGCGTCAGGCCCACGGCCACGGCCAGCGAGAACAGCAGGGCTTCCAGCCAGTCGCCCTTGGTCCAGCCGTTGACCAGCAGCACCACGGGCACCATCACCGCGGCGAAGCGGATCAGAAGCCAGCTCACGCTGTTGAGGCCGGCCTGGAAGGCATTGGGCTCGGTGGGGGTGGCCGTGGCGTGGGCCGCCAGGGCGCCGAAGAAGCTGCGTGCGCCGGTGTGGACCACCAGCGCCGTGGCCGTGCCGGAGACGACGTTGGTGCCCATGAAGACCAGGTTGGCCTGGGCCAGCGGGTCGGGTTCTGGCGAGGTGACGGGCAGATCCGCGAACTTCTCCACCGGCAGCGATTCGCCCGTCAGCGCCGCTTGGGCGATGAACAGGTCTCGCGCCGCCAGCACCCTGCAATCGGCCGGAATCATGTCGCCCGCTGACAGCAGCAGCACGTCCCCCGGCACCAGCTTCCTGATCGGCAGCTCAAGCCGCCCCTGCCGCATCACGGTGGCCGTGTTGCTCACCAGCGCCTTCAGCGACTCTGCCGCCCGGCTGGAGCGGTGCTCCTGTGCAAAGCGCAGCGCGGTGCTGAGCGTGACCATGGTGCCGATCACCACCGTGGCCTTGAGGTCGTGTGTGGCCCAGGACACCGCGGCCAGCGCCGTCAGCAGCAGGTTGAACGGGTCCAGGAAGCAGTGCCACAGGTGGCGCCACCAGGGCAGGGGGCCTTCATGCTCCACCAGGTTGGGCCCGTGCCGGGCCAGCCGTGCAGCGGCCTCGCGCGGGCTCAGGCCCTCCGGGCGCGAGTGCAGGCGGTGCAGCGCCTGGGCCGGCTGCTCACGCGCCACCGCCAACAGATCCTGCGTGATCGGATCGGGCAGGGCATCGGGCGGGGCATCGGGCCGGGCATGGGCCCTGCCGCGGCCGGCCAGGGCGTCCTGCAAGGGGTGGCGGCCGAAGTGGCCCAGCCTGCGGCGCCGGTGCAGGAACCGGCTGAAGGCCGCCCGCAGGCGGGACGGCCGGCTGGTGCCGACCCTGCTCCCGGCCCCGGTCCGCACGCCCTTCGGTGCCGCGCGCGCCTGATCTGAACGCATGCCACATGCTGCGGCCCGACCGCGCCTGTGGGCTTGATACGGGTCAAGCCCTCCGAGGCGGCCGCGGCCTTGCAGCGTCGCCAGCGCAGAGATCGGCTGCCGAAGCTATTCGACGCCTTGCCTCCTGCAGTCGCTGATTTGCGGGGTCTAAAGCTGGATGCTGCCGTTCGGATTTGGCCGGCGAATGTCGGCGGGCGCCGATACCTGACGTTGGCCAGTTCCTCGTGCGGCTGTCAGCTGTACCTCGGAACTTGACGCTCGGCGGGGGCGGGCGCGCAGGTGGGTCAGCGATTCGGTGCCGAGGTCCGGCCAACGACTGCTCCCACTGGCGGCGAACGGTTGCTGTCGACCCGAAGCAGCCGGTCGACCGACGACAGTGCGGACATTGAGCCCGATCGAGCCGCGCAAAGATGGTTTGCCTGCGCCCCCGAGTTCGGATCACATCAGGCGGCCAAACCGCGCACGGACCAAGCAATACTGGCGAACGAGCGAGGGCCGTCGGGGCGACCGCTGAGGTATGCAGTGCGGACTGCGGCCTTCAGCCGCTCTTCGCCATGCTGGGCCACGAGTGCGGCGCGGTTACCTTGACCATAAATGGTCGGCTCCCAGAAGTCGTCAAAGTTTTGGAAGTCCATGCGAATGGGCAACATAGTTTCTGTCACATCCACAAAGCCAGCTGCTTCGAAAGCGCCCTGCAGTTCGCCAGGGCCTGTCATAGGCCGAAACGCGGCACGGGCCCAGTGCTCCGCCATGGCGGGTTCGATGGCGACAATGGGATCCCAGAACAGGCGGTTGGCGGGCATGCCGCCATAGAGATCCCAGACGCAAGCTGCAGCCACACCGCCCTTGCGCAACACCCTGCGCATCTCGGAGACGGCACGGGAAGGGTCCGCGACGAAGTGGAGCACCAGCATGGACAACGCGCGATCGTAGGCACCATCGGGAAAGGCCAGCGCACTGGCGTCGCCCTGCTCGATTCGTATGTTCGGACCGGCCAAACGTCGACGAGCCTCGGCGACGAAGTCGGTGTCGTAGTCGATCGCATCGATTCCTGAAAGATCTCCCCGCTGAGCCAGAGCGGCTGTGAGGTTTCCTGTGCCGCAACCGATCTCGAGAACGCGCTCGCCAGGCGCGACACCGGCAAATTCCAGGAACAGGGGTGCCAAGCGGAGGCTCCAACGGCCCATGTAGGCGTCGTAGCCGGCAGCGCCGCGAGAGACGAATGTCGAGCCAATAGCCATGGATGCGTCCTCCCGTTTGCATTATCAGCATCCCAGCGAAACCAAGGCAGAGCGGGCAGCCTGTCTGTTTCGCAGCTGACCCGTTCGCCATGAGGCTTAGCCCGAGCACGCGTGGCCGATCGACCGCATGTCGGACTGAATGTCAGCGGCTGCTCCTGGCCGGTACCGGGTTCCCGCTGGGGCTCCCGATAACCGGCTTCCGTCGGCAGCGTCATCGCGTCGGAAGTCAGCTTCCTCACGCCGCCTGGTACTCACGCTGCCGACCAGGAGCGGTCCTTCCCGGCCCGCTCTCAAATCCTGTCAAGGAGCACCTGCGAGCGACAGGTTTCAGGCGACGAATCTGAAGCCTTCGTTGGCTCGTCCCGCCAGCTGCAGCCGAAGCCAGCAGTCAGCTTTTGGCGTGTCTATCGAACGCTTTAGCCGAATAGGGTGCGCGTGAGCGACCGATTCACCAACCGGGGCTGCCTCCAGGGGGATCGATACGCGTACGCTGGTCTGTCGCATCGTCTGACGTCTCATCGACACACAGACTGGCCCGCTGCAGCACAGCGGCAGGGATCGTTAGACCGATGCGCCGGGCGCGATCCATGCGCACTACGAGCCGTTGGTGACGCACGATTCGCATCGGCACGGCACCGACGGGCGTGCCTCGGCTGACTAGTGCAACAGACTCAGCCAGCGGATCAAGTGCGTCATGCAGCGACGTACCTTCCATGACCAAGCCGCTGGCAGGCCAACCATACGGCGAAAGCGTTGGCAGGCGATGGCGGTCAGCAAGCGTCATGATGTCAGGGAGTCGCGCCAACACGGTGGGAACCTCGAGTGCCACCAAGGCTTGCGATCCGGTCAGCTTCAGCGTGTCGAAAGGCTGCTCGAGATTCCCTTCGACACTGGACAGCGCCACGCCATGAAGGTCGAGGTCCAACTGCGATGCCGCCTGCAGCAAATGGGTGACCAACGGGCTGCGCCCATCACAGCCTTGTGGCGCTTCGACATCTGCCAGGAACGCGACCTTGCGCAGGCCCGGTAGCAGCTGCTGCAGCAAGCTGAGATGCCGCGCCGGCTGCTCGGGGTCGAAGCTGCTGACCCCGGTGACGTTGGGCGCTGTAAGGCCGATGTCCACAGGATCGAGCACGATGGCATGCAGGATCGGAATACTCGATGTCGCGCGCTGGGCCGACAGCGCGGCGAGCGCCCCGATCGCCACCAGCACGTCTGGCTTGCGTTGCAGCAGTTGCGCAGTCAGCGCTGGCAGCCAGTGCCAGCGACCCTCCGCCCCCAAGGCGTCGACAAGGCAGTTGGCGCCATCCACGAGAGCGTGCCTCAGCAGGCCGGTCCGAAAACGAGCCAGGGCCGGGCTGCTCGACGAGCCGTGGTGGAGCAGGCCGATCCGAAACACGGCGCTCGATCAGTCCAGCTTGATGCCCGCGCTGCGGACCACCCGAGTCCACTTCTCACCTTCTGACCGAAAGTGCGTGGCGCTGGCCGCTGGTGAACTCAGCACCGGCTCGAAGCCGAGGCCGGGCAGCCGCGCGCGCACTGCGCTGCTCTCAAGTGCGTACACCACCTCCCGGTGCAGCGACGCAACGATGTCGCGGGGCGTTGCCGACGGCACCACGAACGCGAACCAGCCCTCTCCATCGACTGCTGCCTGTCCCGCTTCCGACATCGTCGGCGTGCCAGGTAGTTCACCGACCCGGACAGCGCCCGTCACCGCCAGACCGCGCAACTTGCCCGCCGCGATGTGGGCCAAGGCCGGCGGCGTGGTGCTGAAGACGATGGGAACCTGGCCACTCAGCGCCGCTGCCACGGCTTGGCCGGCGCTGCTGTAGGGAATGTGCGCAAGGTCCAACCCCAGGCCGAGCCGCAACTGCTCTGCCACCAGGTGTGGCGGCGTGCCGTTGCCCGGCGACGCGTAGGCGTGGCGGCCGGGTTGCGACTTCACCAGTGCAATCAGCTCCGCCAGCGTGTTCGCAGGCACCGAAGGATGCACGCTGGCGACCACAGCCGAACGAACGGCCACGGTCACCGGTGCAAAGTCGGCGTAGGGCTCATAGCCGGTGCTGGCGTACAGGACCGGATTGATGACGATGTTGGGCGCTACGACGGTCAGCGTGTGACCGTCCGGTGCCGCCTTGGCGCCCTGGGCCATGCCGATGTTGCCGCCCGCTCCAGGAACGTTCTCGATGACGACAGGCTGACCCAGACGCTCGCTCAGCAACGGCGCGACCAGTCGGGCCAGGATGTCCGTCGGGCCACCCGGCCCATACGGCACGAGTAGCCGCATTGGGCGGGTGGGCCAGGCCTGGGCCAGCGATTGCAGCGGATACGCCAGTCCGGCGGCCGCAAGACTGACGCATACACGACGGTTGATGTTCATGAAAATCTCCGCTCGGGCAGTTGTTCATTCAGGTTAATGGCGGTGGCTCGATGCGTCCGGCTCGCCTGCTGGGCGACATCCACACCGCAAGGCACATCACGCCTCGAACAGAATCTATGCGGGCCTGTCCATTCAAGCCATACAGTCCAAATCTCTGAATTCATATCTCATTCGATATGGAAATTCTCGACTGGCACGCACTGCGATCTTTCGTCGTCGTCGCGGAAGAAGGGCACATCACGCGGGCAGCGGAGCGCCTGAACACCCAGCAGCCACCGCTCAGCCTGCGGATCGCGGCGTTGGAGAAGCGGCTTGGCGCCAAGCTGTTTCGGCGCAAGCCGCGCGGGGTGGAGTTGACGGCCGCCGGTGAGGTGCTGCTGGTCCACGCACGGCAACTGCTCGGGCAGCACGCCAAGGCGCTGGATGCGGTTCAACGCGCGGGGCGGGGCGAACTGGGTCGCTTGAGCATTGGAACGGTGCCCACCGGTCCGATGCATCCGCTAATGCCGTTGAGCGTGCGGTTGTTCAGAGATCGCTTCCCTGATGCGGCGGTCACGCTGGACGAGCGCCTCGCCGACGAATTGCTGCAGCGGTTGCGCGACGGGCAGATCGACGTGGCCTTCCTGAGATCGGTGCCGCCGGACACGGTGGGCCTGGTGGTCGAGGTGCTGCTGACCGAACCGATGGTGGTGGCCGTTCCCCGAGGCCATGGGTTGGGCAAACACGGGGCGGACGCGACCGTCGCCATGCGCGACTTGCAGAACGAGCCGTTCATCGTGTTCGCGCGGCAGCAAGGCCCCGCCTTTTACGACAGCACGCTGGCCGCCTGCCAACGCGCCGGCTTCAGCCCCCGCATTGCGCAAGAAGCGCCGCGCGTGACGACTGCGCTCGGCCTTGTTGCTGCAGGTTTGGGGGTTTGCGTGATGCCGGCATCGATGCGGCGCATCGCGCTGGACGGCGTGACCTTCCGCGCGATCGATACCCGTGCGGGATTGACTGCCGTGCTGGCGCTGGGCTGGCGCAAGAGTGACGCCTCCGCAGCGCTGGCCAACTACTTGGCGTTGGTTCGCAAGTTGGCGGCCGTTCGAGCCTAACCGTCTACGTTTGGTGTCGGAGTCCATTGGAGCGGCTGGACCCCCACGACCGCGCCAGTGCGTGACGCAGCTTCGCGATGACTGCGTGGGCCGGCGGTCTGAATTGAGGAAACAGGATGTGGAAATTGGCCGTCTGGCATGGGCCGGGACATTTGGTCTAGACGAACGTCAGCTATTTGGCAGCCCAATTCGACCAGCAGGTTTCGGGCAGCGAGTTCAGCGGATTGGCTGTCCGGACCCGACCCAGAGCAGTCACTCGGCTGGGACCCTACAGAGGACCCTTCTGCGACAGATTGCGCATCGCATCAGGAACCGTCTCAGGGGGCAATCACCACAAGCGTCGGAAAGCAAGTCTTGAAGCGGTTAGCGTCCCTGGTCAGCAAGGGCCATCCCTCGACGGCGGCATGGGCTCCTATGAAGAAGTCGGGAAGCACCTGCCCCTTGCTGCCGCCGCGCCGGCGGTATTGCGCGTAGGCCCTGGCTGCCAGGAACAGGGCGGGTCGAGGGATCTCGTGCAGTTCCAGCTCCATGGTGCTCACCACGTCGTCGAGAGCTTCAAGCGTCGAGAACGACAACGACATCTCGGCGTAGATGACCGGATTGATGACCAAAGCATGCAGTTTGGCCTGGGCTCGCAACTGTGCGATAGACCAGTCAGCCCATTGCGGATCGTTCTGCAGGACGTCCACCAGGACGTTGGTGTCGACCAGCAACATCAATCGTCGGTGCGCAGCAGCTTCATCAACTCATCGGTCCGCCAGTGCACATCAGCTCGACCCCGAACCGAATCGAAGCGGTCGCGGGCTGGGTTGCGCCCGCGTGCGGCGGGCGGTGCTGGGTGAAGAACCACTTCGCCAGCTGCGTTCACCGAGAACTCGACGGGTGCTCCTGGTACCAGATGCATCGCATCGCGGATTCGCTTGGGGATCGTGACCTGCCCCTTACTGGTCAGCGTCGTCGTCATGCACGCCCTCCATGAGTGTTACCAAGTGATCGCATGGTAATACATCCGAGGTTGAGCGGAGTTCCCACCGACTTGCCGCACGGCTGCTGTCGCTCTGACCGACTGTCTCCTGATGGCCGACTGCGTGAGTTCGGCAGCACACCAGACAGCAGCCGTTCGCAGCTGGCCACCCCCGCCTTGCGCGGGTGGCCAGCGGTCTGCTGAATCAGATCTCTGTTTGCTCAGAGATCTCGAGCGCGTCATCGACCTCGATGCCGAGGTATCGGACTGTCGACTCCAGCTTGGAATGGCCCAGTAGCAGCTGCACGGCGCGCAGGTTCTTGGTGCGCCGGTAGATCAGCGTCGCCTTCGTCCCGCGCATCGAATGCGTCCCGTAGTCGGCGCGGTCCAGGCCCAGTTCGTCGACCCAGTGCCCGAGGATCCGGGCGTACTGGCGGGTGCCGAGGTGAGGTGAGTCGTGCAGCCGGCTGGGGAAGATGAAGTCATCCGACTTCAGGCCAGCCTGCTTGATCCAGGCCTGCAAGGCATCCCGGGTTGCCGGCGTGATCTCGAACTGGACCAGGCGCTGGGTCTTGTGCTGCAGCACGATGGCGCGCGTCGCCACCTGATCCCCATGACAAACATCTCGGACCTTCAAGGCGACGAGATCGCACCCGCGCAGCTTACTGTCGATACCCAAGTTGAAAAGTGCGAGCTCGCGCACCCGGTGCTCCATCTGGAAGCGGACGCGGAGCGCCCAGATGTCCTTCAGCTTGAACGGGGCCTTCTGCCCGACGATCTTGCCCTTGTTCCACGGCTCGCGAAGAGAGTTGATGCCTGTGGTGCCCATGATGGTCTCCCATCGAGTTGAGGACCACACAAGATGCGCCGACTCCCCATCGGGGCCCTTGCCCTGGGTCAACCCTACCCACCTCGTGGACCGGGACGATGGACCGCTTTCTGGCTCCCGCAGCTACTCACGCAGTCGGCCATCTCCAGTCATAAGATCGATCAGGAAATCGGCACGCGAATGACCGGTTTCAAGTACAGCCGCCATAGGCCGACGCCCACTCGAGTGCGAACACTCTCCAAAGCGGTCACTCGTGGTCATGTGGTCCTGATCGACGTCTGACGCAGGCGGTACGTCTGCAGTTCGATCAGCCGAAATGGAACCACGGACCCAGTGAATCCGGGCCGACGGCCTGCTCGTGCTCAGGGTCTCTCAACCGGCGGCGACAGTCGCAGCTTCAACATCAACTGGCACGAAGCTCCGCGAGCGCGATGCCGTTGAGCCCATAAGCGCTATGGCCAAGGTGGCGCGGCTGTGGCATGCCCATACGCCGCCCACTGACCGTTGTATACTGAGTGTCGACAAACAGCAGGGGCATAGCATTGTCGAGCGTGGCAGAGTCACCGCCGTTCTTCACCGTCCGCGTTCCACTGCGCGACGGCACAACGCTGGCGGCCGACGTGTTCACAGCGGATCGAGACATCGCGCGGCCGCTGGTGCTGGAGATCACTCCGTACGGACGCGGCCCAGACGGCACGAACTTCCGTAACGAGGCGGCCTTCTGGCTCTCGCGTGGCTACGCAACGGCCGTTGCCGACTGTCGGGGCAAAGGTGATTCGCAAGGTGAGTTCGAGGCTTTCGTGCACGAGCGTGCGGACTGCTTCGACGCGATCGAATGGCTGGCCGCACAGCCGTTCTGCGATGGCGGCATCGGCATGCGGGGCTCCTCCTACACCGGCACCAACCCATGGTGTGCCGCGCTGGACCGTCCGGCTCACCTCAAGGCGATCTCTCCCAGCGCCAGCACGGCGAACATCCGCGACGAGATCACTTGGTTCGGCGGCATCTTCATGTTCGAGCACTCGTTGACCTGGGGCTCGAGATCGCGTGAAGGTCATGCTGTGTTGCCGCCAGACCTCCACTGGGACGCACTCCTGGCCCATCGGCCGATGATCACGGTCGACGAGTACTTGCTCGGGAAGGCCAGTCCTGGCTTCCGTCAGATGGCTGCGTACTCTCGTGGCGATGGCGCGGCGCCCCCCCAGGCATTCGCTGCCACTGAACACGCGCGCATCGAGGTTCCGTCGCTGGCGTTCACTGGCTGGCAGGACGGATGCCTCGCCGGCACGTTGGCGCACTTCCAGGGGATGCGCCTTCACTCCACTGCACGCGGCACCCAGCACTTGGTGGTCGGTCCATGGGACCACATCGGGGCACCCGACGGTGGGCATGACTATCTGACAGGGCTACCGGTGTCGCCGCTCGGTGACCTTGCCATTCCCGCGCAAGGATTCGTCGTTGCCCGGGAGATGATCGCCGCGTTCTTCGACCAACACCTCAAGGGCGGGCCGACTTTCAAGGCGCCGCGCGCGCGGCTGTTCATCACCGGATCGAACCGTTGGTTCGAGGCCGAAGACTATCCACCGCCCGCGGCCGATCGGCGCTCGCTCTACCTGCACAGCGGCGGGCAGGCCAACGGACTGCGCGGCAACGGCACGCTCGCCTGGGCCGCCCCGGCGCACGAGACGGCCGACGAGTTCGTGCACGACCCCTTGCATCCCGTGCCGTCACGGCTGCCGGACGCGACGGGCAAGATGCGAACGTTGCGCGAATGGCCGCGCGATCTAGCCCCGTTGCTCGACAGGACCGATGTGCTGGTCTACGTGAGTTCGCCATTGCCTGCGGACCTGTCCGTCGTCGGCAACGTGGCTGTGCACCTCGTCGTTGCAAGCGATGCGCTGGATGCCGACTTCTTCTGCCGACTGGAGGACGTTGCGCCGGATGGTCGCGGCATGCGCCTGGGCTCGCACGGCGCGGCGCGGCAGCGGCTGCGTGCGCGCGGCGGTCCATCGGCCGAGGAGCCCTATGTGCCCGGAGTCGCGGTCGCGCTGACGCTGGATCTGGGGGGCATCGGCCACACCTTCCTGGCCGGTCATCGGCTGCGGCTGAGCGTGTGCAGCAGCGCGTACCCGGAGGCCTTTCCCAACCCTGGCACCGGCGAGCCTGTGACCACCAACACGGCAGAGCCTCGCGTGGCCCGCCAGCGCGTGTTCCACGACATTGCACGCCCTTCCTGGCTCGAACTGCCCGTCGTGTCGCTCTCGTCCAGCAAAACATGAGCGCCCCGCGCGCCTTCGTCGCCGGCCTGGTGCACGAGACGAACTCGTTCTCGCCCATTCCGACGAACATGCAGAGCTTTGCCGCCGAGACCGTTCACGGCGCAGGTGCGCCCTACCGGCCCGTCGCCATCGACACGATGGGCTACGGCCAGTTCGCAACCTTGTGCCAGACGAATGGCATCGAGGTGCGGGCGGGTCTGTACGCCCTGGCCGCGCCGAGCGCGCCGCTGCAGGCACGAGACCACGCTGCCTTTCGGGCCGAGATCCTGGATGACTTGCGCCGCGCGCTGCCGGTGGACCGGGTGTTCCTGTTCATGCACGGTGCGCAGATCGCCCAGGGCTGCGACGACGTCGAGGGCGATCTTGTCGAGGCCGTGAGGGCTGTTGTCGGTCCGCGGGTGCCCATCGCACTCGAACTCGACCTGCACGGCAATCTGACGGCGCGCATGATCGAGAACGCGACTTTCGTCGTCGCCTGCCTCGAGTACCCGCACACCGACTATCCCGAGCGCACGCAGCACGTCTACACGCTGCTGGACCGGGCGGCACGCGGTGAAATCCGGCCGGTGACCCTGGCTTGGCGGATTCCGCTGCTGGGCATCTTCCGCACCACCGAAGGGCCGATGCAAGCCTTCGTCGAGAAACTGCGTCACGCACAGGCCGAACCGGGAATGTTGACGATCTCGGCGTTCCACGGTTTCCCGCTCGGCGACACGGTGCACACGTCGGCCAGCCTGATCGTGACGGCCGAGCGTGACCATGCTGCAGACGCTCAGGCCATCGGCGATCGTCTGAGCGTCGCCTTCATCGACGCCGCGTTGCGCGCGCCCAAGCCGCGCAGCGTGGACGAAGCGTTCGACGAGGCGCTGGCCTGCGACCGCTGGCCTGTCGTGATGGCCGACAGCGGCGACAACCCCGGAGGTGGCTGCGCCGGGGACTCCACGTGGCTGCTGCAGGAATTGCTGCAGCGCCGAGTCGAACGGGCTGCCTTCGGCATGCTCTGGGATCCCGTGGCGGTGGACTTTGCGCACCGCGCCGGCGCAGGCGCGCAACTGCGCCTGCGCATCGGCGGCAAGGTCAGCGAGATGTCGGGGCCGCCCCTCGACGTCGATGCCGAGGTGATGTGCGTGCGCTCGGACGTGCGCCAGGCGCGCTTCGGCCAGGGCGAGCCCCTGGATCCGATCGGCCGCAGCGCATGGCTGCGCGTACAGGGTGTCGATGTCGTGATCGCGAGCGAACGCACGCAGGTCTGGGAGCCGCGCTGCTTCACCGAGCACGGCATCGACCTGTCTGCGTCGCGCCTGGTCGTCGTCAAGTCGTCGACGCACTTCGTCAACGGCTTCAAGGGCGTGGCCGGCCATGTCGTGTTCTGCGACAGCCCGGGCAGCCTGTGCCTGGACCCCCGACTCATCCCGTATCGGCAGCTGCGCCGTCCGATCTATCCGCTGGACACCGGTTTCATGCCGATGGCCACGCCACTGGCGCCCAACGCCCCATGAAGATTGCCATCATCGGCGCCGGCGTGATCGGGCTCTCGACGGCTCGTTCGTTGCTCGCGCGGGGCGAGGCCGACCTCACCGTCTTCGACCGCCACGACGGCCCCGGGCTCGACGCCAGTTTCGCCAACGGCGCCTTGCTGCATCCTTCGCTGGTCGAGCCGTGGAACTCGCCCGGCATCCTTCGCTACGTCTTGCGCAACCTCGGCAACGACCAGGCCGCCGTGCTGCTGCGCTGGAAGGCACTGCCGTCCTTGCTGGGCTGGGGCTGGCGCTTCGTTCGCGAGTCCTCGCCGGAGCGCTTCGTCGCCAACACGCTGGCCAACGTTGCCCTGGCGCGCCACAGCGTGCAGGCAATGGCGGGCCTTGCCGCTGAGGGCATCGCGTTCGACCACTACGCGCGCGGTACGCTGGTGATCCATCGCGATGCGCAGGCATTTCAAAGCGCACGCGAGTGGTCGGCCACGCTCGAAACCGCAGGCCTGCGGCCACAGGTGCTCGACGTGGATTCGTTGGTTGCACTGGAGCCGCAGTTGGCCTCGATTGCTGGCGATCTGGTCGGCGCGGTACACAACGTCGACGACCAGGCCGGCGACTCCTATCGTTACTGCGTGGCATTGGAGGCCGCACTGGCAGCCAGGGGCGTTCGCTTCGCCTATGGTCGACCGGTCGCTGCCATCGAGACAGCGGCAGGTGCAGTGACCGGACTGCGCATTGCCGGCCAAGACAGCGAACGCTTCGACGCCGTCGTGCTGGCGGCAGGAAGCCTCAGCACGGCGCTGGCCCGCTCCTGCGGCTTGGCATTGCCGGTGCGTCCGGCCAAGGGCTACTCGATCACGTTCGAGCTGCCCGCCGGCGAAGCCGCGCCGCGCACCCCCGTCGTCGACGGCGCCCTGCACCTGGCCGTGATCCCCGTCGGCACGGACCGGCTGCGTGTGGCCGGTACCGCGGAGTTCTGCGGCGACGACGTGCAGATCGCGCGCGGCCGCATCGCCAACCTGCAGGGCAACTTCGCCCGTGTCTACCCGGCACTGGCACGAAGACAACCGCCGATGGCCGCGCGCGAGTGGGCTGCACTGCGCCCGATGTGCTCCGACGGCAAGCCACTGATCGGCGCGACGCGCTTGCCCGGCCTGTATCTCAACACCGGCCACGGCCACATGGGATGGACTCTGGCGGCAGGCTCGGGCCGTGTGCTCGCCGCTCAGATGACGGGCGAGGCACCCGAGATCGATGCCCGGCCTTTCGCACCCGGCCGCTTCGGGTTGTGACGCAGGGCTAACGCGATGGCGAGGCGGCGCTGTCGCGCATGCCGCGCGCGTCGAACAGGGTTTCCCAGCGCCGTGCGCCGTCCGACGAAAGTTCCCAGAACTGCCGAAGACCGCCGTCAGGCAGCAGTGACCAGGTCATCCGCTGCACGCCGCGCCGACCATCGGCGAAGGTGTTCAGGCCGGTCATGACCAGCGCCTGCCCCGCGAAACGCCCGCTGAAGCGCAGCACCCAGCCGTCGTCGGCGATGTAGAGCTGATGCCAGCGGCGGTCGCTGCGATCGAAATACAGGGCGACCTCACCGTGGCCGCCCTGCGCGCCTGACCAATGTCCCACGATGGCACAGCCGTCGAGCTTCTTCTCGAAGCGCAGGGTCCCGGCGAGCACTCCCTTGGCGGTGCGTAGCGTGAAACTGCCGAGCGCGAAGTCGAACTGCCGGTAGTCCGCTGCATTGCAATCCTGCGGCACTGGTTCGGTGGCCGGCGCGGCCGCCGCTACGCCGGCTGCCACCAGCGCCCAGGATGCGCAGAGCGCCCGCAGGGTCACCTGGCCCTGTGCGCGCTTGCGCTCGCAGACAGCTCGCAGATGCTCAGAAGCTGAGCGTGCCGCCCAGCTGCCACGTGCGCCCTTCCGCCGGTACGACGAATTGCCCCGCCGGCGTGGCGATGATGTTGGCGACGTACTTCTTGTCAGCCAGATTGCGCCCGGCGAAGAAGGCGCTCCAGCGTCCGTCGTTGGAGGTCAATCGAGCCGAGAGGTTGAACAGTCCGATCGAGTTCTCCAAACGATCAGGCTGGTTCTGGAACGTGAAGTAAATCTTGTCGCGGTAGACATACTCGGCGCGAATCTGCGCCATGCCGATACCGAACATCGGGATCTTGTCCATCGTCAGGCCCGTCGTCGCGCTCGTCTTCGGCGCGCGCGCGGGTCGATTGCCGGCGTAGTTGACGGCCGCGCTGGTGGCGAAGTCGAAGGCTGGGAAGTCGGTGAACTTCGCGTCCAGCAAGGCTGCGTTCAGATCCCAGCGCAGGTTGCGCGCAACCCGGAGCTCGAGGTAGCCGTCGATGCCCTTGATGCGTGCCTTGGGCACGTTGTAGAAGTCGAAGTTGATGCCATCGGGCGAGTAGATCTCGACCTTGTCCTTGTAGTCGTAGTTGAAGACGGAGACATTGAAGATGCCGCCGCCGCCCGCAAACGTGGTCTTCTGCCCGACTTCCAAGGCCGTGAGCTTCTCCGGTTCGTAGACCGAATTGGGCACGAACGAGAACGCCGCCGGTGCGACGCCGCCAGACTTGTAGCCGGTCGAGACACCGCCGTAGATCATGGTGCCCTTGCTCAGGAAGTAGTCCAGCCCCAAACGGCCGGTCGTGGCGCTCCACGCCTTTGTCAGGCTGGCCGGCGGGTTGACAACGCTGAATGGGTCGTCACTGACCGATGACGACACCCCGGTCTTCTCGTCGTGCGTATAACGCAGGCCCACGTTGAGGCGCAGTTGCTTGCTCAGCGGGTAATTGACATCGGCGAACGCCGCGTAGGACTTGCCCAGGCCCTTGCTGTCCGTGGTCGAGATGTTGAAGGGGATGTTGTACTGATTCAGGTCGCGCTTGTCCGCGCCCTTGTAGTCGATGTAGTACAGGCCTGTCGTCCACTGGGACTCGCCGAGGTTGAAGTTGGCCTGCAGCTCCTGCGACCACTGATCGTAAGGTTCGTCGAGCACCACCCTCAACCACTGGCCGGGCGGGCGCTTGGGTGTGGAGAACGTGAGATCGAAGCCGCCGGTGTGCTTGCCGTAGCCGGTGATCGAGGTCAGGCTGACATCGCCGACGTTTCCTGAGAGCTTCAGCGACACCGCCAGGTCCTTCTTGCGCTGCGACACGGGCTTGTCGAAGTAGCCCAGGTCGAAGGAGTCGCCTTCGGTGGTGCCAAGACGCAAGGCCGGCTTGTAAGGGTTGGGCACGAGCGCCACGCCCAGATTGCTCTTGTCGTCGATGTGCTGCACCGTCAGGTCGACGCCCACCGCGCCGACACGGCTGCGCAGGCTGCCGCGAAAGGCGGTGTAGTCGTCACCCTTGCCGGTCTTGCTGCCGTCCTTGGTGTTGGTGATCCGGCCGTCGCTGGTGGCGCCCACGACGGCGAATCGCACGGCCGTGTCTTCACTGAGAGGCACATTGAGCACGCCTTGGAGCTGACGGGTGCCGAAGGATCCGAGCGACACGTCGACCTCGGCGCCAAACTTCTTCTGCGGCGCGCGGGACACGAGGTTGATGACGCCGGCCGTCGCATTGCGGCCATACAGCGTGCCCTGGGGTCCGCGCAGCACCTCGACCCGGTCGATGTCGAAGAAGCGCGCCAGGCCGGCGCTCCCGAACACCTGGTAGACACCGTCGACATGGATGGCGACGGACTGGTCTGTACCGAGCCCGAGGTCGCCCGTGCCGACACCGCGCAGGGAGATGCGCCCGCTCGACTCCTGCGTGTCGATCACCAGACCCGGCACGTTGGCCTGGATGTCCTGCACGCGCGTGATGCCCGAATCTTTGATCTCGCGCCCGCCGATGACGTCCATCGTGATGGGCACCTCCTGCGCCAACTCACTCTTCTTGCGTGCGGTGGTCGTGATGACGATGGTTTGGGCAGACGTGTCCGCTGCGGTCGAGGCCTGCGCTCGCGCCGTGGACGGCAGCGCGAGCAGCGCCGCACCGGCGCAGGTGCCGAACACCGCCTGGACCACGAGTGCGCCCGCGGACAGGGCCAGGGGATCGCGTCGAAGGGGCAAGGTCTTGCGCTGCATGGAGGTCTCCTGAGTCGAGGCTGAGATGCTTCGTCGACGTGTTGTCGACAAGAAGTCCACAGCCTACCTCGACACCCGGCCTCCCGTCAACGAAGCGCGGGTTTTCCAGTACCGATGCCGGCACGCCAATGTCGCTTTTTGTCGACACGGTGTACACTTGAGCGCGAGTCAATCCGGGGCTTGGCAGCCGTGAATACACGATGATCAAAGTGATGTGGTTCCTCAAGCGCGCAGACGGCTTGAGCCTGAGCGACTTCCGCGATTGGTGGCTCAATCGGCACGCCCACGACGTGGCGCGGCATCAGCAACCGCACCTCATGCTCTACACGGTGAATGTGCGTTGCGACGACAGCGGGCTGGTCGGTGGCGCACGTGAAGAATTTGAGTGGGACGGCGTGGCTGAACAGTGGTTCGCCGACGAAGCCGCCTACAACACCGTCTACGGCCGCGCCGAGAGCCCAACCCGGGCGGACACGCCGGCGCACACCAGCCGCTTCGCGCGCATGGTCGTCACCGAGCATCACTACACGACGCTGCCAGAAGCGCAGCAACCAGCGACATGACTTCCGCAAGTGACGAAGCTCGACCCGCACGGGTGTTGATCACAGGCAGTTCAAGCGGCATTGGACAGGCCTGCGCTGCTGCGTTCTGTGCCGACGGGGCGGATGTGATCGGGCTGGATCGCCAGGCTCCCAGCGCACAGGCTTCAACTCTCGGCTCAGGGTTTCACGGTGTACTGGCAGACTTGGCCGATCCGTTGCAGATCGAATCGGCATTCGCCGAGGCCGATGCGCGGTGGAACGGGCTCGCACCTGAGGTCTTCATTGCTTGCGCGTCCATCAGCCGAGCGGCGCACTTTCTCGAAGCGAGCCTGGACGACATCCAGGCCATGCTGAACGTGAACGTGCGCGCCATGGTGCTGTGCGGACAGCACGTCGGCCGGCGCATGAAGTCTGCCGGCGGCGGAAGAATCATTCACATCACATCGGTGGCCGCGGTCACGGCCTGGGCCACCGAGCCGATCTACGGGGTGACCAAGGGCGCACAGGCCTCGCTCACGCAGGCGATGGCGGTCGAACTGGCGCCCTTCGGCATCATGGTCAATGCCGTCGCGCCTGGGCCACTCGAGGCCAACAACCCCTCTATGGTGAGCACACGCAACGACCCCGACGTGCTGCGGCACGACCTGGAACGCACGCCGCTGGGCCGATTCGGCAAGCTCGACGACATCGTCAAGGCCGTGCGGTTCCTGTCACAGGCCACCTGGATGACGGGGCAGACTGTCTATGTCGACGGCGGCATGCTGGCCACGGGATTGGCCTACATCGGCTCGCTGCGTCGTCAATTGCCGCCAAGATGACGGTGGCTGGCGCCGCACGGGAAGCCGCGACTTGCGACGTGCTGGTGGTCGGCAGCGGCGCGGCCGGCCTCACGACCGCGCTAACTGCCGCTGAAGCCGGCCTGTCGGTCATCGTGCTGGAGAAGGCCGAAGTCATCGGCGGCACCACCGCCCTCAGCGAGGGCATGGTCTGGATTCCGGGCAGTCGCCAGGCGCGTGCAGCCGGCGTGAACGACGCGCCTGCGGCGGCGCTGACCTATATCGAACACGCAGCCGGGCCTTCGTTCGAACCGGCGCGCGCACGCGCCTTCGTCGATGCCGCAGCGCAAATGCTCGCCTTCGTGGAGGACGCCGGCGGCCCGCGCTTCACGCTCGCGGCCGGATCGATGGACTACCACCCCGAGTGGCCGGGCGCCTCGCGCGGCGCGCGATCGCTGATCCCGGGCATCTTTGACGGGCGGCGACTTGGGGCGCACTTCGGCCATCTTCGCCGGCCCTTGGAGTCCACGCTCGTCCTGGGGGGCATGACGATCGGCAGTGGTGAACTCGCGACGATGCGTCGTGCCCATCGCGATCCGGCGGCGGCGTGGCATGCCGCGCGCCTGGTGGCGCGGCACGCGTGGGACCGCGCACGTGGTCACCCGAGAGGCACACGCATTGCCAACGGCAACGGCCTCGTGGGAGCACTGGCCTGGGCCTGTTTGCAGCGCGGCGTTGTACTCTGGACGGCGACGGCACTTGCAGAGTTGCGCACCACACGCACGAATGATGGCGTGCAGGTCACGGGGGCCTGCATCGATCGGCATGGCAGCGCTATCGAGGTGAGTACCACGCGCGGCGTGGTGCTGGCCGGCGGCGGATTCAGCGGCAGTCCGGCGATGCGCGAACGGTTCTTTCCGGCGGGCGCCGAGGGGGAGGATCACGTTCGCCTCGTGCCCGACAGCGTGAGCGGCGACACGTTGCGGCTCGCCGAGGCACTCGGCGCAAGGCTGGTGGCCAACGCCAGCGTGGCGTCGTGGGCTCCCGCATCCCGCGTGCCCGCCGCCGTGTCGGGTGTATCGGAAGGCTTCCCGCACTTCATGGAGCGCCAGAAGCCCGGTTTCATTGCCGTCAACGGCCAGGGAAGGCGCTTCGTCAACGAGGCCACCAGCTACTCGCTCTTCGTCCAGACCATGCTTGCGGATGCGCAGGGCGCACCGCCGGTGTGCTGGCTGATCAGCGACCGGCCGGCATTGCGGCGCCACGGCATGGGGGCGGCGCCGCCGTTTCCGATGAGCATCGGGCGGCACTTGCGCTCGGGTTACCTGATCGAGGCGCACGATCTGCCGACGCTGGCCGCGCGCATCGGGGTGGATGCCGCGACGCTGTGTCGCACGGTGGAGACTTTCAATTCGAATGCGCGCGCGGGCCACGACCCCGAGTTCGGACGCGGCGACAGCGCGATCGACCGCGCCTACGGCGACCCGGCGCATCCCGTGCATCCCAACCTCGGACCGCTCGATCGCCCTCCGTACTACGCAGTGCGGCTGCGCACGGGCGACATCGGCTCGCTCGCTGGCCTGGCCAGTGACGAAAATGCGCGCGTGCTGGACACCGCGGGTCGCGCAATCCCAGGCCTGTGCGTGGCTGGCAACGACGCTGCGAGCCTGTTCGGTGGTACCTACCCTGCAGGCGGCATCACGATCGGCCCGGCCATGACCTTCGGTTGGATTGCCGCACGCACGCTGGCTGGCTCGACCGGTCGTTGACTATCGAGTCCGGGTCAGCGCGCCGAGATCGGCTCCGCGCAACTGGTCCTTGAACAGGTGCTTCTGCAATTGGTCGAACAGGACCTTGGCGTCATCGCGTGCGGCCTTCTCGGCGGCGTCGGGATTCGCCGCGGCGATGGCCTCGACGATTGCCACATGCTCGTCGAGCATGGCATCCGAGCGCTTGCCACCCGCGTCCTCCAGGTACAAGCCCATCAGGCGCTGCCCCTGGTCGAGCACGGTGGTCATCCAGGAGACAAAGAACGGGTTGCCGCCAGCCACGGCGATGGCGACGTGGAAGTCGCGGTTGTTGGCAACCAGCTTCGACCGGTCACCCTTCTGCATCTCGGCGCGATGCGAACGAACCATGGCCCGAAGCTCCTCGAGCTGTGCCCCTGTCCGGTTGGCTGCCGCCAGTCGTGCAGTCAGACAGTACATCAGCACCATCGCGTTGAGGTGGCTCTGGATGAGCGCGACATCGAACGGCGCGACGATCGAACTGCGGTTGCGAAGCGTCTGCACCAGACCTTCGCCGGACAGGCGGATGAGTGCCTCGCGCACTGGTGAGCGCGACACCTTGAAGCGGCCGGCGAGCTCGGTCTCGTCGAGAAGGGTTCCGGGCTGCAGTCGCAACGACAATATGTCCTCGCGCAGTCCTTCGTACACGGAGGAAGCGCCGAAACCCCGGCCAAGCTTGGGGGCGCCGCGTTTTGCAGGGCGCTTGGCCGCCGTTGCCGGCGACGCGCGTTTTGACTGGTTCTGCGTTGACGAAGCCATGGTTTTTGAGAAAGGATTGTCGGCCGTCTTGCCCGGCCACACAGCGCGGAGTGTAGGGCGATGCGCATCGCCTATCGCTTCAGTGCTTTTGCATTCTACGTGTCGACAAGATGCCGGGCCTCGGCTAGACTGAACGCGCAGCGTGCCGTCCACGCTGGGAATCCATGGCATGAACGAGACCCGAGCCGACGCAAGCCCAGACGAGCCGACGCGCCGGCCCTGGTGGCACGGCGCGGCGCTGTACCAGATCTATCCGCTGAGCTTCGCAGACAGTGACGGCGATGGTTGGGGCGACCTGCCGGGCGTGACGCAGCGACTTGAGCACGTGGCGCGCCTTGGCGTGGACGGCATCTGGCTGAGTCCGTTCTTCAAGTCGCCGATGAACGACTTCGGCTATGACTGCGAGGACTATTGCGCGGTCGATCCGCGTCTGGGTACGCTGGCCGACTTCGATGCCTTGCTCGCGCGTGCGCACGCGCTGGGCCTGAAAGTGCTGATCGACCAGGTCTATACCTACAGCTCGAATCGGCACCCCTGGTTCGAGGAAAGCCGCTCCTCGCGCGACAACGCACGGCACGACTGGTACGTGTGGGCCGACGCCAAGCCCGACGGCACACCGCCCAACAACTGGCAGTCGATATTCGGCGGTGCCGCCTGGGAGTGGGACGTCAACCGGCGCCAGTACTATCTGACGCACTTCTATCCCGAGATGCCACACCTGAACGTCAACAACCCGAAGGTGCAGCACGCACTGCTCGAGGTGGCGGACTTCTGGCTCGCGCGCGGCGTCGACGGCTTCAGGCTGGACGTGATCAACCTGGCGATGGTCGACCCGCAGCTGCGCGACAACCCGCCGGCACCCGGCAGCGCGCCGTGGCGCGTGCCGGCAGACGCGCAACTTCATCTGCACGACCGCTCGTGGCCTGACAACCTGGGCTTCGTGCGCCGGCTGCAGCAGCGCGTGGCCGCGCGGCCCGACGGGCATACGCTGGCTGAGTTGACGATCGAGACGCCGCGCGACCGCAACTACGCTTATCTCGCGCCTGGTGCGTTGGATACCGCCTACTACGTGCTGTCGCCAGGCGAGGCGCCACTGTGCGCCGAGGACATCCGCAGCCTCGTCGAGGAGGTGCTCGGCGCCGGCGTCTGGCCGACCTGGGCGTTCAGCAATCACGACATCGTGCGCGGGCCGACGCGTTGCGGTGGCGACGACCCCGACCCGCGCCTGGCCGAACTGCTGGTGGCCCTTTTGGCCACACTGCGCGGCAACCTGTTGCTGTACCAGGGCGACGAACTCGGCCTGCCCCACGCCCGCGTACCGCGCGACCGGCTGCGCGACCGCGAGGGCATCCGCTTTCATCCGCACGGCCTGAAGCGCGATGGCGCACGCACACCCATGCCGTGGTGCGAACATCCGGCCTTCGGTGGGCAGCCCTGGCTGCCATATGACGAACGCCACCTTGCAATGGCCGTCGAGGCTCAACGCGGCCGATTCGATTCCACACTTGCCGCGACGATGGGCTGGCTCGCGCAGCGGCAACGTAGCCCGGCGCTGCGCCACGGCGACCTGCGCATGCTGCCGCTGCCGGCGCCGCTGCTCGGCTGGACACGCACGCTGGCTGGCGAAACGCTGCTGTGCGCTTTCAACCTCGGTGCCGATTCGCTGGCGGCTTCGTTGCCCGCCCGCGCTGGTGCACACGTGCTGCATGGCAGCACCGGCGCCACGCTGGAGGGCCACACGTTGACGCTGCCGCCGTTCGGCGCCGCACTGCTGAGGACCTGATGTGAAGGCGCTCGCCGAGACCCTTGTTGTCGTTGCCGGCTGCGACATGTAGACTGTGTGTATGCAAGAAAGATCAGCCGACCCATCTGCAAGCCCTGCGGCGTCGCTGCAGGGCTACCCGGTCGGCGCGCCCTACACCGTGGGCGCACTGCCGCTGGACGCGCTGCACACGATGCACTACGAGGAATCCGGCAACCCCGCCGGGCGGCCCGTGGTGTACCTGCACGGCGGGCCGGGGGCAGGCATCGAGCCGGCGATGCGCGCCGTCCACGACCCGCAGGCCTTCCGCTTCGTCATGTTCGACCAGCGCGGCGCGGGCCGATCGACACCCGCCGGCGAACTCCGCGACAACACGACCTGGCACCTCGTGGCCGACATCGAACGGCTGCGCGAGCACCTGGGCATCGAGCGCTGGATCGTCTCCGGCGGCTCCTGGGGCACCACGCTGGCGCTGGCCTACGCGCAGCGCCACCCCGAGCGCTGCGAGGCTCTGGTGCTGCGCGGCGTGTGGTTGTCCACCGAACCCGAATTGCGCTGGTTTCAGCACGGGTTGCGCAACTTCTACCCGGAAGTCTGGAAGATGACGGTCGGCGATGTGTCGGCCGACAACATCGAGGGCCATTTCGACGCCTGGCGCGCCCGCATCCTGGACCCGGACCCGGCCATCGCCGGCCCGGCGGCGGTGGCCAAGGCGCGCTACGAGTGGCTGTGCTGTATGGCCGACCCGGGGCCGGAGGAGCTGGCGCAGATCGATGCTGAGCTGACGCTCGAATACTGCCTGCCCTACCAGCGCATCGGTGCGCACTACCGGAACCACGACTTCTTCCTCGAACCCGGGCAGTTGCTGCGCGACGTGCACCTTCTCAGCAAGGTGCCGGGGTTCATCGTCAACGGCCGGCTGGACATGGTGTGTCCGCCGATCGCCGCATACAGGCTGCAGCAGGCGTGGCCGCGCGCCGAGTTGCGGATCGTCCCGGGCGCGGGGCATTTCTGCACCGAGCCTGGCATCGTGGCCGCGCTGCTCGGCATCATGGAGCGTCTGAAGTGATCAAGGTGATGTGGTTCCTCAAGCGCGCCGAAGGCATGAGCCTGGAGGCTTTCCGCGACTGGTGGCTGAACCGTCATGCGCACGACGTCGCCCGACACCAAGAGCCCTACCTGCTGCGCTATGTGGTGAACGTCCGCCGTGATGACAGTTGTCTCGGCGGCAAGCCCTCCGACGACCACGAGTGGGACGGCGTCGCCGAGCAGTGGTTCGCCGACGAGGCCGCCTACAACGCCATCTACCACGGCGGGCCGAGCCCGACGCGTGGGGACACTCTGGCCCACACCAGCCGCTTCGCCCGTTTCGTGGTCACCGAGCACGATTTCACCCCTCATGGAGGAGCATCCCGATGAAGCACACCCTGAACCGCCGCGAGGCGGCACTTTCCATCGGCATGCTGGCGGCGGGCGGCTTCGCGCAAGCCCAGGAGAAGCCTGCGGTGCGCATCCTGGTCGGCTTTGCGCCGGGCGGTTCCGCTGACATCCTGGCGCGACTTCTGGCCGAGAAACTGCGCCCGGTGCTCGGGCAGAACGTCATCGTCGAGAACAAGCCGGGTGCCGCCGGGCGGCTGGCATTGGGCGACCTCAAGCGCGCGGCGCCTGACGGTCTGACCCTGTGCCTAGTGGGCGGGGCTGCGCTGGTGGCATTGCCGTGGGTCTTCAAGAACGTCGGCTACGACCCGTTCAAGGACTTCACGCCGGTGGCGGGCGTGACCACTTTCGATTTCGCCCTGACCGCGGGGCCTGGCGCCCCGCCGGGTGATCTGAGGGCATTGCTGGCCTGGATGAGGGCCAACCCCGGTAAGGCCAGCTACGGCCATTCAGGTGCCGGTACGCTGCCGCACTTCACGGGCTTCCTCATTTCGCAGGCCACTGGCGTGTCGATGACTCACGTCCCGTACAAGGGCGCGGCGCCGGCCGTGCAGGATTTGCTTGCAGGCCAGATCCCGCTCGTCATCGACACCGCCGCCGAGACGTTGGAGCACCACCGCGCAGGTCGATTGCGCATCCTGGCCGTCACTGGCGAGAAGCGTTCGCGACTGCTGCCTGACGTTCCCACGATGAAGGAAGCCGGGGTCGACGTGGCCTCCGATGGATTCCTGGCGCTGTATGGCCCGGCGGGGATGGCGCCTGCTCTGGTGACGCGAGTGTCATCCGCGGTGGCCGAGGCCATGAAACTGCCCGATGCCCAGGAACGGATCGCAGCCTTGGGGCAACAGGCCAGCTACGCCTCTGCCGCCGATCTGGCAACGATGCAGGCTGCGCACTTCCGGCGCTGGGAGGCGCCGATCAAGGCCAGCGGGTTCACCGCCGACTGAAGCGACTGGAGACTCTTGCAACATGCGTGTGCTCTTCGTGATGTTCGACACCTTGAATCGCCGTTCGCTGCAGTGCTACGGCGGCCACACGGTCAAGACCCCCAACTTCGACCGTCTCGCCCAACGATCGGTGGTCTTCGACACGCACTACGTCGGCAGTCTGCCCTGCATGCCAGCGCGCCGCGAGATGATGACCGGCCGCTACAACTTCCTGCACCGCTCGTGGGGGCCGTTGGAGCCGTTCGACCACGCGTTGCCCGAGCTGCTCTACCAGGCCAAGGGTGTCTACAGCCACCTCAGCACGGATCACCTGCACTATTGGGACGATGGCGGCTCCACCTACCACAACCGCTTCGACAGCTACGACCTGATTCGCGGCAACCAGGGCGACCCCTGGAAGGCGGTCGTCGCACCTGACGAAGCTGCGTGGAAGGAGAAGTACCACCCGGTGCAGTTGCGAATGGAGCGCCGCAACGTCATCCGGCGCGACATGATCAACCGCGAGTTCATCAAGACGCCTGAAGACTATCCCGCAGCCAAGACCTTCCAGGCCGGGCTGGAGTTCCTCGAGCGGAACAAGGACGCCGACAACTGGTTCCTGCAACTCGAGACCTTCGATCCGCACGAGCCCTTCGACGTGCCGGCGATGTGGCGCGCCGACTACCCGACGCACTACCGTGGCCCCACGCTGGATTGGCCACCCTACGGCCCGGTGCACGAGACGCCCGACGAGGTGGCCGAGCTGCGCGCCAACTACGCCGCCACGCTGGCGCACTGCGACTACCAGCTCGGTCGCGTGCTCGATTTCCTGGATCGGCACGACATGTGGAAGGACACCGCCGTGCTGATGACCACCGACCACGGCTTCCTGCTCGGCGAGCAGGACCTCTGGGGCAAGTGCCTGATGCCGGTGTACAACGAGGTGGCCCACATCCCGCTGACCATCTGGCACCCGGCACACGCGGCTCAGGCCGGGCAGCGGCGCAGTGCTCTGACGCAGACCATCGATCTGGTGCCGACATTCCTCGACATGTTCGGCGTGCCTGCACCCGCCGAGGTACAGGGCCGTTCGATGCTGCCGCTCCTCGATGATCCGAACGCATGCCTTCGCGAGTTTGGGCTCTACGGGCAGCACGGCTGCGCGATCAACGTCACCGACGGCCGCTACACGCTCTTCTACTACCCGCCTGACATCAACGGCGGCGACCTTTACAACTACACCCTGATGCCTACCCACCTGAAGCGCCGCTTTAGCGTGGCCGAACTGCAAGAGGCCACGCTGGCACCACCCTTCGACTTCACGCAAGGCGTGCCCCTGCTGAAGGTTCCGTGCGACGAAAAGTCGCCGATCTACAACTTCCTGGGGTCCGGAGTGCAGATCGACTGCCGCACGCGGCTGTACGACCTTCAGGAGGACCCGGGACAGCTGAACCCCATTGAAGCACCGGAGATCCGTGACCGGCTGCTGGCGCAGATCGTGGCCCTCATGCGTGCCAACGATGCTCCGGCCGAGGCCTACCGCCGTTTCGCGCTCGACGCTGCGAAGCCGGCTTGATGATCTGACCGCCTGAAGTTGCAGCACCTCACCGTCGTCCAGCTGACGGCGTTTGCCGCGCCTTCGGCACTGCTGTTCCTGTTTCGCGCCGCGTCCTATGTCATCCCTGCCCTCTATGCGGCGCGTTTCGGCTTCTCGCTGGCCGAACTCGCGGGCATCCTGTTCGCGATGCGCACTGCCGAGGCGCTGCTGCAGATCCCCGCCGGCTATGTGTCCGACGCCACCCGGCACGCCCGCTGGGGCCGCAAGCCGATGATCTTTGCCTGCATCGCCGTCGCCGCCTTGGCCACCTACCGCGTCTACGTGCCGCCGCCGGACGCGGGCATGGCGTACTTCGGCCTCTGGCTGTCGCTGGCCACGCTCGCCGGCTCGGTGGCCGAGGTGGCCTACGGCGCATGGTCGACCGAAGTCACCAACGACTACCACGAACGCGGCCGTGCGGCGAGCTATCAGTCGTGGGCCTCGATCGCCGGCAAGGAGCTGTTCTCGGTGGTGCCGCTGCTGTGGTTCCTGTCGTCGAACCGCGTCACCTTCGAGTCGCTGCAAGCACTCGCGTGGATCCTCGTCGTGCTGGTGCCATTGATCGTGGTGGGCAGTTGGAGCTTCACGCCGGCGGGTCAGGCGCCGGTTGCCACCGAACCATTGCGCCTGAGACAGATGTGGGACATCGTGGCGGGCAACCGGCCGCTGCAGATCGTGCTGGTCGCGGCGCTGCTGTGGGAGGTGGCGATCGGCTTCGCCTTCAGCCTGGACTTCATGCGCATCGATTCCTACCTGAAGGCCGGCGAGGCCGTGCCCTACCAGGGCTTGTTCGGGGTCTGGGCCGGGATGGCAGGCCTGGCGGCGTTGTCCTTGCTGCTCAAGCGGTATGAGAAGCATCGCCTGTGGACCGTCGCGATGGCGAGCCTGGGGGTCATCCTGGTCGCGCAGATTGCCCTGTACCCCGGCATGCCCGGATTGCTCTACGTGCTGGTCGGCGTCTCGCTGCTGATCTACGGCATGGTGGCCGGCGCTGTGGTCGTTCCGCTCGCCCTGATGGGCGACCTGGCCGACTACGAAGCCCTGCGCTCGGGCAACCGCGCCGCGGGGCCGCTGGTGGCCATCATGCAACTGGCCTACAAGCTGGCCGGCGGGGCCGCTTCGGCCTCGGCCCTGTATGCCGTCAGCCTGTTCGGCTTCAAGCCCGGCCAACCCAGCTACGACGCGACCGCGGCCCTCGGCATCGAGACGATGAACCTCGCGCTGCCGGCGGCACTCATCTTCGTCGCCGCGGCAATCGCCTGGCGTTACCCCATCACCGAGCGGCGGCACAAGGCCATCCTGCGCGCGCTCGAGCGCAGGGAGCGACGGCTGCCGAAGCCGGCATGAGCGATCTCGCCAGGGGACGGTACCGGCTTCGCGGTGGCCACCTGCGCGCTTCGTGCGGCACGTCCCGAACCATGCGACGCGTGGCACTGCCCGCGTCGGCCCCATCGCGAATCCACGCGAGTCATCGCGCCGCAGCGGGCGGTCTGGGCGCCGCGACCGAGCTGGCGCCGGTCGGCCGCCAGACAGTCCGAAAGCCCACGTGCTGCGAGCCCGTATCGATGCCCTGAGGCGAGCGCGCCGCCGGGCGGTACCGGCCGCAGAAGTTGTCTGCACACAGGAAGCTGCCGCCCTTGGCGACCTTCATGCCGGCACGCAGGCCCGTCGAGTCGGCGTACTCATCCTGCGTCAGTTCCCACACATTGCCTGCCATGTCGAACAGGCCGAATCCATTGGCAGGAAAGCAGCCGACAGGTGCCGTGCGTTCGTACTTGTCCTCGCGGGTGTTGAGCACCGGAAAGAGGCCTTGCCAGAAGTTGGCACCCGGCTGGCCGCCCGGCTTCTTCTCGGTGCCCCAGGTATAGGGCGCACCGTCGAGTCCGCCGCGGGCGGCGTACTCCCACTCGGCCTCGGTGGGCAGATCCTGCCCGGCCCAGCGCGCGTACGCGAGCGCGTCTTCGTAGGCGACATGCACGACAGGCTGGTTCATGCGCCCGCCAAGCTTGCTGCCCGGCCCTTCGGGTGCGCGCCACGACGTTCCGGGCGTCCACACCCACCACTGGTTCAGGTCCACCAGATCCTTGATGTCCGCGGGTTGCTTGAACACCAGCGAACCGGGGCGCCTCTGCGCCGCCGACAACTCCGGGTGGTCCTTCGCGTCGAGCGGACGCTCGGCCACTGTGCGGTAGCCCGTGGCACGGACGAAGCGCTGGAACTGGGCATTGGTGACCTCGTGCCGCGCGATGGCGAAAGGGCCGACCGTTGCAGTGCGCACCGGCGCCTCCTCGGGATAGAAGCGGTCGGAGCCCATGCGAAACGTCCCGCCGGGCAGCAGCGCCATGCCGGCTGGCACCGCGGCTGACGCCGACTTGGGCACGCCATCGTAGGACTCGCACAGGGCAGCTGACTCGGCCGCATGGACCGTGTCGAGCAGGCACAGCGCGAGCCCGCAAAGCCAGAGAGCGCACAGGGAGACACGCTGCTGTCGCATGGAAGCGGAACGCCCCCCGGTTCTTGTCGACATGATGTATTCTAAATTGCAGGGGGATCTGTCTCGTGCATCATGGTGTGTCGATCGGCCAGGGTTTCATGCGGCGCCTTGTCTTGCCTGCACTGGCCATGGTGCTGGCTTGTGCCAGCGCTGCGGCTGCAGGCGAAGCGCGCGTGCCCGCACGCCCGCCCAACGTGGTACTGATCGTGGCCGACGATCTCGGCATCGAGGCCCTCGCCTCCTACGGCAGCGAGATCGAGACGCCGCGCCTGTCGACATTGGCTGCCTCGGGTCTGCAGGTCGACAACGCCCACGCCATGCCGATCTGCACGCCGTCGCGGGTGCGCATCCTTACTGGCCGCGACAGTGGCCGCAATTACCGCGACTTCGGGCACCTGGACGAGAAGGAGTCCACCGTGGCCCAGCTGCTGCGGCGCGGCGGCTACCGCACGCTGCTGGCCGGCAAATGGCAGTTAGGCCGGGGCCTGGACCGCCGACTGGTAGGCGCCAGCCCTGCGGCAGCCGGCTTCGACGAGTACCTCGCCTGGCAGATCCACGACGAAGACGTCGGTTCGCGCTACTGGGGGCCGACGTTGTGGCGTAACGGCGTGCGCGAAACGATCGAGGACCGCGTCTTCGGACCGGACCTCGTCAACGATGCTGTTCTGGATTTCATCGGCCGCCACCGCGACCAGCCATTCTTCGTCTTCTACTCGATGCTGCTGCCGCACGACCCCTTCGTGCTGACGCCGGACATGCCCGGCCCCGCCGACCGCACCTAAACAAAAGTGGTCGAAGAAGCGCTTCTGCAAATCCAGACCGTAACCCGCAGAAAACAGCGACCAGTGCGTATCCCCATGCACTTCCAGCCACTTCTGGGGAGCGGGTGAATCGGTGAACCCGGAGAAGTTACCTCGCGGGTGGATCCCCATGCCGCCCCAATTGGCGGCCGACAGGAACGGAATAGTGATGCGTGTGGGGTCCGGTGAGCGGCCGCGCCACCAGGCGTTGTCCAAGGGCTGGTCGAGCATCTGCTCGTACATGTCTCGGCGGTTGCGGGCCAGTTGCTCGTCATCCAGGTCAACCGGCCCGGCAATGGACTGCCCGGTCAAAGGATGCTTGCGGGCCCGAGAGCCCAGTCCGTACTGCACCGTCACAGCCTGGATGGCCGCCCACTTCTTGGGAAATTCGTTGAGGATGCCACCGTGATAACTCGGGTCACGGTACATGTCGATGAAGCCCTCCCAGGGGATGATGGCCTTGAGACCCCTGGGCTGCCTCTCAGCCACACGCCAGGCCATATTGGCGTAATACGAGATGCCGAGCACACCCACCACGCCGTTGCACCAGGGCCGCGAGGCGGCCCACTCGATGCTCTGGCAGAAGTCCTCGGTCTCGAGTGGCGTCATCGGGTCCAGCACCCCTTCGCTCCAGCCACTGCCGCGCGAGTCCACGCGCACCACCACATAGCCATTGGGAACCCAGCGCTCCGGGTCTGTCACCTCCCAGTTCTGGTACTGGTTGGTCGACCCTTCGAGGATGTCGGGATGGTCCTGGACCATCTTGTTCCACTGCAGTGGGTACCCCTCCTGATAGGAGAGCCCCTTGGCATACACCCCGTGGGAGATGATGACCGGCAGCCTGAGCGACTCGTCCAACGGTCGAAAGACATCTGCACGCAGCGTGATGCCATCCCTCAGCAGGATGGGGGCCTGCCAGGTGATGCGCATGCCATCGCGCACCTGAGTGAACTCATGAGGGTCCACTTGGGTCACGCCGCAGTCGAAGGCTGAACCTTGACGCCATGAAGCCCCCAGGAGGCATCCTTGACGGTGAAGAACTTCGCATCGGGGCCCTCGGGCGTGCTGCCGCAGTGCACCACACCGGCCGGTATGTAGATGACCTCACCGGGGTGTGCGGTGTGACGCTGCCCATCGACGATCAAGTCCATTACCCCCTCCAGGACGAAGATCCACTGCTCATTCGGATGCGAGTGCGGCTCGGAGGTCTTGCCGGCAGGCGCCGTCATGAGCGCGACGATCATGCGATCACCCTCCACGCAGCCGCCAAAGACTGGGGAGTAGGCAGGCCCGCCAAGGATCTGGTTGACACGCTCGAAGTTGAAGACGTGTTCGCCGCGCTGTGCGCGGTGCGCTCCGGGTGTGCGTGCCGCGGCAAGCTCTTGGTCTTGGGCTGAATGATCGATCTGTGTCATCGTGGTGTCGCTCATGTCAATGCTGTGCGCGGTGTACTTCCCCCGCGGCACTCACGGTATGTTGTCCCTCGCAAGCCGGGAAATCGTTTCTGGAGATGCCACGCATAGGTGGCGCCTATACTTTTTGGCATGCGGCTTCGCCGACTCGATCTGAACCTGCTGGTGGCGCTGGACGCCCTGCTCTGCACGCGCAGCGTGACCGCTGCGGCGCAACGACTGCACGTGACCCAGCCGTCGATGAGCGGTTCGCTGGCTCGATTGCGAGAGCATTTCGGGGACCCTCTCATGGTGCAGGTCGGTCGCAAACTGACGCTGACCCCGCTGGGGGAGTCCATGCTGCATCCAGTGAGGCAGACGCTGCTGCAGGTGGAGGCCACCATCGCGATGCGTCCGGGCTTCGATCCCGCCACCTCCACCCGCCACTTCGCCATCTGCGCATCGGAAGCCACCGTGCTGGCCTTGCTGACCGAAGTGCTGCGAGACGTCGAGCGCCAGGCGCCAGGCATCACCACTGAGTTGCTGCCGGCTGAGCCGGCGCTGATGGGCCAGATGCTGGACCGCGGTGACCTGGACTTCCACTTCGCCGGCGAGAACCTTCTTCTGCCCGACCATCCGCGCACGCTGGCCTTCAGTGACGAGTTCGTCTGCGTGGTGTGGACTGGCAATGAGCGCGTCCGCAAGAAGCTGACGCTCAAGACCTACCTGTCCTTGGGCCACGCGATCACACGCTACGGCCTGGACAGGCGGCCGGGATTCGAGCAGTTCACCCTGGAGCGCTTGGGCATCGAGCGGCGGGTGGAAGTGACCTGTACCACGCCAGCCCTGCTCGGGCCGCTGGTGGTGGGCACGCATCGGATCGCCACGATGCCCTCACGGCTCGCCTTGGAACAGGCTCGGGTCCTCCCCATAAGGTTGCTGCCACCCCCGCTTCCGCTGCCGCCTCTTGAAATCCACCTGCAATGGCATCGCTCTCGCGACCAGGACGCAGGCACTCTCTGGTTGCGCCAATGCGTCTTGGGTACGGCAGCCAGGATCGGGCTTTCGCAGCAGCTTGGGCAGCAGGCTGCGTTGTAGCTCGGCAAGCTTGGGCTCAGCCGCTTGAATCACTCCTCGATTCGAGGGGTCTGGGCCACTCGAGTCAAGCGGCTTGAGCGATGTCCTATCGGCGACTTGGAGCCGGCATCGGGCGTCCGCGAAATCGCTATGAAGCGTCCCATTTCACTCGGCTCCCGTCACTGCAGAAGGTGAGCTTGCGCCGGCACTCAGGACGTCTCTTGTCCGGCCTCAAGCCAAGCGACGAGGCCGGTTGGTGGTGCCGCGTGGCGCGGCCGCTTTGGAGGGACGCCAGGGCCCGCAACGCCCGCAGGCCCCCCAATGAGCGAGGGGCCTGCGGCGGGCGCAGGGCCTACAGGCTGTCCAGCGGGTGGATCGGTCGGCGCACGTTCTTGAAGGCCAGCAGGTCGTAGTCGGAGGTGCATACGCCCGTGCCCGCGCACTCCACCACCGCGTGGGCCAGCGGGCGCAGGCCGGCGCGCCAGTGGACACGGCTCTTGAGCATGACGAAGCGCTTGCGCTGCGGGGCAATGCCCACGGCGGTGAAGGCCGCCAGGTCGTGCGGCTCCACGTGGTTCGAGATGACCACGATCTCCACCTTGCCGGTGTCCAGCACAGCGGTCAGGCCCATGTCGTTGTGCTCGCCAGCGGCCATGGGGCCCTGGTTGCGAAAGCGTCCGTCGCACACCAGTTTCACGCGGCCGCTCACGGTGCGGGGCTGGCCCGTCAGGCCGATGCCCGGCATGTCCAGCTTGCCGCCCAGCGACAAGGTGACTTCCGAGCCCACGCCGGCGGCCTGCATCGCCCGCGCGGCCTCGGGGTCGAAGATGGCGAAGGCGGCCACGTCTTCCAGTCCGGCGTCCAGGATGGTGCCCAGCACGGTCATGGTGTCCATGGTGCCGCCACTGGCGCAGTTGTCGCTGTGGTCCAGCAGCACCACCGGTCCGCTGCCCGCGGGCTTGGCCGCGGCCAGGGCTTGCGCCTGGGCCATGGACTGGGCCAGCGGCTCGATGCGGTAGACGAACTGCGCGCGCGCGGCCCAGGCCATGGCCAGCAGCTCGTCGCACCAGCGCCGCGCCAGCGCCTGGTCGCCGTTGGTCACCACGACGGCCGACAGGCCCGCGTACTCGATGTCCGCATTCGGGAAACCCACAAAGACGCTGGCGCTCAACGCACCCTGCGCTTCCATCTCGCGGCAGCGGGCCTGGATCTCCTTGTTGGGCGAATCGTCGGTGCCCTGGCGCATCACGTGCGGCAGCATGGGCTGGCGGCCCCAGGCCATGGTGGGCCGGGCCTTGCCTGCCAGTTGCGAGAGGATGGCTCGCCCGGCACGCAGCCCGGTGCCGTGCATGTCCACGTGCGGGTAGGTCTGGTAACCGGCGATGGCCGTGGCGCATTGCGCCATGCCGTCGTAGAGATTGGTGTGCATGTCCAGCGCGACGCCGATAGGCACCTCGGGCGCGATGGCGCGGATGCGCCGCAGCAGCTCGCCCTCGCCGTCCTCGTGGCTTTGCGTGACCATGGCACCGTGCAGGTCCAGCAGCACGGCGTCGCAGCCGCGTGCCACGGCCGCGCAGATGCGGCTGGCGATGTGCTCGAAGGCGGCGTCTTCCACCGGCCCGCTGGGCCAGGCCGAGGCGGCGATGGGCACGTCCACCTCGGCGCCCACTTCCTCGGCCAGTTGCAGGAAGGCGCCCAGGGCCGAGCCGGTGCCGCGGTAGGCGCGGATGGCCTCGTCGCCCTCGGGCGGCAAGGGCCCCAGCGCCGAGAAGCGCGCGATGTCTGTGGGCACGGGCGAGTAGGTGTTGGTCTCGTGCTTCATCTGGGCGATGACGAGCTTCATGGGGCGGGTCTCCTGCAAAACGTGAGGGCTCATGGGGCGAACCGGCCGATTCTGCATGCCGGGCCCTTCATGCGCACGGACTCGCGTTTGGACTCAGCCCGGGTTCGGTTCGCAAGCACTGAGGGGATTCCCGCTGTCGTCGTGCGCCGGGCTCGCGCAAGATCGCCAGCTTCGACGCGATCGCCCAACCTCCATCCTCTTCCGGACACCACGACCGTCATGACTTCTTCCACCGACCTGGCCGATTGCACGGCCACCGATTTGCTCACGCTGTACCGCAGCGGCCAGGCCTCGCCCGTGGAGGCCACGGCGGCCGTGCTGGCGCGCATCGACCGGTTGAACCCCACGCTGCGGGCTTTCTGTCACGTGGCGCATGAGGAGGCGATGGCCGCCGCCCGCGCCAGTGCGGACCGGTGGGCGCTGGGCACCCCCTGTGGTGCGCTGGACGGCGTGCCGGTGTCGATCAAGGACCTGATCCTCACCCGCGGCTGGCCCACCCTGCGCGGCAGCCGCACGGTGGACCCTGCGCAGCCCTGGGAGGTGGACGCGCCCGTGACCGCACGCTTGCGCGAGGCCGGTGCCGTGCTGCTGGGCAAGACCACCACGCCGGAGTTCGGCTGCAAGGGCGAGACCAACTCGCCGCTCACGGGCCTGACGCGCAACCCCTGGAACCTGGCCAAGTCGCCGGGGGGATCTTCGGGCGGGGCGGCGGCTGCGGTGGCGGCGGGCATGGGGCCCATCGCCGTCGGCACCGATGGTGCGGGCAGCGTGCGCATCCCGGCGGCGTTCTGCGGCAACGTGGGCCTGAAGCCCAGCTTCGGCCGCGTGCCGGCCTATCCGCTGTCGCCTTTCGGCAGCGTGGCGCACCTCGGCCCGCACACCATGAGCGTGCGCGACACC
>JBILSM010000223.1:0-3507 GCA_044372085.1 Rubrivivax sp.
TACCACTGGGGCCGCTACCGCGGCCTGGCGCAGGAGCTGAAGAAGCCGCTGCTGTCGGAGCACCTGCTGAACAACGTGTTCTTCGACACCTGCGTGTACCACCAGCCCGGCATCGACCTGCTGACCAAGGTGATCCCGGTGGACAACATCCTGTTCGCCAGCGAGATGATTGGTGCCGTGCGTGGCATCGACCCCGAGACCGGCCACTATTACGACGACACCAAGCGCTACATCGAGGCCTCTGCCATGAACCCCGAGCAGCGCTACAAGATCTACGAGGGCAACGCCCGGCGCGTGTACCCGCGACTGGATGCGGCCCTGAAGGCCCGCGGCCGCTGAACGCGCGTTGACCGAATCTGAAGGAGCATCATCGATGTACGAACTGGGCGTGGTCTACCGCAACATCCAGCGCACACCCGCGCACCTGGCGGACCAACTGGCGCACTTTGGCAGCGCCACAGTGCACGAGGCCATGGGCCGCGTGGGCCTGATGAAGCCTTGCATGCGCCCCATCTATGCCGGCGCGCAGGTCTCGGGCACGGCAGTGACCGTGCTGCTGCATCCCGGTGACAACTGGATGATGCACGTGGTGGCCGAGCAGATCCAGCCGGGTGACATCGTCGTGGCTGCCGTTACCGCCGAGTGCACCGACGGCTACTTCGGCGACCTGCTGGCCACCTCCTTCCAGGCGCGCGGTGCGCGGGCCCTGGTCATTGACGCCGGGGTGCGCGACGTGAAGACGCTCACCGAGATGGGCTTTCCCGTGTGGAGCCGCGCCATCAGCAGCAAGGGCACGATCAAGGCCACGCTGGGTTCCGTCAACATCCCCGTGGTCTGCGCGGGCGCCTGGGTGACGCCGGGGGACGTGATCGTGGCCGACGATGACGGCGTGGTGTGCGTGCCGCGCGCCATGGCCGAGAAGACGTTGGTCGCCGCCACCGCCCGCGAGGCTAACGAGGGCGAGAAGCGCGCCAAGCTGGCCGCGGGTGTGCTGGGCCTGGACATGTACAAGATGCGAGAGCCGCTGGAAAAGGCCGGCCTGCGCTACATCGATTGAACCGATGACGATGAAGATCGCCCTCATCGGCTACGGCGAAGTCGGCCGCATCCTGGCCGAAGACCTGCGGGTGCAAGGTCTCGAGGTCACGGCCTTCGACTTGAAACTGCAGTGCGAGGCCACCGCCACCCCCTTGCGTGAGCACGCGGCGGCGCATGGCGTGCGTCTGGCGGACGGCCCTGCGCCAGCGGTGGCGGGCGTGGGGTTGGTCATCAGCGCCGTCACCGCCAGCCAGACGGTGGCCGTGGCGCAGGCGGCGGCACCTGGCCTGGCGTCTGGCGCGTTCTTCCTCGATTTCAACTCCGCTTCGCCCGGCGCCAAGGCCCAGGCCGCGCAGGCGGTGAACGCCGCCGGCGGGCGCTACGTCGAAGGCGCGGTGATGACCTCGGTGCCGCCTTACCGCATCCGCGTGCCGCTGCTGTTGGGCGGGCCGCAGGCCGCGGCCCTGGCGCCGCTGCTGAATGCGCTGGGCTTTGATGCCCAGGTGGCCAGCGAGCAGTTGGGCGTGGCCAGCGCCACCAAGATGTGCCGCAGCATCATGATCAAGGGCCTGGAGGCCATGGTCATCGAGAGCTTCACCACGGCGCGCCACTACGGGGTGGAAGACGCGGTGATCGCCTCGCTGCAGGAGACCTTCCCTGGCATTGACTGGGAGAAGCAGGGCGCCTACTTCTTCCAGCGCGTGATCGAGCATGGCCGCCGGCGCAGCGAAGAGGTGCGTGAGGTAGCCCAGACCGTGCGTGAAGCGGGGCTGGAGCCCTGGAGCGCCGCCGGCACGGCCGAGCGCCAGGCCTGCATGGCAGACATGGCTGATGCAGGTGTCTTTGGCGCGAGAGGCGCGCAAGGCTTCGCCCGCAGCCCCGACTGGCGCGTGGAGGCTGATCGCCTCCTGGCCGACATTCAACGGAACCCCTCATGAAAACCCAGGTCGTCATCATCGGCAGCGGCCCTGCCGGGTTGCTTCTGTCGGAAATCCTGCACCGGCACGGCATCGAGAGCGTGGTGCTGGAGCGCTCTTCGCGCGAGCACGTGCTGTCGCGCATCCGCGCGGGCGTGCTCGAGAGCACCACGGTGGACGTGCTGCGTGAGAACGGCCTGTCCGCGCGCATGGACGTCGAGGGCCACCCGCACGACGGCATGCGCATCGCCTGGGCGGGCCGCGACAGTTTCTTCGTCGATACGGCCAGCACCCTGGGCCGCCGCTTCATGGTCTACGGGCAGACCTCCATCCAGGAGGACCTGTACGCCGCCGCCGACCGTCGCGGCCAGCCCGTGCTCACCGAAGCCTCTGATGTGGTGCTGCACGACTTCGATGGTGCACCGGGCGCGCGGCCGTATGTCACCTGCCTGCGGCAAGGCCAGGCGCTGCGGATCGACTGCGAGTTCATCGCCGGCTGCGACGGCTTTCACGGTGTCAGCCGCCGCAGCATCCCCGAGACTGTGCGCCGCGAGTACGAGAAGGTCTATCCCTTCGGCTGGCTGGGCGTGATGGCGCGCGTGAAGCCGTTGCCCGACATCACCTACGTCAACAACCCGCGCGGGTTTGCCCTGGCCAGCTACCGCAACGAGAAGCTGTCGCGCTTCTACATCCAGGTGGCGCTGGACGACCAGATCGAAGCCTGGCCTGACGATCGCTTCTGGCCGGAACTCAAGTCGCGCTTCCCTGCCGAGATGGCTGATGCCATCGAAGAGGGCCCCACCATTGAGAAGAGCATTGCGCCGCTGCGCAGCTTCGTCTCCGAGCCCATGCGCTACGGCGCCCTGTACCTGTGCGGGGACGCGGCGCACATCGTGCCGCCTACCGGTGCCAAGGGCTTGAATCTGGCGGTGTCGGACGTGTTCTACCTTTCGCGCGCGATCGCACGCTGGTACGGCCAGGGCGACGCCGACCTGCTGGATGGTTACAGCGAGACGGCCCTGCGCCGCGTCTGGAGCAGCGTGCGCACGAGCTGGTACCTCACCACCCTGCTGCACCGCTTCCCGCACTTCAGCGCCTTCGACCAGAAAGCGCAGGAGCACGAGCTCGATTACCTCAAAAGTTCGCACTTCGCTCAGGCCGCGTTGGCCGAGCAGTACGCGGGCTTGCCGTTTGAATGAGCCCCAAAACGAGCCCCCAAGCTCGCTCTCGCTCGCTACCCCCCGAGGGGGCCGCCCGCCAGCGGCCCGGCATAGCCGGTTCCGCGGCGGGGGCTTGACTGGATGCTGCTGACGCTATGAACATGTTCGAGAAGACCCCTGGCTGGCTGGATTGGTACGAAGGTCCTTCCAGACCCCGGTTTGTGCTCCCCCCGGGTAGCGTGGACGCTCACTGCCACGTCTTCGGCCCCGGCGCAGAGTTCCCCTACGCCCCGGAGCGCAAGTACACGCCCTGCGACGCCAGCAAGCAGCAGCTCTTCGCACTGCGAGACCACCTGGGCTTTGCCCGCAATGTGATCGTGCAGGCCACCTGC
>JBILSM010000224.1:0-3487 GCA_044372085.1 Rubrivivax sp.
GCCGCCACACGCTGACAGCAGCCCGGCACACAGAAGAACGGCCCCGGCAGCGAACCGAGCCAAGGAACGTGAGAGCGAAGAGCTGTTCATGTGGTTTGGAGGCTTGAGGCCCGTGGTGGTGATCTTCAGCCGATGCTGAGGCTGATGCGATGATCACGAGATGCGTATCCTCATTGCCGGTTTCCAGCACGAGACCAACACCTTCGCCCCCAGCCTGGCCGACTGGGCTGCCTTCACCCGGGGCGACTCCTTCCCCGCTTTTGTGCGTGGCGCCGCCATGCAGGCGCAGATGACGGGCATCAACATCCCCGTGGGCGGCTTCATCGACGCGGCCAAGAGCCACGGATGGACCCTGCTGCCTTCGTGCTGGGCCGGGGCCATCCCCTCGTCCTACGTCACGCGGGACGCCTTCGAGCGCATTGCCGGGGCGATCGTCGACGACGTGCGTGCCGCCTCGGCCGGTGGCGGGCTGGATGGCATCTACCTGGACCTGCACGGCGCGGCCGTGGCCGAGCACGCGGACGATGCCGAGGGCGAACTGCTGCAGCGCCTGCGCGACATCGTCGGCCCCGGCCTGCCCATCGTGGCCAGCCTGGACCTGCACGCCAATGTCACGCAGCGCATGCTGGCGCTGGCTGATGCGCTGGTGTCCTACCGCACCTACCCGCACGTGGACATGGCCGACACCGGGGCGCTGGCGGCCGAGTTGATGGCGCGGCGCCTGCGTGCCGGGCGCAAGGAGCCCCTGCATGCGCGGCGCGTTCCGTACCTCATCGCGCTGAACTCGCAAAGCACCTTCATGGAGCCGGCCAAGTCGCTGTACGAACGCCTGGTGGCGCTGGACCGCGAGTACGGCACGGTGCTGAGTTTCTGCCCCGGCTTTCCGGCGGCGGACTTCGACGAGTGCGGCCCCACGGTCTGGGGCCATGGTGAGCGGGCGCAGGCCGCGGTAGAGGCGCTGTACGCCGCTGTGGCCGAGCCCACGCAGTGGCAGGGCGAGGTGCTGAGCGCCCACGACGCCGCCCAGCGCGCCCTGGCGCTGGCGGAAACAGCCGGCCTGCCGGTGGTGGTGGCCGACACGCAGGACAACCCTGGCGCCGGCGGCGACAGCAACACCACCGGCATGCTTCACGCGCTGCTGGCGCAGGGCGCGGGCCGGCGTTTTCCCGGGCAGGTGGCGCTGGGTTTGATGTACGACCCCGCGGCCGGCCGCGCCGCGCTGGAGGCCGGCGTTGGCGCCGAGCTGGACCTGGCGCTGGGCCAGTCCGTGCCCACCTTTGGCGGGCCGAGCGACGCGCCCCTGCGCGGACGATTCAAGGTGCTGGCCGTGAGCGACGGGGTGTGCACCCTCAAGGGCCCCATGATGCGCGGCCTGACCGTGCGCCTGGGGCCCAGCGCCTGCCTGGAGATCGAGGGCATCCGTGTGGCCGTGGTCAGCGGCAAGAAGCAACTGCTGGACCGCGAACTGCTGCGCATGCTGGGCATCCAGCCCGAGCTGATGCGCGTCATCGTCGTCAAGAGCTCGGTGCACTTCCGCGCCGACTTCCAGCCCAACGCCAGCCATGTGCTGGTGGCCAAGGCCGCCGGCCCGATGGCGGCCGTGCCGGCTGACCTGCCTTGGAAGAAGCTCTCACAGGCCACGCGGCGCGCGCCCTGACCTGCCTCTGAGCGACGCTGCGCCTGCTCAACCCGCGGCGCAGCCTGCGGCCTACCGTTGGCGGATCGTTTCTGTCGGTGCCGCCATGAACACGCTCACCAAGCTCGCCCTGGGCCTCATCGGCCAGCACAAGCCCTTGCCGCTGAGCGGGACCGCTGCGGCCTTGACCCGCTTGCCCCCGCCGAGCCGCGTGGGCGGCATGCCTTTGATGGAGACCTTGCAGCACCGCCAGTCGCAGCGCAAGTTCTCCAGCCAGCCGTTGACGGAGCAGCAACTGTCCGACCTGCTGTGGGCGGCCGCGGGCGTCAACCGGCCCTCCGAAGGGGGCCGCACCGCGCCCAGCGCGCTGCATGCGCAGGAGGTGGACCTGCATGTGGCGCTGCCCAACGGCCTGCACTTCTACGACCCCGCGCAACACGCCCTGCGCCTGGAGGTGGCCAGCGACGTGCGGCGTGTCACCGGCTACCAGGACTTCGTCGACGATGCGGCGCTGGACCTGATCTTCGTGGCGGACCACACGCGCATGAAGCTCGTGCCCGCCGCGCGCCGCCGCTCCTATGCCTACACCTGCGCGGGGGCCATGGCGCAGAACGTCTACCTGTTCTGTGCTTCAGCCGGCCTGTCCACGGTGGTGCGCGCCTGGTTTGACCACGCGGGACTGTCCGAAGTGATGGGGCTTTCGGCGGATCACGAACTGCTGCTGGCCCAGACGGTGGGGCATCCAGCGGCCTGATCGCGTGGGCTGGGCAGGCCTGGCCCGCCCTTTCTGCCAAATGTCACTCTTCTCACTGCCAGCCGAAGCGCCGCGTGTACCAGCGCTTCATGGCGGTGGTCAGCAGCGCGTAGCCCAGCAGCAAGCCGGCCAGCCAGAGGTAGAAAGCCGCGGGCAGAGGCTGCAGCTTGAAGTAGTGGGCCAGCGGCCCGGCCGGCAGCCACAAGCCCACCCCCATGACGGCCGCGGTCAGGGCCGTCAGCGTGCCCGAGGCGCGACTCTCGAACCAGGGCAGTTTCGGCGTGCGGATCATGTGCACGATCAGCGTCTGTGTCAGCAGGCCCACGACAAACCAGCCCGACTGGAACAGGCCCTGCTGCGCTGGTATGTTGGCCGACAAGGCCCACCACATCACGCCGAAGGCGCACAGATCGAACACCGAACTCACCGGGCCGAAGCACAGCATGAAGCGGCCGATGTCGTTGGCGTGCCACTTCAGCGGGGAGCTCACCAGATCCTCGTCGACACGGTCGAACGGGATGCCGGTCTGCGAGAAGTCGTACAGCAGGTTCTGCACCAGCAGGTGCAGCGGCAGCATGGGCAGGAAGGGCAGGAAGGCGCTGGCCACCAGCACCGATAGCACGTTGCCGAAGTTGGAACTGGCCGTCATGCGGATGTACTTCAGCAGGTTGCAGAACGTGACGCGGCCCTGCACCACGCCCTCGTCCAGCACCATAAGGCTCTTCTCCAGCAGGATGATGTCGGCCGCCTCCTTGGCGATGTCCACGGCGGAATCCACCGAGATGCCGAGATCGGCGGCGCGCAATGCTGGTGCGTCGTTGATGCCGTCGCCCAGGAAGCCCACCACGTGGCCCTGCGCGCGCAGCGCGCGCACGATGCGTTCCTTGTCCATTGGTGTCAGCTTGGCAAAGACCGGATGCGCGCCCACGGCCTGGGCCAGTTGGGCATCGTCCAGGGCCTGGACCTCATGACCCAGCAGCACCGGGCCGTCTGGCAGCCCCACCTGCGCGCAGACATGGGCGGCCACCTGCGCGTTGTCGCCCGTCAGCACCTTGATGGCCACGCCGTGGGCCGCCAGGGCGCGCAAGGCGGGCGCA
>JBILSM010000096.1:0-11218 GCA_044372085.1 Rubrivivax sp.
CGGAGACCGCCCATCCTCGATCAACAACGTGGGGCGTTCGAAGCGCCCTCTCCCTGATGGCCCTGAACCACGGTGCCTGCTCAACCGCTACAACACCGAAGACCCTGACAGCTGCAACCGAGTGTGCCGAACAGCCCGTCCCGCGTCACTCCCCCAAAAGTTACAAGTCTTGCAAAACCTCGGGCAGGCAGCCGACGCGATGACACGTGCCCGGCCTGTCCCGTTGGCCGGCGGTCTCAATCGAGCACCGGCAGCAGCTCGGTCTTCAGCGCCCCGCGGGCGTTCTCGAAGTCCGGCAGCACAGAGCGCACCACGTCCCAGAACGCACCCGAGTGGTTCATCTCGCGCAGATGCGCCAACTCATGCGCCACGACGTAGTCGATCACCGGGACGGCAAAGTGGACAAGCCGCCAGTTCAGGCGGATGGAGCCGTCGGCGCGCGCACTGCCCCAGCGGGTGGAGGCCGAACTGAGCGACAACCGCCGCACCTGCACGCCAAGGCGCTGCGCGAACTCGGCACAGCGCTCCTCGAAAACCCGACGCGCCTGGCGCTGCAGCCAGCTCTGCACGGCGTCCCGCAACTGGGCGGGCGCCGCGGTTTGCGGCAGGCCCACATGCAGCGTGAGGCGCGGCACCCCGGGCAATGCGGCTGCATCACTGTGCAGCACGGCCCCCGTCACCCGCGGGTCGACGATCACGATCACGGTTTCGCCCAGGAAGGGGATGGTGGTGCCGTCCTTCCAATCCACGCGGGCCTGGGCGAGCCGGCGGGCGCGCTCCTGCTGCTCCTGCAGCTTGCGCAGGATCCAGCGCGACTTCTCCCGCAGGGCCGCCTCCACCTCGCCCATCCCCACCCAGCGTGGTGCGCTGACCGTCAGCCCCTCGGGCCCGATCACGAAACCGATGCTGCGCCGCCGTGCGCGCCGGAACTCGAACGCGACGCGGTGCCCCTCGAGCAGCATGTCGCGATCTGCCCGCGGGTGGGCAAAGGACGCCGGTGTCAAGCGCTCCGGGGCGGCGGCCGGGGGGAGTGGCTGAGCAGGGCGTTCAGGGCCCGCGAGCCCCGCCGGAGCCTGGGACGGTTCGGCCGTTCGCGGCGCCGCCGGCTCCTCGGGCTCACCGAACAGCGACAACTGTCGCGCTGGCTCTGGAGCTTGACGGTTCGGCACTTCGTCAGCCTCGGTTGGATCAGGCCCGGGATGTCCCAGGTTCGTGCGCTGACGCGTACGCCTCGGGATCCAGGCCGCGCATCTCGGCCTCGATCCAGGCCTCCACCTGCGCCATCAGTTCATCGGGCTGGCGCCCCACGCTCGGAATAGGCGCACCGATCGAGACAGGCACCACCCCGGGCCGCAACAGGAAGCTTTTGCGCGGCCAGCACCGAGCCGAGGCCACGGCGATGGGCACGATGGGCACGCCCGCCGCAATGGCCAGGCGTGAGGCGCCTGACTTGTAGCTCTCCTTGCCCCCCCGCGCCGCGCGCGTGCCTTCCGGGAACATGATCACCCAGGTGCCTTCAGAGAACAGCCTGCGTCCCTGCTCGGCCACCTTGTTCCAGGCCTCGGTGCGCCGGCTGCGGTCAATGTGCACCATGTCCAGCCGCCCCATGGCCCAACCGAAGAACGGCACCTGCAGCAGTTCCTTCTTGAACACATAGGCCAGGGGGTGCGGCATCAGCGTGGGGAAGAAGAAGGTCTCCCAGGTGGATTGGTGCTTGGGGGCCAGCAGCACGGCCGATGTGGCCTGCGCCGCCGTGGGCACATGTTCCAGTCCCGTTACCCGGGCCCGCACGCCGCAGATGACGCGTGCGCCCCAGATGGCCACGCGCAGCCAGCCCACAGCCACCCAGTACAGACGCGGGCCGCGCCAGACGATCGACAACAGGAGCACCACCACCGCCCACGGCATGACCGTGGCGATGAGAAACATCACGTAGAGCGCCGAACGCAAAGCCCAGACTGCACGCATCAGGATGCGCCCCCTGTCGGCAAGGGCGCAGAGCGCTGCTGCCGCGCGATCAGGTGCTCCGCCAAGGCTGCCAGGTCCGCATGCACGCGCACGCCGGGCACCTTCTGCTGCCACTGCTCGACCTGCGCTTCGTCCAGCCCGGCAGCGCGGCCGGTGCGCACCAGGTGTGGCTCGCAACCGGCGGCATGGGCCGCCTGCAGGTCGCGCAGGGTGTCGGCTGCGACCGGAACCTGTCGCAGGTCCATGCCATAGCGCCGCCCGATCTCCAGCATCATGCCGGGCAGCGGCTTGCGGCATTCGCAGTGATCCTCGGGCGTGTGAGGGCAGAAGAACACGGCGTCCAGCCGGGCGCCTTGCGCCTGCATGAGCTTGTTCATGTGGGCGTGGATCAGGTTGACCGAGGCCATGTCGATCATGCCGCGCCCGATGCCCGCCTGGTTGGTGGCCACCACCGCGTGCCAGCCCGCATGGTTCAGACGCGACACCGCTTCCAAAGCCCCGGGGATGGGCACCCACTCTGCTGCGGCCTTGACGTGGTCGTCCCGGTACTCGTTGAGGATGCCGTCGCGGCCGAGGATGATCAGCTTCACACGCCGATTATCAGGGGCGACACGCCACCGCGCCGGCCCCGGCCCAGCGCTGCAGACAGGCCGGGGGTCAGGCAGCCAGGCGCGACAGGTCGGCCACCTGGTTCATGGCGCCGTGCAGGGCCCGCAGCAAGGCCAGGCGGTTGGCGCGCAGCGCGGGGTCCTCGGCGTTGACCATCACGGCGTCGAAGAAGGCGTCCACCGGGGTCTTCAGTGCGGCCAGCGCCTGCAGCGAGTCCGTGAGGTTGCCCGCAGCCAACGCGGCCTGCGCCTTCGGCTGCACCTGCTCCAGCGCCGCCCACAGCGCAGCCTCCGCGGGCTCCGCGAACAGCCGTGCCTGCACTTCCACCAGCGGTGCGTCATCCGATTTCTTCAGGATGTTGCCCACGCGCTTGTTGGCCGCGGCCAGCGCGGGCGCCTCGGGCAGGCTGGCAAAGGCGCGCACCGCCGCCAGGCGCTGCGGCAGGCCGGCCCACTGCGCCGGCTTCAAGGCCAGCACAGCGTCGACTTCGTGCGCAGAGCTGCCCTGCTCGCGCAGCCAGCCGGCCAGGCGCTCATCCAGGAAGCGCAAGACCTCCGCCTGCGCCGCGCCATGGCCAGCCGGGAAGGCACGGAACGCAGCCTCCACCAACTGCGGCACGGACAAGGGCAGCGCGCGCTCCACCAGCATGCGCACCACGCCCAGCGCGTGACGCCGCAGGGCGAAGGGGTCCTTGTCGCCGGTGGGCAGCTGGCCGATGCCGAACAGGCCGGCCAGCGTCTCCAGCTTGTCCGCCAGCGCGACGCACAAGCCCACATCGCCCCGGGGCAGCACATCGCCGGCGAAGCGGGGCTTGTAGTGGTCTTCGATGGCGTCGGCCACCGCCTCGCGCAGGCCATCGTGGCGCGCGTAGTACGCGCCCATGATGCCCTGCAGCTCGGGGAACTCGCCCACCATGTCGGTCAGCAGGTCGGCCTTGGCCAGCGTGGCAGCCTCGTCGGCCAGATCGGCCAGACTCAAGCCTCCCAGCTGCTCACCAATGCCGCGGGCGATGTTTCGCACCCGCTCCACGCGCTCACCCTGCGTACCCAGCTTGCCGTGATACACCACCTTGGCCAGGCCCGGCACGCGCGAGGCCAGGGTGCGCTTGCGGTCCTGGTCGAAAAAGAACTTGGCGTCCGCCAGGCGCGGCCGCACCACACGCTCGTTGCCACCGATGACGCGCGACGGGTCGGCCGGGCGGATGTTGCTGACGATGAGGAAGCGGTGGGTCAGGCGGCCGGCGGCATCCACCAGCGGGAAATACTTCTGGTTCGCCTTCATCGTCAGGATGAGGCACTCCTGCGGCACCGCGAGGAACTCCGGCTCGAAGCTGCACAGCAGAACGTTCGGGCGCTCCACCAGCGCCGTCACTTCATCCAGCAAGGCCTCGTCCTCGATGGGCTGCAGGCCCTCGCGTGCGGCGGACTCGGCCAGTTGGCGAACGATCTCGGCACGCCGGGCGGCAAAAGAGGGGATCACCGCTCCTTGTTCCTGCAGCGTCTGCTCATAGGCATCGGCATGTGCAATCTCGAGGGTCTCGGCGGCCGCCTCGAAGCGATGGCCGCGGGTGGAGCGATCAGACTGCAGGCCCAAGGTGGCCAAGGGCACCACTTCGGCCCCGTGCAAAGCCACCAAGCCATGCGCCGGACGCACAAAGTGCACACTGGACCAGCCGTCAGCGAGCTGGTACTGCATCACCTTCGGAATCGGCAGGCGGGCCAGCGCCTCGTCCAGCGCTTTCTGCAGGCCGGCAGCCAGGGTCACACCCGGCTGCACGGCATCCAGGAACAAGGCCTCGGCCTTGCCATCGGGCGCGCGGCGCAGGGTGGGCACCACCGAGGGCTCGGCGCCCAGGGCAGCCAGCTTCTTCAGCAAGGCGGGCGTGGGCGCGCCGCTGGCGTCCAGGGCCACCGCCACCGGCATCAGCTTCTGCGACACGGACTTGTCTGGCGCCACCGCGCACACGGCGCTCAAGTGCGCGGCCAGCCGCCGGGGAGAGGCAAACGGTGTGAGGACCGCATCGGCAGCGGCCAGGCCCTGGGCCTTGAGACTGTCGGCCAGGACTTGCGCAAAAGCCTCGCCAAGCTTCTTCAGGGCCTTGGGCGGCAGTTCTTCGACGAAGAGTTCGACCAGCAGGCTGCGGGTGGCGGCTGCAACAGACTGGGCGGCCGACCCGCTTTGAAATGAGGAAGTCGCGCTCATGCTCAGGCCGCCTTCTTGTCTTGGGCTGCGAGTTGCGCCAGCACTTCATCAGCCCAGGCGCGCGGCGCCATGGGGAAGCCCAGGCGGGCGCGGCTGTCCAGGTAGCTCTGGGCCACGCCGCGGGCCAGGTTGCGGATGCGTCCGATGTAGGCCGCGCGCTCGGTCACGCTGATGGCGCCGCGCGCGTCCAGCAGGTTGAACGAGTGGGCGGACTTCAGCACCTGCTCATAGGCCGGCAGGGCCAGTTGCTGCTCCATCAGGTGGCGGGCCATCTTCTCGTGGGCGCCGAAGGCCTGGAGCAGGAAGTCCACGTCGCTGTGCTCGAAGTTGTAGGTGCTCTGCTCCACCTCGTTCTGATGGTAGACGTCGCGGTACAGCAAACGCTCGCCAGAAGAAGGGTTCGCGGTCCACACCAGGTCGTAGATGCTGTCCGCGCCCTGCAGGTACATGGCCAGGCGCTCCAGGCCGTAGGTGATCTCGCCCGTGACGGGCTTGCAGTCGATGCCCCCCACCTGCTGGAAATAGGTGAATTGCGTCACCTCCATGCCGTTGAGCCAGACCTCCCAGCCCAGGCCCCAGGCCCCCAGTGTCGGGTTCTCCCAGTCGTCCTCGACGAAGCGGATGTCGTTGCTCTTGAGGTCCAAGCCCAGCGCCTTCAACGAACCCAGGTACAGCTCCAGGATGTCGGCCGGCGCGGGCTTGAGCACCACCTGATACTGGTAGTACTGTTGCAGCCGGTTGGGGTTGTTGCCGTAGCGGCCGTCCTTGGGCCGGCGGCTGGGCTGCACGTAGGCCGCCTTCCACGGCTCCGGGCCCAGCGCGCGCAAGAAGGTGGCGGTGTGGCTGGTACCGGCGCCGACCTCCATGTCGTAAGGCTGCAGCAACGCGCAGCCCTGCGCGTCCCAGTAGGACTGCAGTTTCAGGATGATTTGCTGGAAGGTCAGCATGGCAGCAGCCGGTGACAGGCCCTGGCAACGTCATGCAGGGCCTGGAGGTTGGCGAAAACCCTCGATTTTAGGCGCGCACCCGCGCAGCAGCCCAGGGTAGCCTTGGGGTCCGCAGCCTTGGGACCGCCCTGCAGCGCTCTGTGGGCGCCTTGAGCGGGCCATCATCACCGACCGCGACCGACCCCAAAGGACACCTCACGCCCCCATGAGCACACAACAGCTCGTTCTCAGCCTGGTGCTGGCCACCATGGTCTTCTCCGTGGCCCTGGAGCTCAAGGTGGAAGACTTCCGCCGCGTGGCCACCTCGCCCAGGAGCGTGGTATCCGGTCTGGTGCCGCAATTCGTGCTGCTGCCCGGCGCCACCTGGCTGGCCACGCTGCTGCTGGACCTGCCCCCCAGCACCGAAGCGGCGATGATCCTCGTGGCGGCCTGCCCGGGCGGCTCGCTGTCCAACGTGGTCACGCACTTCGGGCGCGGCAACACCGCGCTGTCGGTCAGCATCTCGGCTGTAGCCAGCGTGATGGCCTTGTTCCTCACGCCGCTGAACTTCACCTGGATGGTCTCCACCAACCCGGCTACCGCAGGCTGGCTGCGCGAGTTGTCCATCGACCCTTCGGGTATCTGGTGGAGCCTGCTGGCCTTGCTGGCCGTACCCATGACCCTGGGCCTTGCCGTGGCGCACCGCCTGCCGGCTCTGGCCGCCAGGATCCGCAAGCCGCTGGGCACCTTCAGCCTGCTGGCGTTGCTGGCCTTCATCGTGGCCGGCCTGGTTCGCGAGCGCCATTTGCTGAACGCCCAGATCCTGCCCATCTTCGGCCTCGTGGTGCTGCACAACGCCGCTGGCCTGCTGCTGGGCTGGCTGAGCGCACGGGCTTTCAGGGTGAGCACGCGCGACAGCCGCGCCGTGATGATCGAAGGCGGCATGCAGAACTCGGGCCTGGCCCTGGGCATCATCGCCGTGCAGTTCAATGCGGACCTGGGGATGGTGATCGTGGCCAGCCTGTGGGGCATCTGGCACATCATCTCGGGCATGACATTGGCCCTGATCTGGAGAACTCGCGATGCACGATCTGGTCATTGAGGGCGCCACTGTCGTGGACGGCACGGGCGCACCCGCCCGCGCCGCCGACGTGGCCGTGCGCGACGGCCTCATCGTCGAGGTGGGCCGCATCACCGGCGCCGCGCGCGAACGCATCAGCGTGCCGGGCGCCTGGCTGACGCCGGGCTTTGTCGACCTGCACACGCATTACGACGGCCAGGCCACCTGGGACGAGACCTTCAGCCCCAGCATCCACCACGGTGTGACCACGCTGGTGATGGGCAATTGCGGCGTGGGGTTTGCCCCTCTGAAGCCCGGCCCCAAGGCTGCGGCGGTGGCCGACCTGATCGCCCTAATGGAGGGGGTGGAAGACATCCCTGGCGTGGCCCTGGCTGAGGGCGTGCGCTTCGACTGGCAGAGCTTTCCGCAGTACATGGATGCGCTGGAACGCCTTCCGCACAGCCTGAACTTCCTGGTGCAGGTGCCGCACGACCCGGTGCGCATGGCGGTGATGGGTGAGCGGGCCCTGGCGCAGCAGGCCGCCACCGATGAGGACATCCGGGCCATGCGTGCCGTGGTGCGCGAGGCGCTGCAGGCCGGCGCGGTGGGCTTTTCCACCGGCCGCACCGACAACCACCGCACCGCGCGCGGCCAGGAGACGCCGGCCTCGGAGGCCTCCATGGACGAGCTGACAGGCATCGCGCGCGCCTTCGAGGGTCTGGGCCACGGGGTGCTGCAGGTGGTCAGCGACTTCGACCTGATGCGCGATGCCCAACGCTTCGACGCGGAGTTCGATCTGGTGGAGGCCATGGCGCGCGCCAGCGGACGACCCCTGTCCATGACCTGGCTGCAGCGCGACCCCGGCGGCGAGCAGTGGAAGGCCATTCGGCAGCGCGTGGACCGCGCGGCGGCGCAGGGTCTGGCGCTGGGCCTGCAGACCGCCGTGCGCGCCATCGGCGTCATCATCGGCCTGGACGCGAGCTTCCACCCCTTCATGGGCTTTCCCGGCTACAAGGAGGTGGCCCATCTGCCCCTGACCGAGCGGGCGGCGGCGATGCGCGAGCCCGCACGCAAGGCCCGCATCCTGGCCGAGAAGAGCGAGCGCCTGTCAGGTGACGGCACGCCCATCCCGCCCTTGGTAGACCTGCTGCTCGCGCGCATCGAGCTGATCGCTGGGCGAATGTTCCCGTTGGCTGACCCGCCCGCTTATGAGCAGCCCGTGACCGCCAGTTTCGCGGCCCGGGCACGGATGCGCGGGGCCACGGCGCTCGAAGCGCTGTACGACCACTTTTCGCATGGCGATGGCACCCAGCTCGTCTACTTTCCGCTCTTCAACTACAACGAGGGTTCACTGGACACAGTGCGCGAGATGCTGGACCACCCACAAGCGCTGGTGGGCCTGGGCGATGCCGGTGCGCACGTGGGCACCGTGTGCGATGCCAGCGCCACCACTTTCTTGCTCACCCACTGGGTGCGCGACCGGCCTCAAGGCCGACTGCCGCTGGAACGCGCGATCCACCTGCTGAGTGCCCGCAATGCCCGGCACCTGGGCCTGACAGACCGAGGCACCATCGCGCCAGGCCTGCGCGCAGACCTGAACCTCATCGACCCGGCGACGCTGTCGGTGGGCACACCGCACATCGTCCGGGATCTGCCGGCCGGTGGCCGCCGCTTCCTGCAGAAGGCCGAGGGCTACCTGGGCACCTGGGTGGGCGGCGCGTGCGTGCAGCGCGCGGGCGCCGTCACTTCGGCACGCCCAGGACGACTCGTCAGGGCAGGTCAGGCCCCCGTTTCGGCAGCCTGAGCCCGCGCTTCGCAGCGGCCGCCAGCGCCAGCACCCCCAACGCCAGCCCGAACAAGGGCCACAGGCCCCAGCGGCCGGCCCACCAGGCAAACGGGGTGGTGCCGATCCGCCCCTCGTAGGAGCCTTCCAGTGCCCCGCGCACAAAAGGCTCCAAGCGATGGGTGACCCGTCCCCGATGGTCGATGATGGCGGTCACGCCGGTGTTGGTGGCGCGCAGCATGGGACGCTGCAACTCCAGCGAGCGCATGCGCGAGATGTTCAGATGCTGCGGCAAGGCGATGGTGTCGCCAAACCAGCCGATGTTGCTGAGGTTGACGAGCACCGTGGGCGCGCGGGCCGGGTCGCGGAAACGCACTGCCAGCTCCTCGCCGAACAGGTCTTCGTAACAGATGTTGGGCGCGGCGCGCTGGGCACCCGCCTGAAGCGACACCGCGTCCAGCGGCCCGCGTGAGAAGTCACCCAGCGGGATGTTCATCAGGTTGGTGAACCAGCGAAAACCGGTGGGAATGAACTCGCCAAAGGGCACCAGGTGCACCTTGTCGTAGCGGTAGTGCCCAGCGGTGCCAGGCTCAGGCTGCAGCCTGGGGGGAGCGGCGCCTGGCGCCGCCCCGTACAAGCCGACGGCCGAGTTGGTGTAGCCGTCCTCGAAGCTGCCCAGCGGCATGCCCAGCAGTCCCACCTGGGAAGAACCGGCAAACCGTTCCACCACCCCCGGCCACCACCCGGGTGCCAGTTCGGCGAGTTGAAAGGGCAGCAGGGGAACGGCCGTCTCGGGCGCCACCACCAGCTGGCCCCGGGCCTGGGTCAGCGCCTCGGTCAGCCAGGCCAGGTTCTGCGGCAGGCGCTCACCCGAGAATTTTTCGTCCTGCGGCACCGCGGTCTGCAGCAAAGTCACCGTCTGCGTACCTGCGCTCCGGGTGAAATCGGACGCACCGGTCAAAGCGGGTGCCACGAACACGCCCACCGCCGCGGCCACCACCGCGGCGCTGCGGCCCACGCGCTGCGGTCCGGGTGACCACGCCAGCCCCAACCAGGCTCCTGCCAAGGCCACCAGGGCGCCCAACCCGTACACCCCCACCCAAGGCGCGAACGCGGCCAAGGGCCCGTCAATCTGTGTGTAGCCGCTGGCCGCCCAGGGAAAGCCCGTGAAGATCACCGCACGGGCCCATTCCGCCAGCAACCAGCAGGCCGCAAAACTGAAGGCATCCAGCGCCGCAATACCCGTTCGAAGACGCGCCCACAGTGCGCAGGCCAGCGCCAGGTAGAGTGACAACGCCAGCGCCAGACACACCACGGCAGCCGCGGCCAGGCCTGCTGGCAGCCCGCCGTAGCGGTGCATGCTGATGAACAACCACCACACGGCGGCCAGAAGCCAGGCGGTGCCGAAGACCAGGCCCGACACCGCAGCGCTGCGGGGCGAGGCCTCGCGCAGCCGCATCACCAGCCCCGCGACAGCCAGAGGCGCCACCCACCAAAGCCCGGTGTGCACGCACGCCAGGGTCTGACCCGCGCCCAGGGCGGCGATGGCCACCAGGCCGCCCGGGCGGCGCATGAGCGACATCAGGCCGGCGGCGCGGCGGGAGGACCACCCGGCTCGGCGGCTCTGGCGCCTTCGTCAGGGGCCGTCACGCGCGACACCCTGAACCAGCGCACGGCCCCTCCGCGGGTCAACATGACCGAGAAGCTCAGGCCCTGCACCTGCACGGCCTCACCACGCCGCGGCACGCGGCCCAGCTGGTCGGCCACCAGCCCGCCGATGGTGTCGAACTCCTGCTCAGGCAACTGCAAACCGAAAGCCTCGTTGACGGCCGACACATCGGCATCGCCCGCCACGCGGTGCGTGCCATCGGCCAGGGTCACGATGCCGCTGTGGGCATCGTGCTCGTCGAACTCATCCTCGATCTCGCCGACGATCTCCTCCAGCACATCCTCGATGGTGATCAACCCGGCGGTGGTGCCGAACTCATCGATGACGATGGCCAGATGGTTTCGGTTGGAGCGGAAGTCACGCAGCAACTCGTTCAGGCCCTTGCTTTCGGGCACAAACACCGCCGGGCGCAGCAGGGTGCGCAGGCTGAGTTCCGGCGCCCGCTGCACCTTCAGCAGGTCTTTGGCCAGCAGGATGCCGATGATGTTGTCGCGCTCGCCGTCGTGCACGGGAAAGCGCGAGTGCCCCGTCTCGATCACCAGACCCAGCAGTTCGTCATAGGGCGCGTTGATGTCCAGCAGATCCATGCGGGGTGCAGCCACCATCACGTCACCTGCGGTCATGTCCGCCATGCGGATCACGCCTTCGAGCATCGCGCGGGACTCCGGGCCGATCAACTCGCGATCTTCTGCGTCGGCCAGGGACTCGATCAACTCGTCCCGGGAATCCGGGCCAGGAGAGATGAAATCGACGAGGCGGTCGAGGAGGCCGCGCTTGTCTGCGGGTTTGTCCGCCGGGCGCGACTGAGACGATTGAGACGCGCGGGCGGACCGTCCGGAATGGGGTTCTGACACGACGGTGCCGGAAGTGACGATAGGCAGGAGAATACCGTACCCTTATCCTTGACCGTACACAACGCCATGTCCCTGATTCCCGCCACCATCCTCACCGGTTTCCTAGGTGCCGGAAAGACCACGCTGCTCAAGCGCGTACTGACCGAA
>JBILSM010000097.1:0-11200 GCA_044372085.1 Rubrivivax sp.
TGGGGTTCTGACACGACGGTGCCGGAAGTGACGACAGGCAGGAGAATACCGTACCCTTATCCTTGACCGTACACAACGCCATGTCCCTGATTCCCGCCACCATCCTCACCGGTTTCCTAGGTGCCGGAAAGACCACGCTGCTCAAGCGCGTACTGACCGAAGCCCACGGGCAGAAGATCGCCGTGATCGAGAACGAGTTCGGCGAGGAGAACATCGACAACGACATCCTCTCGGTCAACACCGAGGAACAGATCATCCAGATGAGCAACGGCTGCGTGTGCTGCACCATCCGGGAAGACCTGCGCAGCACCTTGGCCGACCTGGCCGAAAAGCGCCGCAAGGGCGAGCTGAGTTTCGACCGCGTGGTCATCGAGACCACCGGCCTGGCAGACCCCGGGCCCGTGGCGCAGACCTTCTTCATGGACGACGAGGTGGCCGGCAGCTACCTGCTGGACTCCATCCTCACCCTGGTGGACGCCAAACACGCGGACAGCCAACTCGACACGCGCCAGGAAGCGCGGCGCCAGGTGGGGTTTGCCGATCAGATCTTCATCAGCAAGACCGACCTCGTGGCCAAGGAGACGGTAGACGCGCTGATCCACCGCCTGAAGCACATGAACCCGCGTGCACCGCAGAAGGCGGTGCACTTTGGTGAAGTCTCGATTGGCGAGGTCTTCGACCTGAAGGGCTTCAACCTGAATGCCAAGCTCGACATTGACCCAGATTTCCTCAAGGCCGATGACGGACACGACCACCATCATGGGCCTGGTCATGACCACGATCACGACGGCCACGATCACGTCCACGACGAGCACTGCGACCACCCGCATCACCACGCCCATGACGACGACGTCAAGTCCTTCGTGTTCCGCAGCGACCGCGCCTTCAACCCGGCCAAGCTGGAGGACTTCCTGGGCGCCATCGTTCAGGTCTACGGCCCCAAGATGCTGCGCTACAAGGGTGTGCTCTATATGAAGGGCAGCGACCGCAAAGTGGTCTTCCAGGGCGTGCACCAACTCATGGGCAGCGATCTGGGGCCGAAGTGGACACCCGGCGAAAAGAAGCAGAGCAAGATGGTCTTCATCGGCATTGACCTGCCCAGAGACGTGCTGCTGCAGGGGCTGGAGCAGTGCCTGGGCTGACGGAAAAGACGCACGCTGGCAGGTCGCCTGAAGGGCTCACTTGCCGCAGCCCGGGTGGTGGCACAATCCGCGCGCCCGAAAACCCGAGCACATGGCCCGGCTATCCGCTCCCCGGGCAGGTGATGCAAGGCCCTTGACGGGCTGCAGCGCGCTCAGAGCGGCGGATGCGAGCACCAAGGTCAGGAGAGACCCGTGAGCAAGACTCCCGTCAAGACCGCCGGCAAAGCCGCCAGCACCCCAGCGCCCGTCACCGTCGCAACGGTGTCGGCCACTGCGGGCGCCAAGCCGCGTGCGCGCGCCCCCGCAGCCCAACCCGCTTCCAAAACGGCCACAGCAGCAGGCGCCGCATCCAAGAGCAGCGCCAAGAAGACACCCTCTCCAACCACGTCGGCAGCCACACCTGTGCCTACCCATTCCTTTGCGGACCGTTTCGGCCCCGCACGGACGGCAGCCCGAACCCTTCCTGAACCCATGAACACCGCAAAACCTGCCGTCAAGGCAGACCCCAAGCTGGCCAATGCCTGGAAGACCAAGCCTGGGCGAGAGTTGTCGGAGGCCGAGCTGTTGGCCATGCCCGAGTCCGAGTACATGAACGAGCAGCAGATCGATTTCTTCCGCGCCCGGTTGCAGGCCCAGAAGGATGACCTGCTGTCCAACGCAGGCGAAACCACCGAACATCTGCGCGAAGACACCACCATCGTGCCGGACCCTGCAGATCGCGCCACCATCGAGGAAGAGCACGCCTTGGAACTGCGCACCCGCGACCGTGAGCGCAAGCTTCTCAAGAAGATCAGCCAGGCCTTGAACCTGCTGGAGACGGGCGAGTACGGCTTCTGCGACGAAACAGGTGAACCTATCGGGCTGCCGCGCCTGCTGGCGCGACCGACCGCCACGCTGTCGCTCGAAGCCCAGCAGCGGCGCGAGTTGAAGCAGAAGATGTTTGGCGACTAGGGCTCAGGGCTGTTCCACTGGCTCGAAGTGCAGACTCTCACGCCTCGCGAGGGGCCGGCTTGTACTTGAACGATTGATCATCTGATGTCGAGCGCGCCAGCCAAGAATCCCGACCTTCTGAAGGAGGTGCTGGAATTCCTGTCAAACCCCAGCACGGACTGGGCCGACCCGAATGACGCGATGCGCGGTACGCCCTCGGGCGGCGCAGAGCGAAGTGAGCTCCAGGCCATGATCGCGCGCAAGCGGCACAACGATGCCGTTCGCCTCGCCGAGCTCAATCTGTTGCGCCGGGTCCGGCAGGAAGGTCTGACGGCAGACCAGATTCGGGAAATGGAGCAGGCACAAGGGCTCGCCGCCTCGAGCACAGACTCAGCCGTCAAGGACGGTTCGGTTCTTCCGGGATCCAACGCTGACACACCTCGGGCGACCCGGCGTTCAAGAGTGCATGGCGACGATGCTATTACCGAGGTGTTGCCGCCGCGGGAGCAGGAGAGATCAGAGGTCTCGGGCCCTGTTGCGACTCTGCCAAGGAAGGCGCAGAGCCGTGGCGAGGCCGCGACCCGTCAGGCAGGTCCCGGCGAATCTGTCAGCGAGATACCCCATACCAGTCGCGTGCCGAATGGGCCCGAGCGGGAAGGACAGGAAGAGGTCAACCACGACGCGGAACTCGACCAGGCCGCCATCGCGTTCGCCAACGCGGATTTCGGCGGTTGCGAGAGTGCCTTGCGAGAACTGATCAGCCCCGGCGGCAGGCGCCGGCGCCACGTCCCGACCTGGCGAGCCCTGCTGGACCTGTACCGCGCCACTGGCCAACAGTCGGACTTCGAGCGTCTGGCTGTCGCCTACACGCAAGAACTTGAACAAACGCCGCCGCAATGGGTGTCAATCCCCCGCTTGGCGATGAATATCGCAGAGAGTCGATTGAATGCAACAGCTGTACCGGGCGGCAAGTCTCAAGCGGTCGGCGCTGGTGCGCCAACCTGGCAGTGTCCGACTCTCCTGGACGCCACGGCCATCAGTTCTATGCTGGCTTTCACCCGACGCGAACAATCTGCGAAGGTCATCGACTGGACAACAGCCAAGGTCCTGACGCACGAAGGTGCGCAAAGCCTGCTGAATTGGCTGCGAGCCTGTGCCGACACTCCCGAACGCTTGGTCTGGAAGGGCACGGCGGCGTTGCTGGAGCTGTTGCGAGACACGCCGCGGGCCGAAGGCCGACCAGAGGATGAGGTGCTCTGGCAGGTGCGCTTGGACGTGCTTCGGCTGATGGGCGTGCAAGGACCGTACGACCTGACGGCTCTGGACTACGAGGCTGCCTACGGAAAGGCGGCCACAGGGTGGTCCCCCGCCACGGCAAAGATCGTCCCGGCGGAAGCCTGGCAGCCGCCAGCACTGGCCGCCGGAGCGGACTTTTCGGTTTCCACCTTGCATGACCGAATGCGAGGTCCTGCAGAGATCACCGTCGAATTGGTGGGCCAGCTTACTGGGGACATCAACGACACCCTGACCCGGACGTTGACGGCCATTCAGGGGAGCAAATCGGTTCAGATTTCCTGCACCCGCCTGATACGGGTAGATCTGATGGCTGCAGGCGAGCTCTTGAGTTGGGCGGGCGCACGGCGCGCCGAAGGTCGGATGGTGCGATTCGTCGAGGTTCACCGCCTGCTGGCGCTGTTCTTCTGTGCCATGGGACTGGACGACCAGGCCACCATTGAATTGAGGTCCTTGTGAGCGAGCAGTTTCACGGCACCACCATACTGAGCGTGCGGCGCGGCCGCAGCGTGGCCCTTGGGGGTGACGGTCAGGTCACGCTGGGCAACATCGTGGTCAAGTCCACGGCGCGCAAGGTACGTCGCCTGCACCGGGATCAGGTGCTGGCCGGGTTCGCGGGCGCCACCGCCGACGCCTTCACCCTGTTCGAGCGCTTCGAGGCCAAGCTGGAGAAGCACCAGGGCCATCTGATACGCGCCGCGGTAGAGCTGACCAAGGACTGGCGCACCGACCGGGTGCTGCGCCGGCTGGAGGCGATGCTGGCCGTGGCCGACCGGGAGACTTCGCTGATCATCACCGGCAACGGGGACGTGCTCGAACCCGAGCGCGGCATCGTGGCCATCGGTTCAGGAGGTGCCTACGCACAGGCCGCCGCACAGGCCCTGGTGGAGCACACGGCCCTGGAGCCTGCGGCGATCGTGGCCAAGGCGCTCGGCATCGCGGGCGACCTGTGCATCTACACCAACCAGCAGCACACGATCGAGGTGCTGGAGTGACGCATCCGATGCCCACCACCGCCGCCATGACCCCGCGAGAGATCGTCTCGGAACTGGATCGCCACATCGTGGGTCAGCAAGCCGCCAAGCGGGCTGTGGCCATCGCCTTGCGCAACCGGTGGCGCCGTCAGCAGGTGGATGAGAAGCTGCGTGGCGAGATCACGCCCAAGAACATCCTCATGATCGGCCCCACGGGCGTGGGCAAGACCGAGATCGCCCGCCGCTTGGCCCGGCTCGCCGATGCGCCCTTCATCAAGGTGGAGGCCACGAAGTTCACGGAGGTGGGCTACGTCGGCAAGGACGTGGACACCATCGTGCGTGACCTGGTCGAGGTGGCGGTCAAGCAAGAGCGCGAGCGGCAAGTACGGCTCAAGCGCAGCCAAGCCGAGGACGCTGCGGAAGACCGTGTGCTGGACGTGCTGGTGCCGCCGCCGCGCTCCGACCTGGGCAGCGCTGCACCCAAGGACGGCACAGCGCGTCAGATCATGCGCAAGCGTCTGAGAGAGGGCGCATTGGACGACAAGGACATCGAGATCGAGGTGGCCGAGGCCAAGCCAGCCGTGGAGATCATGGGCCCGCAGGGCATGGAGGAGATGGCCGAGCAGCTCAAGGGCCTGTTCTCCCAACTCGGCCAAGGGCGCCGAAGCACGCGCACATTGAAGGTACGCGACGCCTTGAAGCTGCTGGTCGAGGAGGAAGCCGGCCGGCTCGTCAACGACGACGAGATCCGTGCCAGCGCACTGGCCCATGCCGAAGCCAACGGCATTGTGTTCATTGATGAAATCGACAAGGTCGCCTCCAGGGCAGAACATGGCGGCGCTGACGTCAGCCGCCAAGGCGTTCAGCGTGATCTGCTGCCGCTGGTGGAGGGCACCTCGGTCAATACCAAGTACGGCATCGTGAAGACCGATCACATCCTGTTCATCGCGTCGGGTGCGTTCCACCTGGCCAAGCCCAGCGACTTGATTCCAGAGCTGCAGGGACGCTTCCCGATCCGCGTGGAGTTATCGTCTCTGGCGGTGGAAGACTTCGAGGCCATCCTCACCGCCACGCATGCAAACCTCATCCGTCAATACCAGGCCCTGCTGGCCACGGAAGGTGTGACGCTGGAAGTCACGCCCCAGGCTGTGCGGCGCATTGCGCAGATCGCCTTCGAAGTCAACGAACGCACCGAAAACATCGGAGCCCGGCGCCTGGCCACCGTACTGGAACACCTGCTGGACGAGATCAGTTTCGATGCCCCGCAACGCCAGGGGCAAACCGTGTCCATCGACGAAGCGCAAGTGGAACAGCGCCTGGGGGCACTGGCGCGCAACGAGGACTTGTCACGCTTCGTTCTCTGACGCCTTGCCAGCAGGGCAGCCCGCCGATCAAGGGCTTGCGCTACTGGGCAGGTCTTGCCTCGATGCCATGCCGCTCGGCCTGAAGCACCAGCAGGCCGTCGAAGACGAGTGAGTCCAGCAACTCGTGCTGGATGTCCAGGTGCGGTGAGACTTTCCAGCCAGCTCCGCCCGTCATCAGGATTCTGGGCGAGATACCGCTGCGGTCCTTGAGGTGTCGCCACATGCGTTCGATGGTGCCGGTGATGGCGTAAGTGCCTCCGCTGGTGAGAGCATCACTGGTGTTGGTGGGAAAGGGCACGACTTCCCCCGTGGGCACACGCAATCCGGCTGTGCCGCCCTCCAGGGCCCGCAACATGATGCCGTGCCCGGGCACGATGAGTCCTCCCAGAAAGCGCCCGTGCTCGTCCAGGGCATCCACGGTCACCGCAGTACCGATCATGACCACGACCACCGGTCGAGGGTCAGCCTCCAAGGTGGCGCGGTGCCGTGCACCCACCTGTGCGACGAAGCGATCTGCCCCCAGACGGCTGGGGTAGTCATAGCCGTTGGTGACCCCGCCGCCCACTGCACCAGGCACCACCCAGCGAGGCGCCACATCCCAGAGTTCAAGTTGCTCCTCGACGCGGCGGCGCACGGCGTCACCCGCCACGTTGCACCCGAGCATCACCGCTGGCGCTGCCAGACGCGCCCACTCCCGCTCAGCCAATTGGTCAATGTGCTCCAGAAACACGGCACCGTGAGTGAGCATGCGTGCGCCCGGGCGGGCTTCCTCGAACACCGCCCACTTCAGGCGGGTGTTGCCGATGTCGATGGTCAGATAGGTCACGTCGCGGCTCCAACGGGAGGGCTCATTCATGGATGGTGCCGCATCCTAGGTCAGGACGCCGGACCTTGAGGCTGCGAAGCCCATCCGATCAACCATGCAGTTGCCTTCAGCGTCAGCGCGGGCGAAAGCCTGCGGTGGCATGATTCATAAGGCGTTCACATGATGCTCCGGGCAAGGATCTGTCCGAGAACTCCTCATCGCACACGGCACAACACACCATGACCGACCTCTCCGCTGAATTCAAGGCCTTGTCCGAGTACCGCCCCACGCACAAGGTCCGCTTCGTCACCGCGGCCAGCCTGTTCGACGGTCACGATGCCGCCATCAACATCATGCGCCGCATCCTGCAAGGCATGGGGGCCGAGGTCATCCATCTGGGTCACAACCGGTCGGTGGACGAGGTGGTCACGGCAGCGCTGCAGGAAGATGTGCAGGGCATCGCCATCAGCAGCTACCAAGGCGGCCATGTCGAGTACTTCAAGTACATGGTAGACCTGCTGCGTCAACGCGGCGGCGAGCGCATCCAGGTGTTCGGCGGCGGCGGCGGCGTGATCGTGCCGGCGGAGATCCGGGAGTTGCAGGGCTATGGGGTCAGTCGCATCTACAGTCCTGAAGACGGTCAGCGCATGGGCCTGCAAGGCATGATCGGCGAAATGCTGATGCGCTGCGACGTGGACCTGACACCCCACGCGCCAACAGACATCACGACACTTCAAGGCCATACCGACGGCGCGTGGCGGGCCCTGGCACAGACCATCACTGCGCTCGAGAACGGCAGTGCAACTGGCGACTTGAAGTCCCGGCTGGCGGCCGCGGCCGCCAGCGCCCGCATCCCGGTGCTGGGCATCACCGGCACAGGCGGCGCCGGCAAGTCCAGCCTGACGGACGAACTGATACGGCGTCTGCGCCTGGACCAGCAGGACAGGCTTCGCATCGCCGTGATCTCCATCGACCCGTCGCGGCGCAAAAGCGGCGGGGCCCTGCTCGGCGACCGCATTCGCATGAACGCCATCGGCCCCTGGCAGGCAGGCCCGCGGGTGTTCATGCGCAGCCTGGCGACCAGGGACTTCGGCAGCGAGATCAGCCAGGCCCTGCCCGATGTGATCGCCGCCTGCAAGGCCGCTGGTTTTGAGCTCATCATCGTTGAAACCTCCGGCATCGGGCAGGGCGATGCGGCCATCGTGCCTCTGGTGGATGTGCCGATGTACGTCATGACGCCAGAGTTCGGTGCCGCCAGCCAGCTCGAGAAGATCGACATGTTGGATTTCGCCGCGTTCGTGACCATCAACAAGTTCGACCGCAAAGGCTCGGCCGACGCGCTGCGCGATGTGGCCAAGCAGGTCCAGCGTAACCGGGAGGCCTGGTCGGCCCGCGCGGAGGACATGCCGGTGTTCGGCACCATGGCCAGCCGCTTCAACGATGACGGGGTGACGGCCTTGTACCAAGCCTTGCTGCCGCGCCTGGCCGAGCTGGGCCTGCAGGTGGCCGCAGGGCGTCTGCCGCCGGTATCCACGCGTCACAGCACGCATCAGACGCCCATTGTTCCGGGCGCGCGCATCCGCTATCTGGCTGATATTGCGGAGGTCGTGCGCGGGTACAAGCGCCGGGCTCTGGCGCAGTCCCAGTTGGCGCGCGAGGTGCAGCAACTCAAGGCCACGGCCACCATGCTGCAGGTCGACAAGCCCGGGCGTCAGCGGGCCGTGGAGGCGGTCCTGGATCTCGCCAGCCAGCGCGAGACGCTGCTCGAACCCCACGCGCGCAAGTTGCTGGCCCAGTGGCCTGACATGCAGACAGCCTATGCTGGTGACGAGTACGTCGTCAGAATTCGCGACAAGGAGATCCGCACCAGCCTGACGCACGTCACGCTGAGCGGCACGAAGATTCGCAAGGTCAGCCTGCCCAAGTACGGATGCGACGGCGAATTGCTGAAGTGGCTGATGCTGGAGAACGTGCCCGGCTCTTTCCCCTACACCGCAGGCACCTTCGCCTTCAAGCGCGAGAACGAGGATCCCACCCGCATGTTTGCCGGTGAAGGTGATGCTTTCCGTACCAATCGCCGCTTCAAGCTGCTGTCCGAGGGCATGCCTGCCAAGCGCCTGTCCACCGCATTCGACTCGGTGACCTTGTACGGCAGTGACCCGGACCCTCGACCCGACATCTACGGAAAGGTGGGGAATTCAGGGGTGTCCATCGCCACACTGGACGACATGAAGGTGCTGTATGCAGGGTTCGACCTAACCAACCCAAGCACCTCCGTGAGCATGACCATCAACGGACCGGCACCCGCCATCCTGGCCATGTTCATGAATACCGCGATCGACCAGAACCTCGACAAGTTCAGCCTCGACAACGGGCGGGGCCCGACTGACGATGAGGCCGCCAAGATTCGCGCCTGGACGCTGGCGAACGTGCGCGGTACGGTGCAGGCGGACATCCTGAAGGAGGACCAGGGGCAGAACACCTGCATCTTTTCCACCGAGTTCAGCCTGAAGGTGATGGGCGATATCGCCGAATGGTTCGTGCAGCACGACGTCCGCAACTTCTACTCGGTGTCCATCTCGGGTTATCACATCGCAGAAGCAGGCGCCAACCCCATCAGCCAACTGGCATTCACCTTGTCCAATGGCTTCACGTTTGTCGAAGCCTATCTGGCGCGGGGCATGCACATCGACGACTTCGCACCCAACCTGAGCTTCTTCTTCAGCAACGGCATGGACCCGGAGTACACCGTTCTGGGCCGGGTGGCGCGCCGCATCTGGGCCACGGCGATGCGCGACCGCTACGGAGCCAACGAGCGGTCACAGAAGCTGAAGTACCACGTACAGACCAGCGGGCGCAGCCTCCATGCCCAGGAGATCGCCTTCAACGACATCCGCACCACCTTGCAGGCCTTGATCGCCATCTATGACAACTGCAACTCGCTGCACACCAACGCCTACGACGAAGCCATCACCACGCCCACCGAAGAAAGCGTGCGGCGGGCCATGGCCATCCAACTCATCATCAACCGCGAGTGGGGCCTGGCACGCAACGAGAACCCGAACCAGGGAGCCTTCATCATCGACGAGCTTACCGAACTGGTTGAAGAGGCCGTCTTGACCGAGTTCGAGCGCATTGCAGAGCGAGGCGGGGTGCTGGGTGCGATGGAAACCGGCTACCAACGCGGAAAGATTCAAGAAGAGAGCATGCACTACGAGATGCTCAAGCACACGGGGGAGTTGCCCATCATCGGCGTGAACACGTTCCGCAACCCGCAGGGGGATGTCGTCCCGGAGAGCATCGAACTCGCGCGCTCTACCGAGGAGGAGAAGCGCAGCCAACTCAGCCGCTTGCATGACTTTCATCAACGTCATGCCGAGGCGTCCGGTGAGATGTTGCGGCAGCTTCAGGCAGCAGTCCTCGAGAACCGAAATGTCTTTGACCTGTTGATGCAGGCCGTTCGCATCTGCAGCTTGGGGCAGATCACACGGGCACTGTTCGAGGTGGGCGGTCAGTACCGCAGAAGCATGTGAATGGACGGCCTTGAGGAAGCGATGCGGGGTTCAATCCATGATTCGACAGTCAATTCTCATGAACGAGACTGCTGGCGTGGACTAAAGTCGTCGACATATGCGATCTAGCGGTGAGTTCATTCGCGAGCCCCTTGAGTCCTTGTCGGCGTGGGTCGAAGCTTTCGACTGGGAATCCTTGCCCGTCATGGGCGTGACAGCAGCCGAGATCGCTCAGCTACGTGAGGTCGAGGACGACGTAGACGCTCATCGACTTGCGGATGTGATCTGCAAGGATCCGTTCATGACGGTGAAGTTGTTCGCTTACCTGGCGAAACGGCGCCCTGGACGTGAAGACACCGTACCCGAGACGGTCACAGGCTGTCTGCTGATGCTGGGCATTCCGCCCTTCTTTTCCAAATTCCAGAACCTGCGGACGGTGGAGTCCGTTCTGTCTCTTGAGCCCGTGGCGGTTGACGGACTGGGTGCTGTGTTGAACAGATCACGCCGCGCCTCTGATTTCGCACTGGCCTTCGCAGTTCATCGCATGGACCATGACGCGCAGTTGATTCACAGCGCGGCCTTGCTCCACGAGTTGACGGAAATGCTTTTGTGGCTTCGCTCTCCGCGCTTGGCGTCTGAGATTGCGCGGCGACAGAGAATACTGCCACGCTTGCGGTCGGCTGACGCTCAGCGGGCTGTTTTGCGGGTGACCCTGACAGAACTCCAGCAAGCCTTGATGAAGCGCTGGCACCTTCCAGAAGCGCTGACTTCCCTGCTCAATCCAGAGTTGGCTGGCTCTTCCGATCAAGCCATGACCGTAGAGCTGGCCACTCGAGTCGCGAGGCATAGCGCAGAGGGTTGGGATAATCCAGCCATACCTGACGATGTGCGCGATATCTCGGATCTGCTTCAGATCGGGTTGGAACCGACCGAGCATCTGCTCGCCGAGATCGACGGTCGAGATTGACAATAGCGACCGAGAGAGATAAGCGAACGGCTCCGAACCGGTTCCAGAGTACAAATAACAAAGGGCCCTCGTAGAGGGCCCTTTGTATAGATATTAGCCTGACAATGTCCTACTTTCACACGGGAATCCGCACTATCATCGGCGCAGAGGCGTTTCACTGTCCTGTTCGGGATGGGAAGGAGTGGGACCACCTCGCTATGGTCATCAGGCTTA
>JBILSM010000002.1:0-117049 GCA_044372085.1 Rubrivivax sp.
AGAGGTCGTGACGTTCGCGCCCAGGTTGCTCGTGCCCGACACGCTCAGGTTCGTCACGTTCGTCACCGCGCCGTCGATGTCGGCGTTGCCCGTGATCGTCAGCGACTTGCCGCCACCGTCCACCGTGTTCTGGGTGTTGACCGTCGTGCCGGCCAGCGTGCGGTCGCCGCCGCTCAGCGTCACCGCGCCCGTGTAGGTCTGCGTGCCCGTGGTCGTCACGTCAGCACCCAGGGTTACAGGCCCCGTAACAAGCACGCCGCCAGTACCTGCCGTCAATGGAGCGTTTACCGTTACACCACCCGTCCCACCGCTGACCGTCAAGTTGATGGCCCCACCCGTCGCACCTCCACCCGTCGTGCTCAGCGCAGCGCCGATGTCGATCCCCCCTGTGTTGGTTTGGGTGCCTCCCCCATCGTTGGCAATCAGCGTAATGGTTCCACCCTTGGTGGTGATGGTGGCACCGTTACTCACCTTGATGTTATTGCCCGCCTGCGCCGTGAGACCGACTCCATCATTGGTCATCGAAATGGCGGTTTCGACCGTGATGTCGTTCTTGGCTTGAAGCACGACGTTGGCTGCGGCGTTGTTGATGGAGTCAACCTTGATCGCCGTCTCGGTACCATTCAAATCTGCATCGGCAAAGGTGTCGACTTTGGTCAAATCAGTCGTGTCCCCAACCCCGGCTACAACCCGGATGTTCGTCGGATCCAACAACAGCGTCCCCGTCTTGCCGTAGGGCGCCCGCAAATCAGCCGTGCCCCGGAACACCAAACTCTCCTTGCCCGACACCTCCGCAAAGCCGCCATCGCCGGCCATGGTGCCGCCGCGGGCGCTGATGTCGCCGAAGTAGCGGGTGGTCTGGTCGGCCCAGACGATGACGGTGCCGCCGTTACCGCTGATGCCGGCATCGGCGTTGATCTTGGCATCCTTGGCCACGTAGGTGTAGCTGGCGTTCTGCTCGGGGCCCTTGCCCTGGAAGTTGCCGCCCACCAGCGCGGTGCCGCCGCCGGCCTGGCCGCTGACGTCCACGCGGGCGCCGTCGAACAGGCCCACCTTGTCGCCCAACACCTTGACGGTGCCGCCGGTCTGGCCGGCCTGGGTGCCGGCGGCCTGCAGCGTGCCGGTGACGCTGACGATGCCGGCGGGCCCGCCACTGAGGGTGATGATGCCGTTCTGCTCACTGACGGTGTTGGCCCGCACGATGCCCGACTGGTTCACCACCGTGGCCATGGCGGCGTCTGCGTCATGCGCCGCCAAGGCCACGCGGCCGCCGTCGGCGGTGATGGTGCCGCTGTTGGTCACGCTGGCGCCCAGGGCGCCGGCTTCTACCTGGAAGGTGACCAGGCCATCGCCGTGGCGGTCAATGGCCACGCGCGAGCCGGCGGCCAGGCCCACCGAGGCGCCGGTGGCGCTGATGGTGCCTTCGTTGACCACCTGGGCGCCTGCCAGCAGGGCGAAGCCGCCCGGGGCCACCTTGATCTGGCCCTGGTTGCGCACCAGGCCGTTACCGGTGCCACGCAGGGTGAGCACGCCGGCGTTGAAATCAGCGTCGCTGAGCGACAGGGTGGAGGCGACGAAGGCACCGGTGTCGACCCGGGCCGTGGACGAGAAGTACACGCCCTGCGGGTTCAGCAGGAAGACTTGGCCGTTGGCGTTGAGGTTGCCGTAGATGGCAGAGGGGTTGTTGCCCACCACCCGGTTCAGCGCCACGGAAGAGGCCCCGGGCTGCACGAACTGCACCGTGTTGCCAGCGCCGATGTTGAAGCTCTGCCAGTTCAGGGTGGCACGCTGGCTGCCCTGGGTGATGGTCATCTGGTTGGCCGTGGGCGTGTTCACCGTGGCCTGGCCGGAGGTGACCTGCGCGCCCGTGGGCAGGGCGCCACTGGCTGCCGCGCCGGCCATGTAGCCGCCCAGCAGCAGCGCCAGCACCCGCGGGAAGGGGTTGCGCTGGAATACGCGGTAAGTGGCCCAGAGCTTGCGCGACAGGCGGATGCGGATGAAACGTACCAGCCGCTTGCTCTTGGCAGACCCGTGGCTTGCGCCTGCAGGGGAGGCGGTGTTCGATGAACGGGAGGCGCCGGATGCATTCATGGTGCTGACTCTCTCAGGCTGTGAGGCCGTTATGCAAGTTCGCCGTCGGTGGCATGGCCAGGAGCTTGGAGCGCCTGTGTCCTGTCATCCGCGCGCGACCTCTCTGATGAACTTGATGAAGGGCTGTGCGGTGGTGGGCCGGTGGCGGCTCTCAGAAGAACTTCACGGCCGAGAACCAGAACTGGTTGGACTCGGAACCGCTGGTAAAGACGGGCCCGCCTGAGCGACGCGAGACGCCGGCATTGATGAAGAAGTTGCCCTCGATGCCCATGCTGGCGCCGATGCCGTACGAATCTACTGTGACCCGGTTGACGGCACCTACGTACAGGCTGTTGGTGGCGGCGGTGCGCACCTTGTGCAGGGAACCCTGGCCGTAGTCGTAGAACAAGCTGACGCTGGTGGTGGCGCCGAAGGGCTGGAAGCCCGCCAGGCGATGACGCAACTCAAGCGAGACGACCACGCCCTCGTCCACCACGGTGTCGGCAATGGCGGCGTAGCCCCGCACGGCCTGCGGGCCGGTGAGCGAAAGCTTTTCAGCGGAGGTGAGGTTTCGAGATGCTGTCTGGCCCGCCAGCGAGGCCTGCAGGCTGAGGGTGTCGGACAGGTACTCCACCCGCTGGACCTCCAGGTTCACCTTGCTGAACGAGCCCTGCGTGCCCGGGCCGGTGGGCAGCTGGTCAGCTTTCAAGGTGTCCGCGTCACGGATGTTCAGGCGCCCGGCGCTGTAGGTCAGGCTGTAGCTGGTGGTGGCGCCCACCGCAAGGCCGCCGCCAGCGAACGAACCCAGCAGGCCCAGTTTGCCGAGGTTGACCGAGCGCTCTGGCGCGATGCCGCCGGATTCATCACGCAACCGCTTGGCATCTGCCCCCACCTGGAGGAAGACGTTGTTGTTGCGCGAGCGTAGAAGGGGGTGGATGGCGGCCACGGTCAGCAATTTGGCGTCACCCGAGGCATTCAACCCTGCGAAGGCGCCGCCCAGCTTGTATCTGCTGTGGCTGAAGCCGATGCTCGCCTTGGTGCCCGCCGGTCCGATGGACGCGCGGTACCCCAAGCGATAAAGCAGAGTGCCAGAGCCATCAGTAGGCTGGATGCTGGCACTTGCGGTGTCGCCATAGCCCAGAAGGTTGTCAACGGAGCCGTTGAGCGTGAGGCGATAGCGGCCGAGATCCTCCGATCCGAAGTTGTCCAGGCCCGCCGAGAACGAATTGGACGCGCCCTGGGCCGCGACGTTGACCGTGATGTCGGCCAAGCCGACGGCATCGCCGGGGGTGACATTGGCCGTTGCGGTAAGGCCTGGCATGTCGCGCAGCAGCAACACCGGGCGGTCCAGCCCAGCCTGCGTGATGAGCTGCCCCGGCGCCAGATGCCATTCGACCAGGCTCTTGATGTGCTCGGCACTGACCGCAACCCCCGGGGCCACCACCGCGCGGGCCTTGCCGATGCGCGCTTCCACCACCGCGAAGGTGACGGTGCCACCTTGTGCGGCGAAGCGTTGCTCCGGGAAATAGACGTCGGTCAGCGGATAGCCGGCGTCCACGTACATGCGCTTGACGGCGGCAGCCGCATCGGCCAGCCCGTTGAAATCAAGTTCCTTGCCACGGAATTCCGACAGGCGCGCGGCCAGCTGTTCTGGCGTGAAGACGGTGGAACCCGTGACGCTAAAACTGTCGGGCCGCACCTTGATGTTCGTGGCCACGAAGGCGGGCTTCACGGCGGGCACATCCACCGCTGCGGTGCCAGGCCGCGGCGGCGGAGTGTCCGCCAGCTGGCGGCCAGGTTGTTGCGGAGAGGCGGGCGCCTGTGCGAAGACGGAGGTGCCGATCAGGGCAGCGATCAGAGCCCCCCCCTGTCGAAGGCCTAACCGATGCGGTGTGCGTGTCACGATGTAGTGCTCCAGTGCGCTGGGCTTGAATATCGATAGCCAAAGTGTGCCCTTAGACCAAAGAAGGGCAATGACAATCGATTTTGTGAGGAATCTCAACCGCGCGTCAATGTCCCAATGGTTACAAGGCGCCGACCATCTCTCGTCGCAGGGGACCCGGGCTGTTCCAGCGGCGCGCTTAGTGGCCGGCGTACAGCACCTTCTCTATAGAATTGCATGGATGTCCCATTGTTTCGTGGGACGCCCACCCAGCGGATAGTGGCCACGACGGTCGAGCTCTAAGTGAAGAAGATCGGTCGCTACGACATCGTCAGCGTTTGCGGCAAGGGCGCGATGGGCCTGGTCTACAAGGCTCATGACCCGAATATCGACCGCACGGTGGCGATCAAGACGGTGCTGGTGCAGCACCTGTCGGGCGAACAGGCCACGGAGTACGAATCCCGCTTCCGGTCAGAAGCCCGGGCTGCAGGCAAGTTGCAGCACCCCAACATCGTGGGCGTGTACGACGCCGGGCGCGATGCAGGCATGGCCTACATCGTCATGGAGTTCATCGACGGGGAAGACCTGTCGCAGGCCCGCAACAGGGGCGAGAAGTTCACACTCGAGCGGACGCTGGGCGTCGTCACCCAGTTGCTGGCCGCGCTGAACTACGCCCACGAGCAGGGAGTGGTGCACCGCGACATCAAGCCCGCCAACGTGATGCTGGACCGCAGCGGCCGCGTCAAGCTCAGCGACTTCGGGGTGGCACGCATCACCGATTCCGGCGAGGCCACGCGCACCCAGGGTTCCATGGTGGGCACTCTGAAGTACATGTCGCCGGAACAGGTTCAGGGCCTGCGCGACATCGACAACCGCTCCGACCTGTTCGCCGTGGGCGTGCTGCTGTACGAGATGATCACGGGGCAGAAACCCTTCGACGGGCCGAGCGACTTCGCGATCTCCACGGCCATCGTGATGCAGGATCCGAAGCCGCCGTCGGCCCAGAACCCCGCCCTGCCCGCGATCTATGACGCGGTGATCATGAAGGCGCTGGCCAAGGACCGCGACCAGCGCTATGCCACGGCGCGCGACTTCGCCATGGCACTGCGGGCGCTGGGCCGCGGCGGGGATCAGCAGGCCAAGGCGCCCGTGCCCGGCGGCCCGGACGGGGTGCCGACGCCCTCCACCGGTACCGGCAGCAGGCAGGGCGCACCCACGGGGGGCAGCGGCACTGCGGGGACGGCCGGGACGGGGTCTTCGGCAACGGGTGGCACCGGCGGTACCAGCGGTACGGCCTCCACGGCGGTTTCGCAAGAGATGGAGTTGGTCTACTGGAAGGAGATCCAGGATTCCAACGATCCGGCGGATTTCGTCGACTTCATGCGGGCCTTCCCGAACGGCACCTTCACGGGCCGTGCGCGCAGACGCCTGCGCATGCTGAGCCCGGAGGACGAATCGCAGGGCTCGACAGGCACTGCGGGCAGTGTGCCGCCCGGGACGGGTACCTCCGGTACCAGGACACCAGGGACAGCGCCTTCCTCGCCATCGCTGCAAGCCCCCGAAGCCCCGGACGCGACGATGGTGCCCTCGCCAGCGATGGTGGAGCGGGCACGCGCCGAGGCTGCGGCGCTGGAAGCCGCGCAGCGCGCACGCCAGGAGCAGGAGGCACGGGCGGCGCGCGAGGCAGAGGAACGTGAGCGGCTGCAAAGAGAGCAGCTTGCACGCGAGGCAGCCGAGCGCGCCCGCAAGGAGCAGGAAGCGCGCGAGGCGGCCGAGCGGGCACGCCGCGAGCAAGAAGCCCGAGAGGCCGCAGAGCGGGCACGCAAGGAACAGGAAGAGCGCGCCGCGCGCGAAACTGCGGAGCGGGCGCGCAGGGAACAGGAAGCCCGCGAAGCGGCCGAGAAGGCGCGCCGGGAACAACAGGAGCGGCAAGCCGCCGAACAAGCGCGCAAGGAGCAGGAAGCCCGGGCGGCGCGCGAGGCCGAAGAGCGTGAGCGCCAGCGGCGCGAGCAGCAGGCCCGTGAAGCCCAGGAAGCGGCCGAAAAGGCACGCAAGGAAGAAGAAGCCCGCAAAGCCCGGGAAGCCGAGGAAGCCGCCGCGAGGGCGCGCCAGGAACAACAGGCACGCGAAGCCGCCGAACAAGCGCGCAAGGATCAGGAAGCCCGGGCGGCGCGCGAGGCCGAAGAGCGTGAGCGCCAGCGGCGCGAGCAGCAAGCCCGCGAAGCCCAGGAAGCGGCCGAAAAGGCACGCAAGGAAGAGGAAGCCCGCAAAGCCCGGGAGGCCGAGGAAGCCGCCGCGAGGGCGCGCCAGGAACAACAGGCGCGCGAAGCTGCTGAACAGGCACGCAAGGAACAGGAGGCACGCGCCGCGCAGCAAGCCCGAGAAGCGCTGGAGGCCCGCAAGAGCCAGGAAGCCTCTGCCGTTGCCGACGAGGCCACGCGCCTGGGGCGCGCGTCGCCGCTGGGTGCCGCGCCCGTCGCAGGAGAAGACGCGACGCGTCTGGCGGGGCCGGCATTCAAGTCTGGGGGTGCAGCCGCTGCAACCGCACCCGCCGCCCCGTTAGCGGATCCACTGGCGCTGCTTCAGGACATACCCGCCCCGCCCAGCGAGTCTGCGGTTGCGGCCGCGGTCACCACGCCATCTGCGCAGCCCGCGGCAGCAGCCGCATCCAGGCCCACAGGTGCTGCCAGTGCCTTGGCCGCACCGGCCAAGAGCAAGACGGGTCTGATTGTGGGGGGCGCCGTGGCGGTGGTGGCAGTTGCCGGCATCGCGATCATGATGGGCCGGGGCGACCCCAAGCCCGCACCGACCTCAGGCGCACCCGCCCCGGTGTCGACGTCCGAGCCCACGCCGGCACCCGCGGCAGCGCCAGCACCCCGGACCGAACAGCCCGAGAAAGCGGTACCAGCCTTGCCTGCAGCCAAGGGGCCCGACAAGGCCGCTGAGGCCGAGCGCGCTCGTCAAGAGAAAGAGGCGCGCGAGGCCAGCCAGAAGGCCGCCAAGGACAAGGAAGCGCGCGACGCGGCGACCAAGACCACACAGGACAAGGCCGCACAGGACAAGGCCGCGCAAGAAAAAGCCGCACAGGACAAGGCTGCGCAGGAGAAAGCTTCCCGCGACAAGGCGGCTGCGGACAAGTCAGCGGCGGACAAAGCCGCCGCTGACAAGGCGGCAGCCGACAAGGCCGCGGCCGACAAAGCGGCGGCTGACAAAGCCGCAGCGGACAGGGCGGCTGCGGAGAAGGCAGCAGCCGACAGGGCTGCGGCGGAAAAGGCGGCGGCAGACCGGGCTGCGGCTGAACGGGCGGCGGCGCAAAAGGCTGCTGCCGACAAGGCCGCGGCCGAGAAAGCGGCGGCTGAGAAGGCAGCTGCCGACAAGGCAGATGCCGAAAAGGCAGCCAAGGCCAAAGAAGAAGCCAGCCCCGCCTTCCAGTACCAGCGGGCCCAGGAAATGGAAAGAGCCGGGCAGATGCGCCCCGCCAAGGCAGCTTACGAACGTGCCGCAGAGGGTGGCAACGCGGCCGCCGCCAAACGCCGGTGGGAGATTGCCGTGGCGGAAAAGGCACCTGCGGACGAAACCGCGCGCTGGCAGCGGCGTGCTTTCCAGCTGGGTGCTTCTGGGGTTCCCGAGCCCAAGGGCCCGGCAGTGCTGCGCTGAGCCCTCAGACCTGAGGGCGGCAGCGGCGGCTCATCACTTGAACGGCCACCAGGACATCTTGCGCTTGCCGGGCTCGGCCCCCACGCGCACTAGCACGATGGAGATGTTGTCCTTGCCCCCGGCATCATTGGCCGCGTCGACCAGTGCCTTGCAGGCGGCGTCCAGGCCGTCGCCCTGCGCGATGAGACGGGCCATCTCCTGGTCATCCAGCAAGTCGTAGACGCCGTCAGAGCACATCAGCAGGATGTCGCCCGCGCGCATCTCGTGAGAGCGGGTCTCCACGTCGACCTGCGGATCCATGCCCAGGGCACGGGTGACGAGGTTGCGGTGGGTGGAAGTGAGCGCCTGCTCTTGCGTGATCAGCCCACCGTCAAGTTGTTCCTGCAGCAGCGAATGGTCACGCGTCAGGCGCTCCAGCTGGCCCTGCCGCAGCCGGTAGGCACGGGAATCTCCCACATGGCCGACCACCAGGAGGTCGCCCGTGAACGCGGCCACCACCACGGTGGAGCCCATGCCGCTGTGCTCCTTGACGTCCCTCGCAGACTCGAAAATGGCGCGGTTGGCGTGGCGGCCCCAGTCCTCGATGGCTTCGTGCAGCACGCTCTCGGACGGCGGGGTGCCCAGGTTCTGAAGCCACCGGCCCAGGCCCTGGCTGATGATGCGGGTGGCCATTTCGGAGGCCACCTCACCGGCGTTGTAGCCGCCCATGCCATCCGCCAGAACGGCCAAGCGGGACTCCGGAACCAACGCGATGGCGTCCTCGTTGTTGCTGCGCGCGCGGCCCACGTCGAGGGCCGAAGCAAACTCCAGGGATGATGATGAACTCATGGCACAGGCTAGACGCAGGGGTTCCCGCAAGATCGCTGGAGTCTGACTGTACGCCGCCAGCAGGCGGTTCAGGGAATGATGTGCGTGGTTTGGCCGGGGTTGGTGACGCTGATCATTCCTGCCCACATGCAGGTAAGTTTGCAGGTGTTGTCCAGCGAAGGCATGTTGCCCAGCAGCACCGTAGTGGCGCCAGGCGTCCACGGTGCCGGTGTGTTAGGGATGCACGGCATGGGCGTGAGCGCCCCCATGGCCGCCGCCGTGGCCGAGGCGACGGTCGGGTTGGCCAGGCTGCGGCACATGCCGAAGGGCAGGATGTTCACCATGGGCTTGTGATCCATGATGTTGGCCGCCGGCTGGTTGCCGGACATGACCCGGTTGACGGGCAGCACGACCAGGGTGCTGGGGGCCATGCCCATGGAGCAGCTGAGCTGCGCGGTGTTGACGACTTGCAGGGGCATGGGGCTGAGGTCGAGTCGCCTGGGGCCTTCGGGCCGTGCAGGGGGTGCCGGGGGCGGCACTCTGCGCCGGTGTGTGGACTCGTACCGAGTTTATCGGTGCAGCGCTGTGCGGGCCAGCACCGCGCGCTTGGAAGCCTGGACAAACTCGGGAAGAATCATTGCCCCGGCGTCAGGATGCCCGACACCGGACAAGAGGGGTGTTCATGAAAGTGTTGCTGCACGCGTGTTGGGCAGCGGCGGTGGCGATCGCCGCCCTGCCGGCGTGGGGGGGTCCGGCCGGGCGCAGCGCGCTCATCGTGGGCGTATCGACCTACGCTTCCCCCGAGATTACCCCTCTGGCAGGCGTGCCCTTCGACATCGACAGCGCGCGCGCCATCGCGCGGGCGATGGGCATTCCCGACCAGCGCATGACGGTGCTGCGCGACGCGCAGGCTACCAAGGCGGCCATTCTGGAGGCCCTGGAGCGCATGGCTGCGTCAGTGGAGGAAGGCGGCCGCGCATTCATCTACTTCTCGGGCCATGGCACGCGCTGGTTCGACCGCAACGTTCGGGGCTGCAAGGAAGGCCTGCTGGCCTATGACCGGGGCACGATCACGAATGAGGAGATCGCGCAGCGCACCCGGCGCATGAGCGAAGTGGCTGACAAGGTGGTGGTGCTCTTCGATGCCTGCCATTCGGATGGGGTGTCCACCGGTGCACGCGCAATCACGCGTTCGATGGCTCAAGGAACCTTCACGCCGAAGTTCTTCCTCAAGGGCGGCGAAGACGAGCGGGCCTGTTCACAGCCGACCAACATCCGCACCCGCAGCCTGCTGACCGAGTCCACGAAGCTGGGCGCACTGAAAGAGAACTTCGTGCAGATCACCTCGGCCCGGGCCGACGAGGTAAGCTTCGACGAGCCTGGAAAGGGCGGTCTGGCCACACAGGGCGTGCGGCAGTGCCTGCTCAGCCGGTCAGCGGACCGGGACGGTTCGGGCTCGACTTCGGTTGCAGAGATCGAGGCCTGCGCGCAGCAGGTGGTCAACGACAAGCTCAAGCCGTTTCCAGACCTCAGGCCTCACCAGATCACGGTGACGGGCAACCGCAACATCGTGCCCGTGGCCGTGGTGCGCCCCCCTGCTCCTGCTCCTGCTCCTGCTCCTGCTCCTGCTCCGACTACTGTCCCGGCTTCTGCTCCTGCCCCGGTCGCCATCACAGCGCCCACGCCCACGCCCACGCCCACGCCTGCACCTGCACCTGCACCTGCACCTGCACCAACGGTGCCTGCGCTGCCGCAGCCACCTGCTCCACCCCCCGAACCGGGTCTGGCTTCACTGGCTGCGCTCAGGGATATCGAGCAACAGCGCAACCCGCGCCGCCGGGTGGAGGTCAAGCTCAGCACGCCGGCGATGCGCATCGGGCGGGATCAACTGCAGCTTTCCGTCACCTCCAGCCATGCCGGGCACGTGTACCTGCTGATGCTGGGCAGCGACCGCAAGAGCTTCTACCTCCTCTTCCCCAACGGGCTGGACGGCGACAACCGCATCCAGGCAGGCAGGACGCTGACCCTGCCCCGGCCGGACTGGGCACTGATGGCGCGCGGGCCCGAGGGAGAGAACCATCTGCTGGTGATGGTGACCGACACCCCGCGCGACACCAAGGTGCTGAGCACCTCGGCTCCCAGCGCCGCTGCGCCGTTCACCTTCGCGCTGAATGATCTGGAGGGCCGTTCAGGCTTGCTGGACTTCTTCATCGGCCGTGGGGTGACAGGCACTTCGGAGAGCTTCGGCGCCCAGTTGCTGACCATCCGGGAGGTGCCGTGAGCGCAGCTGCCCTGGCGCGCGCGCGTGCGGTGACCAACGCCTGCGCGGGTGTCTTGGTGACAGCCTTTCTGGGTGGGCTTTCAGGCGTCAGCCCGGCGCAAGCCCAGGCCCAGGCGCAGGTGCAGCCCGCAGCGCCGCTGCAGCAGGCCACGGCCGAAGAGCTGATCCAGCAGCTGGCCCCGGCCCAGAGCCCCGCGCGGAGCATGCGAAACATTGCACCTGTGCAGCGCCAGATCGATCTGGTGGTGAGCTTTGACTTCGATTCCGACAGGCTGCAACCCGACAGCAAACCGCTGCTGGAGCGCCTGGCCCAGGCCATCAACAGCGAACGCCTGCAGGGCCTGCGTTTCATGGTGGAAGGGCATACCGATGCCAAGGGAAGCGCCCGCTACAACGAACTGCTGTCGGCCCGCAGGGCGCAGTCGGTGGTGCAGTTCTTGCGTTCTCAAGGCGTGTTGCCGCAGCGCCTGGAGGCACAAGGCCGGGGCTTTCAAGACCTTTTGAACAAGGACCAGCCTGAGGCCGCCGAGAACCGCCGCGTACGCATCGTGACGCTAGCACAGTGACAGGCGTTGTTCGGTTGCGAGCGCAATTCCCAAGAATCAAACGTCATGAAAGTGAGGTCAAGATGTCTGCGTCCGTGAAGGCCTCAACGCCCGCGCCGCGCACTCGGCGGGCCGGGAGCCTGGTCTGCCATGCTGCCACCGCGGCAGCGTTGGTGGCTTGTCTGCCGGCCATGGCACAGCCTGTTTGGCTTGTGACGCCCGAGGAGGCTGAAGCCTCGCGGGCAGCGCCTCCCCCGTCGGCAACACGTAGCCTTCCAGTGCCAGGCGCGCCCAAAGTGAACCTGCTGGCCCCCAGCCTTTCCGGGGCAGTGCCATCGCCTACGCGGATTCAGGTGCGCTTCGAACCCACCGCGCCGGCGGCCATCAAGCCCGAGTCTTTCAAGGTGCGTTACGGCGCCCTGAGGCTTGACATCACCAACCGCATCGCGTCTGCCGCCAAGGTGACGGCGCAGGGCATCGACGTACCCGAGGCCGCCCTGCCCAAGGGCTCGCACCGCCTGTGGATCGAGGTGCAGGATTCCGACGGACGCGTGGGCTCTCGGCAGGTGGAATTCACGGTGGAGTGACCAGCCATGTTGATGATGATTCGAGCCCTTGTGCCGGCTCTGCTGGGGCTGAGCCTGGGCCTGCCGATGGGTGCCGCCGCACAAAGCCGCCTGCCGCCCTGCCCAGCCGATGCGAAGGTTCGGCTGCAAGCCTGCTATGGCGAGCGCACCTGGCCTGATGGCGCGAGGTATGTGGGCGAGTTTCGGGGCGACCTGCGCAACGGACAGGGCACCTATGTGTTGCCCAATGGCGACCGCTACGTGGGCGAGTGGCGCGACGGCAAGTTCCACGGCCAGGGCACCTTCACCTCCGCCGACGGCCGGCGCTACACCGGGGAGTGGCGCGACGACAAGCGCCACGGCCAGGGCACCTGGACCCACCCGAACGGCGAGCGCTACGTGGGCGAGTGGCGTGACGACAAGCGCCATGGGCGCGGCACGCTGACCATACCCACTGGCGAACGTTTTGCCGGTGAATTCAGGGAAGACCGCCTGGAAGGGCCGGCCACGGTGCAGGGCGCCCCTGCAGCAGCACGCCCCGCTCCGGTGACGGAAAAGGAGCGCCTGGCGGCCGAAGTGGAAGCCGAGCGCAGGAAGCGCGTGGAGCTCGAAGAGCGCTTGGCCGCAGAAACCAGGGAACGCCAGCGTCTGGCCGCAGAGATCTCCCAGGCGGCAAGAGCGGCTCCATCCACCGCAAACCCCTCGAGCCGGGTTGCGGATGCGCGCCTGGAGCGCCGGGTGGCGCTGGTGGTGGGCAACGGCGCCTACAAGACGGCGCCCCTGGCCAACCCCGGCAACGATGCCGCGGACATGGGCGCGGCCCTCCAGAGCGTGGGCTTCCAGGTGACCACGCTGCGCGACGCCAGCCTGCGCCAGATGCGCGAGGCCACGCGCCGGTTCGAGGAAGCGGCGGTGAACGCCGACGTGGCGCTGATCTTCTTTGCCGGCCACGGCATCGAGGCCAAAGGCCGCAACTTCATGATCCCGGTGGATGCCGACATCGCACGCGAGTACGAGCTTGAAGACCAGGCCTTCGACGCGGGGCTGTGGTTGTCCATGCTGGAGGGCGCCCGGGGACAGAACGCGCAGCGGGTGAACATCGTCATCCTGGACGCCTGCCGCGACGACCCGCTGACCCGCAAGTGGCGCTCATCCGCCGGCCGCGGCCTGGGGCGGATGGACGCCCCCAGCGGCACCCTGCTGGTCTATTCCACCTCGCCAGGCCGGGTGGCGGCCGACGGACCCCGGGGGCAACGCAACAGCCCGTTCACCAAGAATCTGCTGCAGGCCATGCAGCAACCCAACCAGCCCATCGAGCAGGTGCTCAAGGACGTGCGCCGCCAGGTGATGCTGGAGACCAACGGCGACCAGGTGCCATGGGAGAACTCCAGCCTGGTAGGCGACTTCGTGTTCAGGCGCTAAAAAGCCCCAAAGCCAGCCCTCTTCCGCGCCAGAATCACAACCCATCGAACCCCATTGGAGAACACAGGATGGACAACTTCGAGATCTTCAACGAGAAGGACCGCAAGGACATCTCCTACGGCGCTTGCGTGGCCGGCTCCGCACTGACCGGGGTGGCGGTGGGCCGCATCCTGGGCCTGCAGGGCATTGCCGCAGGCGGCGCCGCGGGCCTGGTGGTCGGCCTGGTCACTTGCAAGAAGGTGGCGCCCATCATTGAGAAGAAGCTGATGAACAACGAGCCCATGAGCGAAGGCGAAGTGGGCGGCCTGCTCAAGATGATCCGCGACGAAACCGGCGCCAAAACCAAGGCCGCCGCCATGAACATCCTGTCCCACATGCGCGCTGCGGTTCAGGCGGCGGGGGGGAGTTTTCGGAGTGGGGCGTTGAGGAAGGAGTGAGTAGGCTCACCGTGAGGCCGCAGACATGACGACGGACATGCAATCCTGCGCGGTCAACTCCGTCGCTCGAGAGGGTTCGGTGCACTGAGCCGCCGTACCGAGCAGAGCGCCAAAAATGACCGTGTTCCGTATGCCTGCCTTGCTGGGTGCGTTGACTAACCAGCCTACCCCCGGTGCGGGCACGCAAGCCCGCGTGCCCTCTGGAGCGCCACGACTGTGCGGGTCGTCGCGCAGTGGGGTGCCCTCGGTCTCCACGACTCGCAAGCCTCGCGTGCTCCGCATGGGCGCAACCGGTGGCGACGTGGCCTTGCTGCAGCAGTTCCTCAACCGCCGTCTGAACCTGACCCCGCCGCTCGCTCACGACGGTGATTTCGGCCCGGTCACGTTGCGCGCCCTACGCAGTTTCCAAGCCCGCGCCGGACTCCTGTCTGATGGCATCGCCGGACTGGCGACCTGGCTAGCGCTGCAAAACTCCGGCGTCGCGCTACGCGACGTCGACACAGGAGACGGCGCGGGGGCCACGCGTCCCGTACAACCCAAGCAGCCAGTTTCCTCAGGGACAGGTACGAGCGAGCCGTCAGCGCAGGCAACGACCGCCGCTGGGAAGCCGACTGAAGCCGCCAAGCGTTCCTTTCCGTGGATGCGAATCGCGCGCGCGGAACTTGGCACCAACGAGGTTGCCGGCTCGAGGCACAACCCGCGAATCCTCGAGTACCACGCGAGCACCACGTTGCACGCGCAGAGCGACGAGATTGCCTGGTGCTCGTCGTTCGTGAACTGGGTTCTGCGGCAAGCGGGGTATCGCGGCACTGACAGTGCGGCAGCGGCGAGTTGGATCCATTGGGGTGTGACCGGACCGATGGAGGAAGGTGCAGTTCTGGTGATTCGCAATGCGCGCGCCGCGAACTCAAGTCTGACCACCAGCGGCAACCATGTCGGCTTTCTGGTGCAGGAAACCGAGACGCACTACATCTTGCTCGGCGGTAACCAGTCCGACCAGGTCAAAGAGTCGCGCTTCCGAAAGGCCTCGTGGACGTTACGTGGCTGCCGCTGGCCGACCAACTGAAGTGCGGCTCTTCGTCTCCCCCACAGGTTTTCGCGCGCTGCACGGCGTGCGGCGGCTGGTCGTTGCCTTTGTCGCGATTGCGACGCTCGGCTGCGAAGCAGCGGCCCCGGGTCTGTCCACTGCGCATTCAGCATCAGCCGAACAACAGGCGGAGGCGCAAACGTTCTGGAATGCCTTCCGAGCTGCAGTCAACCGGCAGGACTGGAATGCGGTTGCGTCGATGAGCGCAATTCCACTCATGGTCCGCGGTCAAGTCGACAGCGCGCGCGCGCATAGGATTACCGCCGCCAAGTTGCCATCCGCCCTGCGCGACCAGTTCGGCAAGAAGGTGTTTTCCGGACTGGGAAAGCCTGAACGCACAGTGGCCGACTGGGTGCGTGACACCCCGTCAGTCGGCAGGCAGCACTGGGTGTCAGACGATCAGTTCCGGGTGCAGAACCTCGCGTTCCGCAAAGGGCCTGCCGGCTGGAGGTTGTCGACAATTTACGATGAGGATGAGTAGTGCGCTGCGGCTGGTCTTGGTGTACAGAACTGCGACTTGCATTCGGACACTTATTCGGCCAAAGTGTCCGGCCATGCCGCCCCTTACTTTCTCCCAGGGACAGTTGGAGAACCTGTCCCAGCGCTTGGACACGGATTTCTTCCAGCGCCTTGACCGTGTACTGCAGCCCCTGAGCACCGTCTATGCCGGCCTGCCAGCCGAGAGACGCATGGACTCGGTTCGCAAGGTCGTGGGTCTGGCGCAGGAACACGGCATCCGGGAGGAACTGAACATTGGCCTGTTCGCCGCTCTCTTGCTGCTGTTCGGCGCGGGCGGTCTGCGCGAGGCTGAGCCGCAGGAGATTCTGGCTGACTCGGAGCGCTCGGGCGCGGCCAAGGTGTTCCAGCTTTGGGCCTGGCAGCGGCGCCGGCACCCGGATGCCCAGATCTTTCGCGACGGGGAGTCGGCGGCATGAGCAGCGGCGTGCCCATGGTCGTCCTCGACCTGATGGACGGCGTGTTGTCGCCCACGGGTCGTGGCGTCAAGCAGGACTGCGGCAAGCAGCCCCAGCCCACCCGCCAGTACTTGGCGGAATGTGACGTGGCGACGCTGCTGGTAGAGGTTTCGACGGACGCCGACAGCGTGAAGACCCCCTACACGCTGAAGTTGCCGACCGCGCTTCCGGAGATCAGCCGCGAGGGCGTGATCGACGTCGTCTGCGGCGTCCGGCCGACGATGAACGCCGGAGCGGACCAGGCTTTCGACGCAAAGGTGAGGGTGGAACGCAAACCGGCGAAGATCAATGTGTCCGCCAGCTATGCCTCGAAGTGCGGCATCAAGGGTCATTCTGGGATCGTGGTCGAGCCACAAGGCGGCGAGGTGGCGATATGCAAGCCGCTCCAGGTGGATGGCGATTCCGTGAGCTTCGAAGCCTTCCGCCTGCCCACGGTGGTGGAGCGCCAGCGCGCGATGCTCAACGCGGGTGCGCTCGGCACCGTCGCGCGGATGCTGTTTGAATTGGTCAACCGCGACACGGCCTGCGGCTCGGTGATCGTTCGTTGCGACAGTTGCGGCCTCCGGCTGGCAGGATCGACCGTAGGGTCGCTCGCGGCGCGCATTCAGCTGTACTCCGAGGACGAGGTGTCGATTACGCTCAAGTTGCCACCTATCGGCGCAGTAAGCTGGTCGCGCGACAAGAAGGAGACCTCCAGTTCCGGCGAACTGCAGGTCAAACAGAAGGAGGACAAGTCGGGCTACGAGAAGACGGAGGACGAGCACAAGAAGACCGACGAGGCGAAGTCCCGCGGGCAGTCGTTTGCTGGCTACTCCGAGCAGAAGATCACGACGGAGAAGAACGGCGATCAGACCAAGGTCAGCAACCTGACCACCAGCGGCTACGCGGATTCGCTGACTGCGATAACGGCTGGCTACAAGGAGGGCGATGCGTGGAATGTTGCCAAAGAGGCCGACCACTCGGGATTCCTGAATTACCTCGCACAGCGCGGTTTCGACCTGTCGCTCACGTGGAACGGCCTGAGCGTCGGCGTGGAGACGATCAAGGAGTACGCGGAAATCGTCGCGGCGGTGGATCGCTCGATCGCAGCGTTCCGTGAATTGTGGGCGGCCGGTCCTGGCGTGAAGGTGGCGGTCGGCTGGCAGGCGTCATGGAATCTGTCATTCCTCCAGCTTTCCCTCGCTTACAAGGGGTTCCGCAAGGTCTCCAGCGGGAGGGCGCGGCTGCACCAGCACCACGAGGTCACAGGCGACATCACGGCCGTCGCTGGCTCCGCCAGCGCGGGTTTCGGGCTGCTGGTCGAAGTCCGCCGGCTGGGACTAAAGGTCCTGGCGCTGGACTTCCAGGTAACGCTTACGCTGGCTGGCAATGTCAAGGCGAGCCTGAAATGGACCACCGACATCAAGGCCGGCGAAGAGAAATCCAAGGGGCCGATGTCTCAACCGGTCAGCGGTGAGGTCAAGTTGACACTGGCGGCGACAGGTACCGCTGAGATGTGCGGCCGTACGATCGGCTGTACGCTTGCTGTTTCGTCGGGACTTTCTGTCGAAGGCGAGTTGAAAGCCAGGCCCTTGTTTTTCGAGAATATCGAGGTCAAGCGGCTGCCAATCCTGTTAACGGTCAAGGTTTACATAGGATCGAACGGAGAACCCGATCTGGTGGAAACGCACGAGCTCTGGAAAGAAAAGGAATCCTTGTTCACGTATCCGGATCCTCGTCCTGAAGCCGCGGCGCCCGCTGTAGCCACATGACGGGCATCTTCGCGGAAATGCGCGTCACGGAATGCGACGCAGACTTCTGGATCAACGACATCCCGGTGTGGCGGATGCTTCATCGTGAAGCGGTGTTCCAGGGTATCCCCGTCCACGAGTTCCTCGTCGACGGGACCAACACTTTGCGCGTGACGCTGGTGGGCGCGCAGCCCACGGCCGCGCAGGCGGCGATGACCGTCAGCCAGTATCCCGCCGGCGCGCGGCTGGGACAGGGAGCCGGTCGGCTGCTCGGCGCCGTGGATCTGCGCACGCCCGGCGCGAACAATCAGCCGGTCATCGTGGCGGAGAGCAGTTTCTCCGCATCGCTGCCGTTGCGCTGGTCCTGGCAGGACCTCCCTGTGGTCGACTGGGCGGCGCCGAACGCACGAGCTGCGGTCGAGCAATTCCTTCAGGAGTTTGCCCGGCGGCTGCAGGCGAGCGACCGCGACTGGCTGGTACACGTTTTCGAGCCGCGCATGGCGGACTACTGCCGCGCCTACGGTCTCGATCTGCAGGCGGAACTCGCCGAAATGGACATGCGCATCGCGCGCCGACGTGCGGATTCCGCATTCGTGGTCAGGCCGGTTACGGTGGCCGACTTGGCGCTGCGACCCTGCGCGGCCGGCCAACTGGTTGAGTGCCTGCTGCTCACGGGCGAACCCGCGATCCGCTGGACCGATTCGCGCCTGGGGCCGAACGGCGCTTGGAATGTGAAGCTGGGCGCAGGCAAGACCGGGTTGCGATGCTATCGCTGAGCATCGGAACTCGACCTGGCTCCGGCAGTTTCCCTGTCGCAGGCGGCGCGTCGGCGGCTTCGGCGTCACGATAACGGTTCCGCCAGAGTTACGGACGAAACCTTGTGTTGGCACGAGCACTAGGAGTTTTCAGTAGGCAGAGGTGAAGGGGCCGTCCATAGGACGCTCAGCACGACTCGACCCTTGGATGCACCAGGTGACCTGCCCGCATTTAGCCGTCCTACTTCGAGTAGAGCAAGGCCCGCTTCGCGCAATCACGCTTGCGCGCGGCGAGTGGCAAGACCGATTGAACTTCTCCGTGCTGCTAGCTTCCGCGCTCAGGGGTGGTGCGGGTCAAGCCGGAAGCTGTGGGGCTGAAGGAGGGCGTTTGAATTTCCTAGGGTCAGCGCCGGTAGCGGTCCCGGAACTGCCTTGCAAGCTGGCACACGCTCGGCCATAGTCCGCTCTGCCCATCATGTTCACCATTTCCAGCAAGCGACTCGACATGCTGCGCGAACGCGTCGAGGACAGCTTTGTCGAATCGATCCGCGGGTTCCTGGCCGACGTCAATCCCGCCTTCCTGCCGCGGTTCCCACCGGAGGTGCAACTCGACATCACTCGTATGCTCATGCGACGCGCGGAGTCGGTAGGCGCCACGACCCAGTCGGCGACTGGTGTCTGGCTGTCACTGATGTTACTGGTCGCGCCGAACCTTGGAGAGGACCCGGCCGTGCGGGCATGGGTCTCCTCGACCGGGGCTAGCCGCGATGAACGAATCGGGGCCCTCGACCGTCTTCTGACGGCCCAGGACTGGGAGCGAATCGACACGCGGCGCTCGGACTTGCCACTCGTCACGCCCGAGGAACTGGACGACTGCGACCTCGTGGTCCGCACTGCGTCGGCGCTGCGCTGGGTGCTGTGGGACGCGGGGCCCCGCACCGATTTCGAACGAGCGGCGCGGGAAGCCGTCGCGGCCGCCGCGCGCTTCGATCTCGCCGCATCCGCGGATGCGCCTCTGGCGCTGGCGGTGGCGCGCGAACTGTACGCGCGCGACGGCAGCGGTGGGTCGCTCGGTTGGCGTCAGGACGTGCAGAACCAGCAGTTCCGGCCGCGTGTACGTGTGGAGATGCTGAAGGCACGAGTCATGCTCGACCACGGGCGGTGGACATGAACCCTGGTGCATTCTTACGGGGCGCGGCCCAGGGCTTCGCAAGCGCCGCGAAGGGAACCTGGGAAGGCGTAAAGGAACTCGCGAGAACGGGGTATGCCCTGGCGACCGACGAGAGGGCGCGGGAAGAAGCCTGGCGGCGGACCCAAGAAGTGGCCGCGAGTGTGCAGGCCTATGGCGAGAAGGCCACGGACGATCCGGCAGTCGTCTGGCGGGACGCGAAGCACAAGGCGGGCGAGGTGTGGACCGCGGTGGGCGAATTCCGTCGTACTGCGGGCCCGGAGGAATGGGGAGAGCTGGCGGGCGGCAGCACCTTTGAGGTCGTCACCGCCCTTGTGCCTGTGGGCGCGGCGGCCAAGCTGGTGAAGGTGGGGCGCGTCGGAATGGTGATGGACAGGGCCGCCGACGCGGTGCGCATAGGCCAGAAGCTGCCCGACGCACCGGTCCCGAAGGTTGCGAATCCCTGCCCCGTCGTGATCGCCAGCACCAAGCAGAAGATGCGGCTCCGGCCCGACCTCGGTCCGGAGCACTTCCACCCGGACGGGAGGCTCAAGTGGCCGGACCACAATGGCTTCGCGAAGGTGCCGCCGCTTCGGCAGAGGCTCCGCAAGGGCGAGGTGATCGACCGCTATCACTCCAAGCCAATCGAGCAGGACACCGGCACTTTCCTAGCGCCCGCAAACACGCCTTACAGCGAGCGGGCACTGCCCTACGACGAGAAGAAGATGCTGCGCACACGTTATCGTGTCCTGAAGGATTTCGACGTCGAAGCCGGCCCAGCGGCGCCTGCCTTTGGCGAGAAAGGAGGGGGCGTGCAGTACGTGACGCTCGCCAAGGACGGCACCGGCACGGCCATGAGCAAAGGCCTCCCGAAGCAGCAGATTACGGTGGCCGATCTGCTCCGGGACGGCTACATTGAGGTAATCCCATGAAAATCGAGCAATTGAAAACTTACCTGAAGACCCACCAAGTTCCAGAGGAGCTGTATGTGATCCAGGAACTGGGCGAAGGCGAGGTCGACGGCATAGGCTTCATCGACGGCGCCTGGACCACCTACTACTCGGAACGCGGACAGTACCGCAACCGGCGAATCTACGAGACGGAGGATGAAGCCGTTGAGGAGTTCCTTACCACTGTCCGGGCGCTCATGAAGTCCATGTACTCCGTGCAGTTGCCCTGAAGCGCCAATTGACCGGCCGCCTAAAGGCTGCTTTTCACATGGGCAGTGCCGGGAAAGAGGCTTCACATCGTCCGCATCCATCCAGTCTTGGCGCCGATGTCTTTGGCACCGAGCTTTTCACTCATGAAAGATCGGACACTAATCGCGCACCAACAACTGCCCCTTGACCAGCATGCACTGCATCATCCCGCCATCGACGCCGGCCAGGCACAGTTGCTCCACCGGCCCGAAAAACGCCTTCAGCTGCTGCTCGTCCAGCACCTTCAGCACGTCGACTATGACCCGCGGGTCGTAGTAGCGGAAGAACAGCGGCTTGCCCTCGGGGCCATAGACGACGTTGAACTTGCGGAAGTGCCGGTGCATTTGGGCAAAGCTTGGCGGCTCATCGTTGCCGGTGGGTGACGGCAGCGTCACCAGGATGCCCAGGTGGCGTGCCAGCAGGTCTTCCACCACGGCCTGTGCTTCGGGGGCTAGGCTGCCCAGGCGGCCCAGGTAGGGGGCCACATCTTCCAGTTCCTCGGCCAGGTCGCCGGTGAACAGGCATTCGAACTCGTCGAAGATGTCGCGCGGCAGGCGCTCGGCGCCGCCTTCCACCCCCGCGCAGTCGATCAGCATGTAGGGGGCGGGCTGGCCGGGCTGCCCGAGTTGCGACCAGAGTTCGGTGAAGGCGGACATGGGCGGTATCGGCAGGCGGCTTCAGGCGTTGCAGATCTCGCAGAACGGCGTGGATGAGGCACGTGCGGCCTTCAGCGCCGCGGCCTTCTGCGTGATGGGCTTGTCGGTGCCCCCCTTGGAGCCGGGAGCCTTCTCGGCGTTCTTCGGGGCTTTCGGCGAGGCGCCGCTGCCGGAGCCGGCACTGCCGCCGGAGTTGACGAAGACCATCGAGCCCTTGATGAAGACGCCCCCTGGGTTGATGTCAATGAAGTTGCCGCCCACCTTCAGGGTGATCTGGGTGCCGGCTTCCAGCACCAGCGTGGCGCCGGCCTTGAGGTGGATCTCCTGGCCCGCGTCGGCGGCGAGCTTGGTGCCCACCTTGGCCTGCCAGTCCTGGCCCACCTTGAGGTGCACGCCCCCGTCCACCTTGGCGATGTCGTCGCCCTTGATGGCGGCGTGCACGTCGGCCTCCAGCTTGGACAGGGTGTCCTTCTTGACGTGCAGGTGGCTCTCGTTGCCGACGAATTCGGTACGGGTGTTCTTGGTGTAGAGCGTCTGGTTCTTCTCGGCGTGCAGGTAGATCTCTTCGCTGCCCTTCTTGTCTTCGAAGCGCAACTCATTGAAGTTCGAGGCGCCACCGCCTTTGCTGCTGCGCGTCTTGATGCCCGAGCGCGTCTTCTCGGCGGGCATGGCATAAGGCGGCTTGTTCTCGCCGTTGTACAGGCTGCCGGTCACCACGGGCCAGTCCGGGTCACCCTCCAGGAACTCCACCAGAACTTCCTGCCCCAGGCGCGGCAGGGCCCAGGTGCCGTAGCCGTTACCAGCCCAGGTTTGGGCCACGCGCACCCAACAACTGCTGTTCTGGTTGGCCTCGCCGTAGCGGTCCCAGCGGAACTGCACCTTGATGCGGCCGTGCTCGTCGGTGTCGATCTCCTCACCCGACTTGCCCACCACCACCGCGGTTTGCGGGCCCTGCACCAGGGGCTTGGGTGTCACGCGCGGCGGGCGGTATTGCTGCTTCAGGGGAATGGCCGAGATGCTGCAGTCGAACTCGAAGCCATCACCCGAACCGCTGCTGTCGGCGTTGCCTGAACTCACATAGCTGGCGCCCACGATGAGGTGCTTGTCGTTGAAGGCTTCCGCTGGGTGGCGGGTGAGCTTGAAGCTGCACCCGGGCTGCAGGCCGCGCACGTTGCCCGAACCGGTGAAGGTCTGGTACTGGGTGTGAAGCTCATCGATGCGCACCCGCGCTGCGGCCTCGGCTTCAGCGGGCTTCTCGGTCTCGGAGGGGTAGTCAAAGAACTCGAACTCGCCATAGGGATGCTTGACGGCCTTGCTGGCGCTGGCGGTGACTTCTGTGCGGGGCTTGAGGTAGTCGTAATCCTTGACGACGTAGCGGCCGGGCTGGATCTCGTGCGTCGAACTCCACCGCTTGAAGATCTCGCTGTGGTCACGGTCTTCTTCGTCGAAGCGCACCTCCTCGTAACCCGGGTAGGGTGAGTGGGCACTGCTGCGGTCCACCAGCGTGAGGGTGTGCTTGCCGTTGGCGTGTTCGAAGTAGTAGTAGATGCCTTCCTGTTCGAGCAGGCGGCTGATGAAGTTGAAATCGGTCTCGCGGTACTGGCAGCAAAAGTCCCAGGTTCGGTAGGACTCGCTGGTCTTGTTGCTGAAACTCGCGAGCCCGCCGTGGCCCTTGAACACTTCCTCCACGATCTGCGGCACGGTCTTGCCTTGGAAGATGCGGCTGTTGGCCTGGCGCGTCAGGAACCACAGCCAGGGGTGCACGGTGGCGTGGTAAACGTAGGCCTTTGTCTCTTTGCCGCCTGTCAGGCTGTCGCGGATTTCATCCACCCCGCCCCAGCGGGTGACGTAGCCGTTGAAATAGCGGGCCTTCAGGCCGGACTGCTCAACGCGCATGGTCACGTTCTGGCCCAGCATCTGGTCAATGCCAATGTCGGGCCGCTTGCTCTTGAGCTTGATCTGGAACTCGCTCAGCCGCGACAGATGCTCTTGCCCCGTCATCTCGATGAGGATGAAGGCTTGGGGGCCCAGCGGCGTCTGGATATCGAGTGGACGGGCCATGGTGTCAGTGTGCGGTCGCCTTCTGGGGCGAGGTGTGGGCGGTGAAAAGGGGGGACATGCCTAAGCGGAGGTCATCGGCGTCGGTGCGCTCATAGCGCACCCCCAGCCAGGAAGACCAGCCCAAAAGCAACCCTTCGTTGCCGATCCAACTGTAGGGCACCTCGTCATGGCGCAGCAAGGGGACGAGTTCCCACTCCCACTCGGGGCCCGCATAAAGCACTACCAGATCGTGGAGCTGGCGGTAGGCGGGGCCGTGGGGCAGGAACTCACGGTAGCGGGCCAGGCCCACCGGGCCGAGCAGGATGCGAAACCGCGTGGCGCTGTCCCACACCATGGCGCCGGCCACGGCGTCGGCGCCCAACTGCGAGAAGGCTGTGCCCAGCCGGGTTCTCTGGTCTGCCGGTATCTCCAGCCAGCGCGCGCAGAATTCCTCGATGCGCACCTCGCAACCGAAGTGCCGGGCCAACATGGCGGCCAGGGGTTGCGGGCTCTTCACGCGGCGCGACAGGACGGCAGCGAATGCCAGCTTGAAGCCCTCGGCCACGCTGTCGCGCCCGGCCAGGCTGGCGTGGGCCAGGCCGGCCACGGCGCGCAGGCGGTCCGCCAGGGGGTGGGCGTCACCCTGCGCATCGACGCCGGTGATGGCCTGGGTGTCGCTCCAGGCGCGGTACAGCAGCGCAAGCTGGCGGCGTTGCAGCACGTTGGCAAAGGCCAGGAAGCTGTTGTCGCGCGCGGAACGGTGGGCCGCGTGGGCGAGGTCATGGGCGTACTGGGTCCAGGTCAGGGGGAGTGCGCCTTGCGGACCCAGCAACCCCACCGCCCACTGCGTCAGAACCGGCCTTCCGCTGGCATGGCCGCTGCGGGCAGGCTCGATGGCATCGATCTCGCGCTCGGCAAAGCCCATCAACAAGCCCTGGTCCAGGCGAACGGGGTCTTCTTCGGCGCGGTGTGAATAGCCCAGGCGGGCCTTCTGAGGCTGTGCCCCCTGCAGCAGGCGCAGGGCACCGAACAAGGTGGCGTGGACGTCCTCACGGTTGAGCGCCTGCAATGCTTGGTCCAGCCCCCAAGGCTGCGGCGCCTGGGGCTGCTGCTGGCGGCGCGCCAGCGACTGCGACTGGATGATATCGAGGATGGCCGGGGCATCGGCGCGGCGCAGCAGTTGCCGCAAAGGGCGCCACTGCCGGCGCGTGAGACGCTTGGCCGCCGCAAGCCCCTCAGGGCGCGCGATCAGCTTGCGAAGCGTGCTCAGAAAGTCGGCCGCCGACCGAAGCGCGTGGGCCATGTGAGCTGCTCTGCCCGGTCTGACATTTCGAGCGTGGTCTCGACGAAGGAGTTGATCGAGACGTGCGCGGCCAGGTAATGCTCCAGCACCGAGGCCAGGACGAACGGCGAGCCGCCGTCAAAGGCGCGGTCGTTCATGCTGAGCCTGATGGCCACGCCCCGACCAAAGGCCAGCGGGCCGCCGCCGGGTACGCGGCGGGTGATTTGCTCGGCCGCCACCGAGACGAGTCCATCTGCCTGTCGCAGCAGGAAGTGGCCCGGCATGGGGGCGTACAGGCTCAGCATGGCCCGCAGCACATCGGCCCCGCGGGGGCCGCCGCTGTCGAACAGGGACAGATAGTTGACGAAGAGGTGGCTGAGCGCGAGCCAGGGGTCGAAGCCGTCAGCCGGTGAGGACAGGGGAAGGGAGGGCCCGGCCAGGCACTCGACCGACTTGACCGGCACCGTGTCCACAGTTTGGTAGCGGGCCTCGGAAAACTGCGTCCTCAGGTAAAGCGGCAGGTCACGGTTGGAGCACAAGGCGCGCACCGACAGGTAGCGCAGATCGCTGCCATAAGGAGGGGCGCCCTGTTCGGCCAGCGAGAGATAGATCTCGCTTCCCGGGTAGGTGACGGCGCGGCCAATGGTCTCGGACTGCGTGAGCATGCGCCTTTCACGGCGCAGCGTGTAAAAGCTGGTGCTGCTGAGCCGGCCCGAGTTGACCGCCTCGAACACGGGTGCGAAGCTGCGTTCGAAGCCGCTGCCTCCGCCAACAACATCCACAAGATGAACCACCTCATGCTGGCGCGGACGCATGCGGTCGGCCACGAGGTGGTACTCCATCTGTCCTGGGGTCAGGTCGATGCGGTCCAGCTGGCGCTCGCGCAGGTTGACGGCCGGCACGCAGAACAAGGACAGCGTCTGCGGCTTGACGGCGTTCTCCAGGCGCTCGAAGACCCCGGCGAAGTGGAAGTGAAGGTGCAGCTTGCGGCCCTTGAAGCCCTGCAGGGCCTGACGCAGACCCGTCACTTCCACAAAGCGGAAGCGGTCGGGCAGTGCGGCGTATTCCTTGAGGACACGAAAGCCCGCGTGACCGCGCACCGGCACCTGCAGCAGCGCCTCGGATTCGTCGAACCCGATGTGCTGCACGGCCGTGCCTGGCAACCAGGCATGCGCCTGGCGCGACTGCGCGGTGGCCGATACGCCCACAGCCACGCAACGCCCGCCCAGCAACTCCATGAGTTGCGCACCATAGGCGTCCGATGCCGTGACAAACAGAGGCAGCTTGTCCAGGGGCAGCGACTGAAAGCTGGCGTCACCCAGAAGCTCAAGTTCCAGACGCAGGCTGGACATGGCGGCCGCTCGGGACTGCTGGCCCGCCGGCGCAGCCTCAGGGCGGGCGGCGACATACTGCGCCGAGACCACCTGCAGGGGCAGCAGCTGCAGATCCCTCGCGGTTTCGAATTCGCAGCGGGTATCGGCGTTCCCGCGCAGGGAGCCCACGATGCACGAGCCACGCGGAATGACCACGCCAGTGGCCAGCTGGCCATCGGCCATGTCGGGATTCAAGCGCAGGATGCAGGCCGACGGAGTGGGTGCCAGCCAGCCGGGAAAGAGCACATCCACCAGCTGCTGCGTGAAGACGGGGTACTGCGTGTCGAGCTTGAGCCGTACGCGCGCAGCGAGGTAGGCCACCCCTTCAAGCAGACGCTCGACATAGGGGTCTTCGACCCGGTGCTCGTCGATGGCCAGCCGGGCCGCACGATCAGGAAACTCGCGGGCGAACTCCGCCGCCTCCGTGCGCAGGTGCAGCAACTCCTCGTTGTAGAGGTCGATGATGCGCGGGTCCAATGGATATCTTCCTGGGACGAGGCGGGTGTCAGCCCGTGACCTGGGCTTGCCCGGTTTCCATGTCGAGCTCGGTGTGGACGAGGAACTCGATAGGCAGAGGGTCTGCCCGCAGGAAGCCGTGGACAGAAAACTGCAACTTGTTGAAGCGGTGCCGCTGCTGGGTGTTCAGGGCGTTGACTTCCAGTGTGTGTCGGTCAATTCGGCCCTCGAAGGCGATGATGCGGCGCTTGATCTCCCAAGCAATTTCATCCGGGTCCATGGTGGACTGGGTGCGCCCCGAATAGGCAGGCACGCCGAAACAGAGCACCGAATCCGCCACGGCGGGGGGAGGTTCACGTCCGGCCAGCAGCTTCGGCGACTCGGTGTTGAGCATCCATTGCAGGTTGCGCAAGACGTCCTTCCTGACGTCCTGCCACGTGCTCATCGTCGCCCGGGCACCACTGCTGACGGGGCTTTCGTCAGACCATCGCTGCAGCAGGCAAGGCAGGAAGATCGACACGCAGGCCCGTCCTCAAGCGAACTTCAGTTCGCGCACATCGAGGAAGCCGGTCTCACCCTGGTCCGTCACCAGCGTCTTCTGGCCCAGCCCGACATAGGCGTTCTCGCCGAACTCGCGCCACTGGGTCATGCGGGACATGCGCTGTTCGTCGTCTTCAGGTCCAGGATAGCGGGCTGGCAGGAACAGTTCGATGCTGCCTTCGTCGCCGATCTCCACCAGGGCATGCGCCCACATCCTGTCGCGAAGTTCCGTTGGGGGACGGATGACGATGGAGCGGACACTCGACCAAGGCAACCAGAAGTACTTGCCCTTGGACATGACCTCCACACACGGACCCAAGCGGGCGTCACCGTCACACAGCCACTCAAACGGCTGCCCATTGACCGTGCCGGCACGGGCCGCACTCTCCATCTGCGCTTGCAGCAACAGGCCTGCGGCTTGCTGCGGCGCGCTGCGCCACGTCGACAGTCCGGCCACCAGCGTGTCAAACCACGCAGGCGGTTCGCCCAGGCACACAGGGGCTACCTCGCCAGCCAGCACGCGCTCGCGTTGCGCCTCCGCCTGCAACAGGCCATGACAGGCCTCGGCCTCCATCGCCCAGGAACTGTCAAAAGACACGAGGGCGTCCAGCTGGGTGCGGGCGCGTTCGTACTCGCCGCGCAAGGCGAAAATCTGCCATAGGGCGCTGCGCGCGCCCACATCGGCAGGGGTGGCCTGAACGCGACGCTTGGCGTCCTCGAACAGAGGGGTAAGCGACATGGAATCCTCCTGCGGCACCAAGCCTGCCAGCCCATCTCTACGCGGCGGCTGGCGTCGGCCGGGGCGCTGCCCCGGCCAGATCACCCTGTATCGGTCAGGCAGTCTTCGAGTTCTTCTGGATGCTGAAGCCAGAAATCACGGGGCCACCCTTCTTTGACCCCTTGTTGTCCTGCTCCTGATACTCGATCTTGTACTCGGCAAAGGCCAGGCTTACCGCTTCGCTGGGGGTATCTTCCTGGTTAGACCCGCTGGGCTGGACGGAAGAGACGATAACGTCTGTCAGGGTGATCTTCAGGAAGTCGACGCCAGCGGCACCGCCGGCCTTTCGGCAGGTAAGCACCGCATCCTTGATGTGCTGCCCGGTGCAGCAGGCGATCATGAGTTTCGGGGTTGCCTTGTCCACCTTGTGGATGAAGGTCAGGTCGCCCATGTTCACCCGTCCGGCGCCGCCACCCGTGCTCGACCCGAAATTCGTCGTCTGGGTCATACCCCAGCTGAAACTCTCGCACATGATCTGACCCGCAAAGTCCTTGTGCTCGGACATGCCGGGAATCGTGTCGATCTTGATGTGGATGTCAACGGCCATGATGCTCTCCTGGTGTTAAGGGCCTATGCGAGGTCATGCCGCCCGCTGGGACGGCAATTCGGAAACGAGACGAAGTGAAATGTTCAAGCCTTCGAGCTGGTAGTGCGGGCGCAGGAAGAACTGGGCGCTGTAGTAACCGGGGTTGGACTTGTTCTCGGTCACAACAACCTCAGCGCCTGCCAGAGGGTGCGTGGCCTTGACCACTTCGCTGGAGCCTTCAGGGTCTCCATCGACGTAGTTCAAGATCCAGCTCTGAAGGAATTGCTGCATCGAAGCAGCGCTGGCAAATCCGCCCACCTTGTCGCGCACGATGCACTTCAGGTAGTGGGCGAACCGGCAGGTGGCGAACATGTAGGGCAGGCGTGAGCCCAGGGCCGCGTTGGCAGAAGCCGCCGCATCTTCGTACTCCGCCGGCTGGTGGATCGAGTTGGCGCTGATGAAGGCCGCGAAGTCGGAGTTCTTGCGGTGTACCAGGGCCATCAAACCGTTCTTGGCAAGCTCGGCTTCGCGACGATCACTGATCGCGATCTCCGTGGGGCACTTCATGTCCACGCCGCCGTCGTCGGTGGCGAAGGTGTGGCTCGGAAGGTTGGCCACCGCGCCACCGGACTCCACGCCGCGGATGGACGTGCACCAGCCGTACTGCTTGAAGGACCGCGTGATGTTGGCAGCCATCGCATAGGCGGCATTGGCCCACACGTACTGCTCGTGCTTGCCCCCAACAGATTCTTCTTCGTAGGTCATGCCTTCGGCAGGCATGGTGTTGGCGCCGTACGGCAGACGCGCGAGAAAGCGCGGCATGGCCAGCCCGATGTACTTGGAGTCATCGGATTGGCGGAACGAGCGCCACGCTGCGTACTCGGGCGTCTGGAAGATCTTGGTGAGATCTCGTGGGTTGGCGAGCTCCTGCCAGGATTCCATCTGGAAAAGCGAAGGCTTGGGCGAGGCCAGGAATGGCGCGTGCGCGGCCGCCGCCACCTGGGCCATGCCGCGCATGATTTCCACATCGGGCGGGCTCTGGTCGAACTGGTAGTCACCGACCAGCAATCCGTAGGGGTGGCCACCCAACTGACCGAACTCCTGCTCGTAGAGTTGCTTGAACAGTGGGGACTGATCCCAAGCCGTACCCTTGAACTTGCTGAAGGTCTTGCCCAGGTCCTTCTTGGACACATTGAGGACCCGGATCTTCAGGGTCTCGTCGGTTTCCGTGTTGTTGACGAGGTAGTGCAGGCCGCGCCAGGCGCCTTCGAGTTGCTGGAAGTCGGGGTGATGAAGGATCTTGTCGAGCTGCTTGCCGATCTTGGCGTCGAGTGCGGAGATCATGGCTTCGATCGACTGCACCACGTCGTCCTTGACCAGCGCGGTGTTGGCCAGCGCCTGCTGAGCCAGGGTCTGGACGGCACTCTCCACCGCCTGCTCGGCGGTGTCGGTGCGGGGTTTGAATTCCTTTTTCAGCAGGCTGGAAAGGTCGCCCAGTTCCTGCATCTGCACTTCGGCAAGTGCGCTCTTGGATTGTTCGGTGGCCATATGGCTCTTCCTCCGGAGGTCGGTCGGTCTGGATAGGGTGGCGTGTCAGCTCGGTGCTGCCGTCAGGACTTCGGGTCCTGGTTCGGCACCTGGGCGATGGTTTTCAGCAGATCAGGGTCCTGCATGACCTTGGCCAGCAGGTCTTCGGCGCCCGTCTTGCCGTCCATGTACGTCAACAGCGAGGACAGTTGCTGGCGCGCGTCAATCAGCTTCTGCAGCGGCTCGACCTTCGATGCCACCTTGGCAGGCTGAAAGTCCTCCATGCTCTGGAAGTCGATGGACACGGGCATGCTGCCTTCGCCAGTCAAGGTGTTTTCGACTTGAAACGACACCTTGGGCCGAAGCGCCGCCATACGGTTGTCGAAGTTGTCGACATCGATCTCCAGGAACTTGCGGTCGGCGACCACTTTCTGCGCCTCCTCGCTGTCGCTCTTGCCCGCGAGGTCCGACATCACACCCACCACGAACGGCAAGTTGACCTTCTTCTGTGCGCCGTAGAGCTCGACGTCGTACTCGATCTGAACGCGCGGGGCGCGGTTACGGGCGATGAATTTCTGGCTGCTGCTCATTCGGGGACTCCTTTAGGGGCCAGTGGTTTCAGAGAGGGTTGGCTGCGATAAGCCTGAAGCGAAAGGGCCGCTCAGGGTCATTCGTCAGGCGGCTGGTGCCCAGTAATGCGGGAAACTTCACTGAGGGCGTCCGGTGTCATGTCACGGACAAGTTCGAAATAGTTGCGCGCCCCGAGAAGGCGCTCGGCACGGCGCAGGAACAAGGGGGCCGGATGGCTGGGCTCCAAACCTTCAAGGAATGCGCAGATTTCGAGAATCTGACGACGTGCGTCTTCACGGGTCTGCAGGCGGCCACCACCACCCGCTCCGCCACCCTTGACGCTAGCCTGTACCGCCACGACTGCGGACTGATCCCCCAGGGCGTCGTTGACGGCAGCAGAAGCAGCAAAGGCTCCGCTTTGGTCTGCGATCTCGCCCAACTGCCGAGACATGCGGTCCAGGAGCGCCTGCACCGCATCTCCGCGCACGGAACCAGCTTCGAAGCGGCCCATCAGGCGGTCCATGGCCTGGCTGGCGTCCAGCAAAGGCCGGCGCAGGGACACCAGGCGCTGCTGCATCGCCTCGTCAGCGACCGCATCGGGAGCCACGCCAAGCTCACGCGCCAAGGCCAGACGCACCACGCCCCGGTACTGCTCGACGCTGGCGGGGCGATCCGGATCGGGGTCAAGGTTCCTCTCCAGAACCTCAGCATCACGCATGACGATGTTTCCCGCAGCCGAATTCAACACCACGGACTCGCGCAACAGGTTGGCGAAACCCTTGCCCGCCACGATCTCGGACAACACCATGGCGCGGGCTGAGACGTCGCTGGGGTCGTCCTCGTCGGGTCGTGGGTGAACGGTATCCGGGAAACGCTCAAGCAAAGCCTCGAACAGCAGAACACCGTCTCTCAGCCCCTCGGCACCGCGTGCCTGCAGCCACGACACCGCCAAAGCCTTGACCACGCGCAGATCCTTGCCGCGGCGGGAGAGCAGTTCGGCAGCGCGGCTGTCAATGTTCTCGCAGGCCAGCGCCGGTGTGACGTTACGGCCCAGCAACTCCTTGCAGTTGGCTGCCAAGGAGTCCGCCTTGCGCTCGGCGTCCTTCAGGAAGGCTTCTGCATTCCTGCGATCGCTGTCTTCGTTCTCGCCCGAAAACGGTTGACGCGACTGCCGGCGCAACTCTTCGACCGCTGCCCGTTCGCACAGATACTCTGCCAACGAGTCCATGACCTGCAGCTCGAAGCTGTAGCCGCAGTCTTCGCCGGATGGTTCGCCGTCGGAGATCGGGTCGAGAAAGGCCTCGTGGCTCATGCGCTTTGAATATTGGTTTGTGGCACGTTGGATTGAGGCTCGTCACCTGACAACGGGGCCGCACCCGTTACCATCGACTGCCATCCAGACTCCCTCGAAATATCATCAACTGGAGGCGGCGCCTTGTCAATCCGGGAAAGAAGAGGACGAGTGTCGTCGCCTTTAGCCGCAGACAGCGTGCCCGCAGCGTCGTGACCAGGCATGGCCTCCATGGCGGCGGATGGTGGGAGCGCAACCGGCACATGCGCAACCGTCCCGTGCTCGACCCAGCCCCTGCGGGCCCATTGCCTGTCGAAGACTGCGGCCAGTGGCGCCGGGTCCGAGAGGCTCTTCATGGAGAAGAAGCGGTCGAAGCCGCCCGCTGAATCCAGCACGATGCCCAGAACCTGCACAGACCAGGGCAGGCGGCTGCACAAAGCCCGGTCCACGGGGCTCATCACAGCCTCGGGTCCGACAAAACACTGAGCGCTGTCTTCTGAAGGCAGCCTGGGGACGGTTTCGTCTGCGGCAGAGGCGAACGGTACGCCTTGGCCTGAGAGAGCCTGCCAGCGGGCTGCGTCAGGCAACTCAGCCATGACTTGATCGGCCGTTGCGCCAGCGGCCTTCGCTCCCAGCCCCAGGCCACAAAGGTACTTAGACAAACCCAGGGACGGCCAGGACAGGGGCAGCCGCTGCATCTGCGCATCGGTCTCAAGCCCAAGACAGAACGGGAACAGCCGGCCCACCCGATCCTGCGAAGGAACGATGCCACCGACGAACCCGGATGCACACAGCGCGCCAGGCCGAACGCTCAGCACGAACGACGGAGCATTCTCGAACAGGGTGTGGGGGTGCACCCCATCCGAGATCGCCGTAGCGAGGGCGGACTGAAGAAGGCCATCCAGCGCATGGCGAAGCTCGGGTGAGAAGCCGCGACCGATGAAATCGCCCACCGAAGGTAGCTTGCCGTAGAGACCAAAGGCCACTGTCACGACGAGTCTCCTCAGGGGCAGTTGAAGGCAGCGAGCTCTCGCAGCCTGAAGGGGTTGAAGGCGGCGCTGCCCGTGCGAATCTCGAGCTGCGCCTTGGCGCCTGAGGGTGCCGTGTAGGACACGCGAAGCTTGTCTCCAGCGCTGGCAGGGTCGATGGTTCCTTTGTCCACCAAGCGGAACAAGGCCCAGGCACCCTCGACATTGGCCACCTGCGAAGGCCCTACGCTCAGGCGCGCCCCAGGCCGAGCCGGCCACGCCAGCCGCACCCCGGGCGATCCGGCGCGCATGCGGTGCGTGGTGCCGTCATAGTCGATCGTCACCTCGTCGCCCGCCACCAAGGAGACATCGGCCTGGACCTGCGGCGACGACCCGCCGCCCAGGAAGGCGGTACGGATGGCCTCTGCGTTCTGGAACTGCTGGAGGGTGGCCTGGGTCACAGGCGGCGCGCCAGTCCCGGTGGCCTTCAGGCCCCAGACGTTGCGGGACTTGTCCACGTAGGGTGCCAGATTGCTGGCGAAGAAGGCATCCAGGTCACCCCCGGCCTTGAACACACTGACAAAGTCCTGGACCCCCGCATCCTGCTGAGCGTTGCGTGCAAATGGATAGCGGCCAGGTACCGAGCGCTTGCACATCGCGGCGGCGCCCCCCAGTCCAGCCTCGACCTCCTTCTTCACGCCCCCTGACGCCTCCTGCTCGGCGAACGCGACCAGTCCTTTGATGGTGCTGCCTACGGGGGCGGGGAAGCGGTCCGCGCTGGCGCGGGCATTGGCCAGCCCGGCGGGCATCTCCTTGATGCCCTGCCCGCTGGACATCTTCTGCTGCATGGCAACGAGTTCGTTGGCAACTTGCGCGATGAGGGCAATGGCGGCGTCGATCTCACCGGCCTTGCCATCGCCCGCCAGGCGCCGGAGTCCTCCAAAGTACTCCTCTGTCTGCGCCTCGAGCCTGCGCGTGGCATCCGTCGGCAAGGCTGCGCTCACGACCGCGCCAGCCTGTGCGCCGAACATGCCTGAGGTGGCCTGCGTCGCGGCCTCCTTGGCCTTCTGCTTGGCATTGTCAACGACAGCCTGCTGGGCAGCGCCCGGTGCATCTATGGCAGTCAGGCGGGTGGCATCAGCCACCGCGGCCACCAGGCGCTTGAGCGGAGAGTCCGGCTGCGAGAGCACTTGCGCTGCGTTCAGTGCCGTGGCCACGCCATCGATGCGGCGAAGCCGCAGGTCGGCCAGCACAGCGGCCCAGGTGGACTGGAAGTCCGCGAAGTACCTGCGCTGCACTTCCAAGGCGATCTGGGAGGGATCGCTCTTGCCGACGCCCGAGGACTGCGCGCCCAGGACCCACGCCTCCTCGGCAGCCATGACCGAGACGATCTCGTCGATGCGCGGCTTGACGAGCTTGCGGTACCCCTGGCGGGTGTAGATTGCGGAAACCGGCTCCGTCAGGGGCGTCCCCGAGGCACGCTCGAAGATGCCCACCCCCGAGGCGCCGAGGACTTCGCTCAAACGCAAGCCTTCAGGGGCCCCGGCGCCCGACACGCGCAGCATTTCGTAGGCCCGATCGACGATGGACGAACGTGCAATGCGCTCTCGGGCCTGAGCAACGATCGCATCGTTGCGCGGATGGAAACGCTCGACAAGCAGGTCCCCACTGTTGACAAGGGTCTCTAGGTGCCCGCGGGCAGACTCCAGCAAAACGGGGTCGAAGCGAGCCCGCCACAACTCACTGATGGCACCGACAAACCACTGGCGCTCCAGACGCTTGCCGTCGTACATCATCAAGTAGGTCTTGAGCGCACCGTAGACATACTGCGGTTTGGCCTCGGGCGAGGTCATCACCGCCTCGAGTTGCAGCGCGATGCGCGGCATCAGCCCTTGCTGCAGCGCGTAACGGTAACGTTCGCCGACCTGCTCCTTGACGGCGTCACCCTGGTACAGGCCCCAGGTCATGCCCGTGCGAGGATCATCCACAGGGTCATGCACCGCTGCAGGAACTCGCCTCATCGCATTCAAGGCCTCCACCAGCGAAGCCAGGTCACCCACACGGGGCGGCTCCACCGCACCCAGGGCGTTTCGTGCCTGAACTGCGGCGGCACCGGCCCGAGCCAAGCCCTCCTTGTTCGAGAAGAAACTCAAGGTCCAGGCCACGCCAAGACCCACCGCCACCAAAGCCGAGCCTGCCGCGAGGCCCCAATTGAGCTTGGTCAGGCGCGCTTCGCGAGCCTCGCTGAACCCCGCCAAACCAGCCTCCGGGAAGACCACGTCGGTCATGAGCCGCTGGATGAAGAAGCTCTTGCCCGCGCCGGTCGGTTGAGAGCGGCGCGCGCCTCCGGAGCGAAGGTCAAGCGACTGGTTCAGCGCGCCGAGCAGCCTGTCAATCGTGGCTCCTTGCTGGGTGCCGCTGGTGAAGTACACGCCGCGCACCATCACCTTGCCCGCGTACTTGCTGTTGCCGAAAGCGCCGACCAGGAACTCGCTGACCAGGGGCCCGACGGCAGCAAACTGCTGGGGGAACGGATACAGCAGTGCTCGACGCTCGGGATCCCGCTCTTCCTGCAAGCGTTCGAGCAGCAGGTTGTTGAGTCGCTCCACCAGTCCCGGCAAGGCCGAAGCAAAGCCCTCTGGCGCCGACTCAGGCTCTCGGGTCTTCAGGTCGAAGCCGAGGGTGACCCCCCAGACCTGCGCCCGCTGGTCGGCATCCAGCGTCGAGAAGAACTCGTCAAAACCAGAGATCAAGTCACACTTGGTGACCATCACATACACAGGAAACTGCAGGCCCAGTTGCTGCTGAAGGTCATCCACGCGCTGGCGCACCACCTGCGCATATTGCGAACGCTCGGAAGGCGTGAAGGACAACAGGTCACCAATGCTGAGGGTAACGAAGATGCCATTGATGGGTTGGCGCGGACGGTACTTCTTGAGAAGTTGAAGAAAGGTCTGCCACGCAGACTGATCGACCTTCGCGTTGCTGTCGTGCGTGGTGTAGCGACCTGCGGTGTCGATGAGAACGGCGTCATCGGTGAACCACCAGTCGCAATTGCGCGTGCCACCAATACCTCCCAGCGCAGAGGCGGAGGTGCCGGACTTCGCCAGCGGGAAACGCAGTCCTGAATTGACGAGTGCGGTGGTCTTGCCCGAACCTGGTGCACCGATGAACATGTACCAGGGAAGCTGGTAGAGCAGCTTGACGCCACCCTGGCCGCCCAGCCGGGTGCCCTTGAGTGTGTCGAGCGCTTCTCGGAAACGCCTGGCCAGCAATTCCGCCTCTTCCCGGGATACCGAGTCATCTGCGCCCGCGGATGACAGTTCTTCCAGCAAGCGCTTGTTGCGCCGTCGCGCCAGAAACACCCGGGTCGACTCAGCACCCAACCAAACCAGCGCCAGCAGCAGGATCAGCAGAAACCGGGATACCCAGCCGTCAAGTGGCCGGCTGTCGCCCAGCGTCAGCAGTGGGCCTGCAAACCAGACTACACAACCCAGCGCCACCACGACGAACGCGCCGATGAACCAGCGCTTGTGAGCTTGGAAGAATTTCACAGTGACCCCTTACTGACCTGCGGCCATCACGCGCAAGGTGATTTCCACTCGACGGTTGCGGGCTCGGCCTTCTGCGGTGTTGTTGGGTCCGACGGGCTCGGTGTCGCCACGTCCCTCCGAACTGACACGCGTCCCGTCCTTCAACCGAGCGCCCACAAGCGCGGCCACCGTGCGGGCTCGCTCCTTGGACAGTTCGAAGTTGGAAGGAAACCGCAATGTGCGCGTGGGCACGTTGTCGGTATGCCCCGTCACAATCACACGTCCCTCCAGTTGGTCAAGCGCCTGTGCCACCTTCTCGATCACGGCGACGGCGCCGCCTGCAGGTGTAGCGCTGCCCGAATCGAAGGTCTGTTCACCAAGCAGGGTTACGACGGACTCCAGTTGGAGATCACGCACCTCGAGTTGCCTGGCGGCGATCTCGGCCTGAAGCAATTGGGCCAGACGGGGCTTGGCTGCAGGTGCCAAGGCGGTGCGTGTGGGAGGTGTGGGCTTCAGGCTGAGTTGCTCCAGTGACAGATCACTTCGCGCACCACCCAGGGAGAAGGCAAAGAATGCATACAAACCAAGACCCAAGAAAACGGACGCACCGACTGCAACCCAGAAAGCGACAAAGCCCTTGAAGCGCCGGGACTCCACGGAGACCCCTTGCCAGCGTTGCGACAGGGTGCGATCTGGCTGCGGACGACTTTGCCTGATCTGCTGGTGCAGCCTCTCGCGCAACTCGGTCACTGCCTGACGACCTGCCGCGTCGGTTAGAAGGTATCGGCCCATGAACCCCAGAGCCAGGCAGACGTAGAACAGTTCCAGCAACGCCGTGAAGCGAGCGGGGGTCTGCATCATCTTGTCCAGAATCTGGAAGAACTTCTCTCCGCCCCAGTTCTCCTTGAAGAAGTGGATCAACAGGCTCTGCTGCGCCCAGTTGGCCGTGCCCCCCCAGGGGGTTCGCTGTACAGCCTCGTCCAGGACCGTACAGATCGCGTAGCGGGCAAGATGTCGCTGGTCTTCGGGCACCCCCTGTGTCGAGCAGGCCGTGTCGAAGTCCTTGACCATCTCCAGCAACCTTGCGCGCAATGCGGCCACGTCGCCAGGAACACTGGCGGTGCGCAAGGTGGGCAAGGTCATGAGCAGCGGGTTGGCCGCCGCCACGAGCGGATTCATCGCGCCCAGCGCGCCAATCTGGCGAAGTTCCAGCGGCGCGCCCGATGGTGGTGGACTCGGTGGCTTGCCCGCACCGGCCGCAGAGAATGCCGGCCGAAAAAGCATCGTCTTGTCAGCGTCAAAGGGCTCGTTCTGCATGGCCGTCCTTCAGTGAGCGGGCGTGACTTTCAGGTGCGGATCGCCCACATCTGCAGTTCCAGCGAAGGGGGGTCCCCCGCGACGTACAGCGCCAGCCGGCGGGTCGTTTCTATCGCTGACCAGAACTCGCTCTTGGGATCGAGTTGAAAGTACGTAAAGCCGGCGTGGTAGGGAATCTGGCGCGGTGCCACCGGCAATGGCTCTATGCGTACGCCAGGAGCCAGGGCCATGACAAGGTCACGAATCTTCTCGGGCGGCCCGATCTTCACCTGGCCTGGCATCGACGTGCGGATGGCCTCGGTAGGCATTTGCGCGTTGATCGCCAACACGAAGTAAGCGGACCGAACCAAGCGCTGGTCAGGGATGTCCGCGCCATACAAGCCGCGGCCGAGGTCCTTCAGCGGAATCTGAACGGCTGTCTGCTCGAGCACCGCAGCCATCGCACGGCGGATTTCCTCCACCACTGGCTCCAGCGTCTCGGCCAGACCCGCGTGGGTATAAGGCGGGAAGGCGGGCGGCCTGCGCGACTCCTGCCCGAATGCGCTGCATTCGCCAGCCAGCTTCAACAATTCCGCATAGAGATCGAGGGGGTGCAGGGGCACCACCGCGCGCAAGTGCGCCAGCAGGGGTTCGTAGCGATTGCAGAGCAACAGCAACAGAAAGTCCGCGAATTCAGCCACGCCCTTTGTTCCTGGCGCCCCGATCCGAGAGGCCAATGCATCCCCTCGTTGCTTGACCAAGCCGTGAATCTCGTCGAGCCAAGCCCGCGTTCGAGGGTGGGCAGCGACATCCATCAGCGGGGGGACGAACTTCCCATCAAGCACCACGTCCCCGTTCGCGCGCCTTTCAATGATGCGCGCGACGGGTAAAGAGGTCATCGAGCCATCCAACGAGGGTTGCAGTCCGAGCGACAGCGTCAGTACACCCAGCTTCACTTCAGCTTCCGCGTCGAACCCGGCGACGTTGTCCTGCACCCGGCTGTCCAGCCCGGCGTAACGCATCCGCCGCTGACTTTGTCCGGCAGCTTCAAGGGTGAAGGCCTTGGCGCCCGTGCGTCGCAGCACCGCCGCAAGATGCAAGGTCGCATCACGTGTGCCTTCGGGGACATCGAAGGGCACGAGATGGGCAGCCTCTGAGGGCACCTCGAAGGGGGTGCCATCAGGCATGACGCCAGAGGCCGCCGTCAGCTGCACCTTGCCTTGGAGCAAGAGTGCGGTGTCGATGCTCAGGCGGCTGAAGCCATGACCGGAAGCCGCAAGGGGCCGAAGCCTGGCCTCCAGCAGGCCCTCGAAGTAGCGCTCCTGCTGCTGGAAATGGTGAGGACGAAGGAAGAGCCCCTCCGACCAGATGACTCGGGCCAATTCTGTGCTCATGGTCGGGCAGGTCAGCGGGGTTGGTCAGGACAGCAATCAGTTCGAGCCGGCCGCGCCGGCCACCAGCTGCCGGGATTCAAGCGAAATGGAACGCGAACTCCGTACCCTCGACTCCAATCTCTACGCGACTGATGCGCTCCTGGGCGATCATCTTGTTCAATATGGCTTCGCTGACGCGCGGCAGGATGGTGTTGGTGAGAATGGCGTCGATCATGCGGCCGCCGCTCTCCACCTCGGTACAACGTGAAGCCACGAGACTCACCACATCGTCGCCGTAGACAAAATCGGCATCGTGGTTCGCACGCACCCGCTTGACGATCCTGTCGAGTTGCAGGCGAATGATCTGGCCCAGCATCGCGTCAGAAAGCGGGTAGTAGGGAATGGTCACGATGCGCCCCAGCAATGCGGCGGGGAACACCTTCAGCAACGGCTCGCGCAATGCCTTGGCGATCGCCTCCGGCCCGGGTGCGAGTTCCGGGTCAGCGCACATGCGCATGATCTCCTCGCTGCCCACATTGGATGTCAGCAGGATGAGCGTGTTCTTGAAATCGATGTAGCGCCCCTCGCCGTCCTCCATCCAGCCTTTGTCGAAGACCTGGAAGAAGGTCTCATGAACATCGGGATGGGCCTTCTCGACTTCGTCGAGCAGGACAACGCTGTAGGGCTTTCGGCGCACGGCTTCGGTGAGGACACCGCCTTCGCCGTACCCAACGTAACCGGGGGGAGCCCCCTTGAGAGAGGAGACCGTGTGCGCCTCCTGGTACTCGCTCATGTTGATGGTGATGACATTCTGTTCGCCCCCGTACAGGGTGTCGGCCAGGGCCAACGCTGTCTCGGTCTTGCCCACGCCCGACGGCCCACACAACATGAACACGCCAATGGGCTTGTTCGGGTTGTCCAGCTTGGCGCGCGAAGTCTGTATGCGCTTGGCAATCATCTCCAGGCCATGCTTCTGTCCGATGACCCGCTGGTTCAGGGTGTCGGCCAAGGCCAGTATGTTGCGAACCTCATTGCCCACCATCTTGCCCAGAGGGATGCCGGTCCAGTCCTGCACCACAGCCGCCACCGCCATGTCGTCAACAACCGGGAGCACCAAGGGCAGGTCGGTCTGCAAGGAACGCAACGCTGACTGCGCACTGTCGAGCTCAGGCAGGGACGCCGCGGCTGCTTCGTCACCTGCAGCGGCCTTGTTGCGCAAATCGACAATCTGCGTCACGAGGTCCCTCTCCCTGGACCAGCGCTCCTCGAGTGCCTGAAGTTCGCTGCGCGCCTGCGCGAGTTGCGCGCCGATCTCTGCCATGCGCTTGGAGTGATCGCCTCCGAGCTTGGACTCACGCTCAAGGATTTCGAGTTCGGTGGTCAGAACCTCGATGGAACGCTGACGGTCTTCGACCGGTGCCGGAGTCGCGTACTGGCTCACGGCCACGCGGGCGCAGGCGGTGTCCAGAAGACTCACGGCCTTGTCAGGCAACTGCCGCGCCGGGATGTAGCGGTGCGACAAGCGAACAGCCGACTCCACAGCGCTGGCCTGAATCTCCACCTTGTGGTGGTTCTGCAGCACCGGCACCACGCCACGCAGCATCTGCATGCCCCGGCTTTCATCCGGCTCGTCGACCTGGACCACCTGGAAGCGGCGCGTGAGCGCCGGATCCTTCTCGAAATACTTCTTGTACTCCGCCCATGTGGTGGCCGCGATGGTGCGAAGCTTGCCGCGGGCAAGTGCGGGCTTGAGCAGATTGGCGGCATCTCCCGTGCCGGCAGCTCCCCCGGCACCGATCAAGGTGTGCGCCTCATCGATGAAGAGGATGGTGGGCTGAACCGAGGACTGAACCTCGTCAATCACCTGGCGAAGACGGTTCTCGAACTCGCCCTTCATGCTTGCTCCCGCCTGGAGCATGCCGAGGTCGAGCGAGCAAATTCGAATCTCGCGCAGTGCGGGGGGCACATCACCCCTGGCAACGCGCAGCGCGAATCCCTCGACAACCGAGGTCTTGCCGACACCGGCCTCGCCAGTGAGGATCGGATTGTTCTGCCGCCGCCGCATCAGGATGTCGACGATCTGGCGAATCTCCTCATCGCGCCCGAGCACGGGGTCAATTTCGCCCGCGCGAGCCTTGGCCGTCAGATCCTGCGAGTAGCGCGCCAGCGCACTGCCCTTGGCGCCTTCACCCGCCATGGCCCCGGAGGCCTCGCCAGGAGCGGCGCCGCTTGCCGACTGGCCCTCACCTTCCTCGGATGAGCCCTTGGTGAGGGTGTCGAACTCGTCGACGAGGCGGTCGGGCTTGATGCGATCGAACTCGCGCGAAAGCCCTGACAACGCATTGCGCAGCGTGCTGGACTTGACGATACCCGCAAGCAGAGAGCCGCTACGCACATGACCAGCGCCAAACATCACCGAGGCCCATGTCCAGCCCCGCTCAACGGCCTCGTCGATATGAGACGACAGGTCTGAAATCGAACTGGCGCCTCGCGGCAAGGCGTCCAGAGCCCGCGTCAGGTCTGCCTGCAGTCGGCTTGAGTCGAGGTCGAACGCCTTGACGATGAGTGACAAGTCGCTGCGCTCGGCTTGAAGCAGCTGGAAGATCCAGTGGACCAACTCGACGTGGGGGTTGCCCCGCATCTTGCAGAAGACCGTGGCCGACTCAAGCGCCTTGTAGGCCGTCGGCCCGAGCTTCGAGAAGAGCCTGGAGCGGCTGATTTCCGACATGAACCCACCCTACTTTCTTATCAGTCCCAACCGACCCGGGCCTCGCACGCCAGCCCGACGCAAAACCCCTGGGCAACGAACTGCACGTTCAAAAGGCTGCGCTCGATCAATTTAACCCTATTATGCAAACCGTTCAACCACTCGGCGGGGTTGCGCCGCCGGCACACCACATTCCAAACCTGCGGGAACCGGCCGCCATCAGTGTGATGGTGGTTCGCCTCCAGCGCTGGCCATCCCAAGTCTTCCCATCCCTGAGTTGCACCGCAAATGCCCGTTCTACTGCGCGCCGAAGGCCCGTCGCTGAACCGAACACATCTGCTTGAGGAAGGCACCGCGGCCGCCATTGTTGGAAGAGATCCGGCGGCCACGCTGCATCTGCCCGATCCGGACCGCCTGCTGTCTCGTCGCCACCTTTCCATTGCGGCGTCAGGCCTCGGTGTCCAGATCACTGTCCTGTCTTCGGTCAACGGGGCCACCACGAACCAGGGCGAGCTCGCGCCTGGGCAGACAGTGCACATTGGCCTGGGTGGTCATGTGACCTTGGGTTCGTACACGATTCGCATCGAAGCAGCCGAAGCGGGGGGTGGGTTCGCTGTGGTGGGCGCCCCCTCCGCCGCCGATGATCCTTTCGCATCGCTCTTTGGTGGCGCAGGGCCGACCTTCGGGCGGGGCTCAGATCCGTTTGATGCCCTGGGCGTGCCTCGCGCAAAGCCCCCAGCACCCGCCGCAGCAGACCCTTTTGCCGCGATCTCCCAATCTCCAGCCGCGGGGCCGGATCAGGCCCGTCCCGGGCTTGGTGGCGAGTTTCATTCTTTCGGACACAACCTGGCGCAGCCGTCCACGGGCGGGCACGTGTCTGCCGATGACCCGATGTCCCTTCTGGGCGGTGTGGGAGCAGGTTCAGCCAGCCGCACCGGTGGCGGGGCGATGAACATTGATGACTGGCTGGGGATGGGTACCGAGTCAGCCGGCACGCCTGCGCCTGCGCAGGGCCCGGGCCGTCTTGCCACCGACCATGTGCACGATCTGAACCTGCCACTGCGGCTGCCGCAGGGGGCGGCAACAGCAGCAGCACAGCCCGTTGTGAACTCCATTGGCGCTCCGGCGACACCGCCGCTACCCACAGGCGGCAGCAACGCCGACCCCTGGGCTGCGCTGGAGTCTGGCTGGAACGTCGGTGCGCCGGCAGGGTCTTCGGCTGCGACAAAGGCCCCAGAGCCCGCTGGCAAGTCAACATACCCAGGCCCTGCCGCGCCGCAGGAGTTGGATTTCGACGCGTTGTTTGGTGGGGGATCGAGTGCCGACCCGTTTCAAGACTCGTCCTGGTTCGGCCCCGGCCAGCAGGCACCGGCACCTCATGCCGCCGACTTGCCAGCGCGCCCAGTCGTCAGTTCTGCCGCACCCGGCCAGGCAGCGATACCCGCCGCCGCGCCGCGCCATGATGCCGGCCCAGCAGCGGCGGGCCTTGCGGGGGGAACTGGTCATGCGCAGGCGGCCAGCGCCTTCGCGCGAGGACTGGGGCTTAATCAAACGCCTGCACTGGACGATGCGGCTTGGGAACGCGTTGGTGAAGCCGTCAAGCTGATCGTCAGCGGACTGATTGACCTGCTGAACGCTCGTGCCGAACTCAAGCGAGAGCTGAGGGTGGAAGACCGCACCATGCTCGCCTCACGCGACAATAATCCATTGAAGACGGGCATCGACTTGGCCTCCGCGCTGCAGTACCTGCTGATCGCCCAAAACGGCATGCCGGGCTTCAAGCCGGCCGATGCAGCTTTGCGAGAAGCGGTGGATGAGCTTCGGGTCCATGAGCTTGCCACGGTAGCAGCCAGCCGAGCTGCGGTGGAGGCGGCTCTCCGGGAGTTCGACCCCGAAACACTTCGCAAGCAGCTGTCGCCAGGAAAGTCGCGCCTGCCGCAGTTCTTCGACAGCTCCCGCATGTGGGAGGCCTACGTCGACCGCTACGAGAAGCAGGGGGCGCAGATGGCCGACTGGCTTGAAAAGATCTTCTCGCGCCACTTCGTACCCGCGTACTCCCGCGAGTCTGAAAGACTCAAGATGACCATGACGCTCTCGACAGGGCAGGGAAAGAGCCTATAACGCCGGTCTTGCCTTTTAGGAGCAGAGCAAGCAGCCTACTTTTTGCCTCACTCACAGCGTGAACGTGATGAGTTCACTCGGCCCTTGCCAATGCTGGTTCCAAAAGCTTAGTGCCAATAAGACTGCAATCCGGTATCAGTGAGCACCCGCTTCGCTGCGGCTCCGGTAGTGGTAGGTGTAGCCGTCCTGGAAGCCGAGCTTGAAGTAGACCTGGCGGGCCGGGGCGTTGGCGGCGTCCACCTGCAGGTATGCCGTGCGGGCACCGGCATGCGCGGCCCGCCCCAGCAGCGCTGCACAGAAGGCGGTGGCCAGGCCGCGGCCGCGGGCCGCGGGGGCGGTGAAGATGTCGTACAGGCCGACCAAGTCGCCCTCGCGGGCGATCTGGCCGCACACCTGCACCTGGCCCGCCGCATCGCGCCAGACCACGCCGGTGTAGGGCACGGGGGAATGGGTCACACGTTGCGCGTGGGCCTCGACTTCCACAGGCGATGAGCCCCGCAGCGCGCCCACGGTGTGCGCAAAGGCCTGAGCGTGCTCGACGGCCTCGGCCCAGCCGGCGGGAAGACCTGGCATGTCTGCGGGCGGCTGGGCCCGCTGCGGCAACGGAAGCGGCAGCACCATCACCCGCGTGTCATCGAACCGCGCCCAGTCCTGCGCCGCCAGGTGCGCATCCAGCCCGGCGGGCTGGGTGAACGGGGTGATGCGCACCACCAGGGGCAAGCCCGCCTCGCGGAACAGCGCTTCGCACTCGGCCAGCTTGTCCTGCGCGCTGCGCACGCCTGGGGCGACGGCGTTGATGCATCGTGCGCGCTTGGCCTTGCCGGGGTTGTAGCGGACGATCCAGCCATCCAGCCAGCGCTGCTGCGGCGGCGCGCTGGCATTGAGGCTGCTGTCCTCGATGCCCTGCAGCAAGGTCAGCGGTACGGCTGACGTGAGCACCTGGGCGCCGGCTGCGGCCTGCGTGCTGCCGGCGCCTGGGCTGTCCGCAGGCATCAGCCGCCCAGCCTCGCCACCATCTCCTGCGCAAACGCCACGTAGGCCTGCGCGCCCTTGGACGAGGGGTCGAACACCACGCCGGCCTGGCCGTAGCTGGGGGCCTCGGCCAGGCGCACGTTGCGCGGAATCACGGTCTGGAAGACCTTGTCGCCGAAGTGCGCCTTGAGCTGTTCGCTCACCTGGGTCTGCAAGGTGATGCGCGGGTCGAACATCACGCGCAGCAGACCGATGATCTGCAGGTCGCGGTTGAGGTTGGCATGCACCTGCTTGATGGTGTTGACGAGGTCGCTCAAGCCCTCCAGCGCGAAGTACTCGCACTGCATGGGCACGACCACGCCGTGGGCGCTGCACAGGCCGTTCAGCGTCAGCAGGCTCAAGCTGGGCGGGCAATCGATGAGCACGAAGTCGTGGTCGGCCTGTGCCGCCTTCAGCGCGGCTCGCAGGCGCTCGTTGCGCCGCTCCAGCCCCACCAGCTCCACCTCAGCCCCCGCCAGCTCGCGGTTGGCACCCAGCACGTCGTAGCCGCCCTTGTCGCTGCGCTGGCGTGCCTCGGCCACGCTGGCGGACTCCAGCAGCACGTCGTACACGCTCAGCGGCAACTGGCGCTTGTCGATGCCCGAGCCCATGGTGGCATTGCCTTGCGGATCCAGGTCCACCAGCAGCACACGCTGGCCGATCTTGGCCAGGCCCGCGGCCAGGTTCACGGCGGTGGTGGTCTTGCCCACCCCACCCTTCTGGTTGGCAATGCAGAAGATGCGCATCAGGAGCTGCCGAGCTTGAGGCCGAAGCCGATGAGGAAAACGCCGGCAGCACGCTCCATCCAGCGCGCCAGCCGCTTGTGGCTGCGCACCTTTTCAGTGACCAGGCCCGCCAGCGCGCACAAGACCAGGCAGTAAGCCGCCGTGATGCCGGCAATGGTCACCGCCATGGCCGTGAAGGTGACCATGCCCTGATGGCGCGACGGGTCGATGAACAGAGGGAAGAAGGCCATGTAGAACACGATGGCCTTGGGGTTGAGCAGCGTGATCAACAGCGACTGGCGCAGGTAATGGTGCGGCTCGATGCGGATGGGCGGCGCCGCCCCCTCCTTGGCGAAAAGCAGCTTCAGCCCGATCCAGGCGAGGTAGGCCGCGCCCGCGTACTGGATGGCACGGAACCAGCTTGGATGGGCCGCCAGCAGCGCGGCCACGCCCGCCACCGCCAGCCACATCAGCACCTGGTCCCCCACGATCACCCCGGCCGTGGCCGCCGCCCCCGCCCTGAAGCCACCCTTGGCGGTGGAGGTGAGCAAGGCAAAGGTGCCGGGCCCCGGCAGGGCCAGAAACAGAAGCACGGCCGCACAGAAGGCGCCGTAATCGGTGATGCCGAACATGGTGGCAGTATCTCAGGGTCGGCCGGGTCTCGACGGCGCCGAGAGCCTCAGGCGCTCTTGGGAGTGGCGGAATCCGTCCGCCGCCCAGACCGCCTTCGTCAGCGCGCCCACGCCTGCGCACTAGGGCTTGGCCGCAGCGGGCACGTCTGCATGCCGGTGCATCTGCAACTTCGACAAATCACTGAAACCCTGCTGCGCCAGTCGGGCGCGGATGGCAGCCTCGTCAGCGCTGGGCAGGCGCGGCTGGCGCGACAGGATCCACAGGTACTGGCGCGAGGGCTCGCTGATGACGGCATAGCGCCCATCGTCGGCCAGCTGGATGACCCAATAGGCGCCCCAACCCACAGGCAACCAGCGCAGCCAGGCGGGCAGGAAGCTCACCTTCAACTGGGCAGGCGCCAGGGTGCTGCCCGACAAGGTGCCGGTAGGCCGCGCGCGGCCGGTGGCTTCATCGGTTCGGCCCTCGGCCGTGCGGCAGCGATTGAGCACCTCCACGGTGCCGTCCGGCAGTTGGCGGTAGGTGGCCGTGGTGTCGCTCACACACTGGCGCTGGAACACGTTGGGAAACAGCGCCACCTGGTACCAGGTGCCCATGTACGGCGGCACCTCCAGGGAGGGCAGGGACTGCAATGACGCCGAGACCGCAGAACCTGCGGTGGACGCGGGTGTTGCCGCAGCGCTCGACAAGGGCGCGAAGCTGGTCACCGCCACAGTGGCCAGGAGACCCGCCGCCAAAGCCCGAGCCCTGGCCCTGGCCCTGGCGGATCGCCAGCCGTGGCGCAGGGACTCCCCTCGACCGTCTTCAGGGCTCAGCTTGTTCATGTCCGCATCCTTCTTATCCACACAAGACAGCGCTGAGCCTCGAGGCTCGGCACGGTCAGTTGTTCCACGTGAAACACCTCGACGCCAGCCGGCAGGTCGGCCAGCTCGTCTTCAGGCACCTTGCCCTTCATGGCCATCCAGACCCCGGTCGCGCTCAACAGATGTCCCGTCAGGGATACAAAGTCCGCCAGCGAGGCGAAGGCACGGGAGGTCACGAGATCGAATCCGGACGGCGCCGGCAAGTCCTCGACGCGGGCGTGATGGGCGCGAAGGTTCGACAGCCCGAGCTCGGCCGCCACCTGCCGGATGAAGCTCGCTTTCTTGGCCACCGCATCGACACAAGTGACGTCCCAGGTCGGCTCCACAATGGCCAGGACAACCCCGGGCAAGCCGGCGCCGCTGCCGACGTCCAGCATTCGAATCGCGGGGCCTTCAGGCCCAGAGGCCCGCCCCTCCGCCTGCAAATGCCGCTTCAGCGGTATCACCACCGCCAGGCTGTCCAGCAGATGCTGCACCAGCATGTCGGCCGGATTGCGGACGGCCGTGAGGTTGTACACCCGGTTCCAGCGGTGGATCAGCGCGAGATACTCGACCAATTGCCGGCGAGCGGGCGGCGGGACCTCCAGGTCCAGGCGGTCGAGGCCCTGGTCCAGGGGGAGGGACAGCGATGCCATCAGGTCGGTCATGTGGTGGAGATGTGGTGGAGATCCGAGCGCTCAGAAGGTGCAGTCTGCATCAGAACATGAAGGGCTTGGGGCCTGAAGGCGCAAGGGCCTCGCACGAATGCTTGGGTGCGGCCGACACTCTCAGCTCGAGGTTGCAGCGTCTCCTGATACCCGCGCAAGCGCACACACTGGTTCTCCAAGGATGAGCTTCATGAACGCGTTTCTTGCTCCGCTGGGCGCCCTCTTGACCGTCGCACTGGGTTTGCTGGGCTTGCTGGCGCCCCTGCATGCGGCACGCATGGTGGGCTTGAAGCCAGAGAGTCATCGAGGGGTGTCCGAGCTTCGGGCCACTTACGGCGGCCTGTTCACCGGCTTGGGCCTGGCCTGCCTGGTGTTGCAGGCCCCGGCGGCCTACGCCGTCGCAGCCTGCGCGTGGCTGGGTGCCGCGCTCGCGCGCCTGGTTTCGATGGCGGTGGACCGCAACCCTTCCTGGCTCAATGCGGGCGGGGTGGCGTTGGAATGCCTGATCGGCATGCTCTTGTGGACCGGCGCCGCCGCGTAGGGTGGAAATGACGCCCCCGCAACCGCTGCAGGGTGAACTGGACGGGGGCCCGAGGCGGGCAAGAGGTCACAAAAGAGTTGCCCAAAAGGGTTGCCCACTCGGTGTCTCGGCAACTCACGCCGCCTCGTCTGTGGTGGCCCAAGACCTGGCAGCACCGTCGTCACTCCCGCCCCTGCCCTGCCTCAAGCGCCCCTTCTTCAGGTGCACCAGCAGCAAAGAGATGGCTGCGGGCGTGACCCCAGGCACCCGTGAAGCGTGGCCCAGGGTTTCGGGACGGTGAGCACTGAGTTTCTGTCGCACTTCAAAGGACAGCGCCTGCACCGCCTGGTAGTCCAGGTCCGCCGGGAGCGGCAGGTGTTCATAAGCGGCGGCACGGGCCACTTCTTCCTGCTGCTTGTCGATGTAGCCGGCGTAGCGGGTGGCGATCTCCACCTGCTCGATCACGGCATCTGCCAGCTCCGCGCCCAGTTCGGCACGCAGTGTTTCACGTGAAACAGCGACTTCGGGGCGGGCGATCGCCGCCACCTCGGCCACGGAATCAAAGCCGATGCCAGGACGGCGCAGCAAGTCCAGCAAGCTGTGCTCATGCTCCAAGGCCTTGCCCAGCAAGCGCTCGGCGTCTGCACTGGGCAGCACTGCCGGGTGCACCCAGACCGACTTCAATCGCTGTGTTTCACGTGAAACAGCGTCACGCTTGCGGTTGAAGGCCTCCCAGCGTGCATCGTCCACCAAGCCCAGCTGGCGCCCGGCTTGGGTCAGGCGCAGGTCGGCGTTGTCCTCGCGCAGCTGCAGCCGGTACTCGGCCCGGCTGGTGAACATGCGGTACGGCTCGGTGACACCGCGCGTGATCAGGTCGTCCACCAGAACGCCCAGATAGGCCTCATCGCGCCGCGGCAACCAGGGCTCCCGGCCACGCACCTGCAGGGCTGCGTTCAAGCCAGCGAAGAGGCCTTGCGCGGCCGCCTCCTCATAGCCGGTGGTGCCATTGATCTGTCCGGCGAAGAACAACCCGCCAATGGCACGCGTCTCGAAGCTCGAACGCAGTTCACGCGGGTCGAAGTAGTCGTACTCGATGGCGTAGCCAGGGCGCAGGATGTGGGCGTCTTCAAGACCCACGATGGAGTGCACCGCCTCGATCTGCACGTCAAAAGGCAGCGAAGTGGAGATGCCGTTCGGATAGAACTCGTGGGTGGTCAGCCCCTCGGGCTCGAGGAAGATCTGGTGACTGCCCTTGTCCGCAAACCGGTTCACCTTGTCCTCGATGCTCGGGCAGTAGCGTGGGCCCACGCCCTCGATGACGCCCGTGAACATAGGGCTGCGATCGAAGCCGCTGCGGATGATGGCGTGGGTGCGCTCGTTGGTATGGGTGATCCAGCACGGCACCTGGCGTGGGTGCTGCGCCGCGCTTCCGAGGAAGCTGAACACGGGCAACGGTGTGGAGGGCGGGGCACCGTCCGGCCCCGGCATGCCGTCGCCCGGCTGCTCCTGCAGCCGGGAGAAGTCGATGGTGCGGCCGTCGATGCGCGGCGGCGTGCCCGTCTTCAACCGGCCCTGCGGCAGCTTCAGTTCCTTCAGCCTTGCCGACAACGTGACGGCCGGCGGGTCCCCCGCCCGGCCAGCGCTGTGGTTCTGCAGGCCGATGTGCACCCGCCCGTCCAGGAAGGTGCCCGCGGTCAGCACCACCGCCGGCGCCGCAAAGCGCACGCCCGACTGCGTGACGGCGCCCGTCACCCGGCCGCCTTCCACCGTCAGGTCGTCCACCGCTGCCTGGAACAGCCACAGGTTCGGCTGGTTCTCCAGCCGGTGTCGGATGGCCGCCTTGTAGAGCACGCGGTCGGCCTGCGCCCGCGTGGCGCGAACCGCAGGCCCCTTCGAGCCATTGAGGATGCGGAACTGGATGCCAGCTTCGTCGGTGGCCGCGGCCATCGCCCCGCCCAGCGCATCCACCTCCTTGACCAGGTGCCCCTTGCCGATCCCGCCGATCGACGGGTTGCAACTCATCTGGCCCAGCGTCTCGATGTTGTGCGTCAGCAGCAGCGTGGCGCAACCCATGCGCGCGGCGGCCAGCGCAGCCTCCGTCCCGGCGTGGCCGCCGCCCACGACGATGACGTCAAAGCGCTTGGGGAATTGCACAGGGAAACTCCTGGAGAGGCGGACACCGCTGGGGTGCCCAAAAAGTGGGCAGATTCTAGGGTCGTGGACCAGAACCCGGACCACGACTCCACCGTGCACAGGCGGGGAATCGCTGAGCCTGAACGGGAAGCGGGGGGCTCCGCCGGGCTTCGATCCATTATTATTACAAGCGTCATTACGAAAGCGGCCCATGACCACCCTGAAACTCACGCAGATCGGCAACTCGCTCGGGGTGGTGCTGCCCAAGGAACTGCTCGCCAAGCTGAAGGTCGGCAAGGGCGACACGCTTTTCGTGACCGACGCGGCGCAGGGTGTGACCCTGACCCCTTATGACCCGGAGTTCGAGCGGCAGATGGCACTGGCACGGCAGATCGCCAAAGAGCGACGAGACGTCCTGCGGGTGCTGGCGAAATGACGCGAAGCTGGACGTGGATCCAGCCAGCGGTCCTTCTTGCGGTGCATGACGAACAACTCGCTGAACACGGCGGCCCCCCTGGCTTGCGGGATGCGGCCTTGCTGGAGTCCGCCCTCGCCCGTGCTCAGCAACTGGCGGCTTACGGACAGCCTGACGTGGCCGCTCTCGCGGCTGCCTATGGTTTCGGACTGGCGCGCAACCACCCCTTCGCCGACGGCAACAAGCGCACCGCCTTCATCGCCATCGAGCTTTTCCTGGCACTCAACGGTCATGCATTGCGCGCGACCGACCAAGACTGCGTGATGACCATGCTGGCGCTGGCGGCAGGGGATCTGAGCGAAGACGCCCTGGCAGACTGGATCCGCGCGCACGCCGCTTGAGCCTATGGATTGCCGCCCCCGCTGCGCCGCCTGCCGCATCGCCCCGCCCAACATCAGCCCAGTTGTCCGCTGGCGGGACGGCCCGTCACCAGGTCGCGGGTTTCGAGATCGGCTTTCCGTCCGGGCCCATCACGGGGTCAGAGAAGACCGCCGCCTGCAAGTGCGACTGCCGAATGTGCCGCTGATGTGTGGCGACTTGGACGAGTGGCTTGGCCGCTCCGAACTTGCCAGGCGGCGTCAGCAGAAAAACGGGCTTGCCCAGTTCCTGGGCGACGATGCGAATCGGCTCCACCAAATCCGTGTCATTGGACACCACCACCGCCGCATCGAATCTGCCGGCCCAAGCGTCGTTGACCAAGTGGACCGCGAGATTCACATCCGAGCCCTTCTCTTCCATCGTGAAGACCTGGGCTTTCACCGCATCGGGGAGCGCTGAAGGTTTACCGCCCACGAGCCCGTTTCCGTAGCTGCCAACGGGAAGTCGCTCAGGGCGGCTGGCGGCCACGGCTGCATCCACCCCAACAGCCACATGCCCCGGCGCCAGCGTTGTACTGCCGCCAGCCGTGTCCGTCAGCGTTCGGCGTGCCACCGGCAGCAGCATCACCGGCCGCCAATTCGACTTCGCCAGGAAAGTGCCGAAGTGAATCTCGACTTCTGGCACCGTAGCCAGCGCATTGAACAAGACCTGCTGCCGACCGGGCGCCCCGGCGTCAACAGCACCGGAAACGCGAGCGGTGAAGTACCGCACCTTCTCGACCTTAGCCGAGGGCACCACCTGCTCGGTCAGGCTCTTCGGATTGAGCCACTTGCAACCCGTGTCCCTGATGGCGTAGTACAGGTTGAAGCCGTCTATGTAGACATAGGTCTTCACGCCTTTGCCTCCCAGAAAGAGCAAGGGCCACCGAAGTGGCCCTTGAGCCGACAGCACGCTGCCAGCGGGTAAGTGCGCAGAGTATAGACACCCGGCCGCCGCACTGGCAATACGCGTGTCATCTCCTCGCCACAATCAGTGCTGCGCCGCTCATCCAAAGGAGCCCCATGAATTGCCGTGCACGGTGCGCCGCCTGCTGCATCGCCCCGTCCATCAGTTCGCCCATTCCCGGCATGCCCAACGGCAAGCCCGCAGGGGTCAGGTGCATCCAGCTCGACGACGATGAGCGCTGCCGCCTCTTTGAACACCCTGACCGACCGCTGGTGTGCAGCTCCCTGCAGCCGCACCCGGCCATGTGCGGGGACAGCAGAAGCACCGCCCTGCTGTGGCTCACCGCCTTGGAAGAACAGACGCGGCCCAGGCGGGGGTTCTGACGAACGTCCCCCTGATGCCACCAGCGGGCGCCGGGAGGGCTGACCGCTGGGAAACCCAGACCTTGCCAGACCTGGTGCGGAACAGACCCTCTGTCCTCTCTATCATGGAAGCATGGACACAAGAACAACATCGGCTCAGGCGTTCATCGAGCGCTGGCAGGGAGTTACCGCAAGCGAGCTGGCCACCGCGCAGACCTTCGTCATGGACTTGTGCGAGTTGCTGGGTGTGTCCAAGCCGCACCCGACGCCCGCCCAGGACTACATGTTCGAGCGCCCCGTCACCTTCAGCCACGGTGACGGCTCCAGCAGCGCGGGCCGGATCGACTGCTACCGGCGCGGCCACTTCGTGCTGGAGGCCAAGAAGCTGAAGGCCGGCGCCCATACCAAAGGCTTTGACGACGGCTTGCTGCGCGCCCGCAGCCAGGGCGAGAGCTACGCCCGCGCGCTCCCGGCCGAGGAAGGGCGCCCGCCCTTCGTGATGGTGGTGGACGTGGGCACCGTCATCGAGGTCTACGCCGAGTTCAGCCGCTCGGGCGGCACCTACACCCCCTTCCCCGATCCGCGCAGCCATCGCATTCCGCTGGCCGACCTGGCCAAGCCCGAAGTGCTGGGGCGGCTGCGCAAGATTTGGACGCAACCGGACGAGTTGAACCCGGCGCTCATTGCCGCCAAGGTCACCCGGGAGGTGTCCAACCAACTGGCCCTGCTGGCCCGCTCGCTCGAACAAGCCGGGCACGCGCCGCAAACCGTGGCCGCTTACCTCTCACGCTGCCTGTTCAGCATGTTCGCGGAAGACGTCGAGCTGCTGCCCAAGGGTTCCTTCCAGGCGCTGCTGCTGCAACACCGCGAGAACCCCGCCACGCTGCAACTGATGCTGCGCAGCCTCTGGGCCGACATGGACCGGGGCGGCTTCTCGGTGGCGCTGGTCAAGCCGGTGTTGAAGTTCAACGGCAAGCTGTTCAAGGGCGACAGCGCCGACGGCTACAGCCTCTTGCTCACGCCCGAGCAGATCGACCTGCTGGTGCAGGCCGCCCGCGCCAACTGGCGCGAGGTGGAGCCCGCCATCTTCGGCACCCTGCTGGAGCGCGCGCTGGACCCCGCCGAACGCCACGCCCTGGGCGCTCACTACACCCCCCGCGCCTACGTGGAACGGCTGGTGTTACCCACCGTCATCGAACCGCTGCGCGCCGAGTGGGCCAACGCCCAGGCCGCCGCCCTGCTGCTGGCCCATGAAGCTGCCGAGCTGGAGGCGAACCCTCCCGCACCCAAGACCAAGGCCGATTTCGAGGGGCTCAGCAGCAAGGCGGTGGCAGCCCTGGACGCCAAGCATCGTGAGGAGCGCGACAAGCACCAATCGGCCGTGCGCGCCAAGTGGAAGGAGGCGCGTCAGCAACTTCGTGATTTCCTGCATCGTCTGTGCACCGTGAGGGTTCTGGACCCGGCCTGCGGCAGCGCCAATTTCCTCTACGTGACGCTGGAGCACCTGAAGCGCCTGGAAGGTGAGGTGCTCAACCAGCTCAATGCCCTGGGCGACACGCAAGAGGCGCTGGACCTGGGCCGTGAAACCGTTACCCTGCAGCAACTGCGCGGCATCGAGCTGAACGAGCGCGCCGCCGCCCTGGCCGAGCTGGTGCTGTGGATTGGCTTTCTGCAGTGGCACATCCGCACCAACGGCCAAACCGGCGTGGCCGAACCCGTGGTGCACGACTACGGCAACATCGAGCACCGCGACGCCGTGCTGGCGTACGACCGCCAGGAGCTGATGACCGACGCCGCAGGCCAGGTGGTGATGCGCTGGGACGGTGTGACCGCCAAGCCCCATCCGGTGACCGGGCTGCTGGTGCCAGACGAAGCGGCGCAAGTGCCCCAGTGGCGCTACGTCAACCCCCGGCAGGCCGCGTGGCCCCGGGCCGACTTCATCGTCGGCAATCCGCCGTTCATCGGAAACAAGCGCATGCGCGTGGCCCTGGGCGACGGCTACGCCGACGCCCTGCGCGCCGCGTGGCCCGAGGTGCCCGAGAGCGCTGACTTCGTCATGTACTGGTGGCACAAGGCGGCTGAGACAGTGCGGCAGGGCCAGGCCGAGCGCTTCGGCCTCATCACCACCAACAGCCTGACCATGATTTTCAACCGGCGGGTGATTGAGGCGCACCAGACCGCCACCCCGCCGCTGAGCCTTGCGTATGCCGTGCCTGACCACCCGTGGGTGGACAGCGCCAATGGCGCCGCAGTGCGCATCGCCATGTCCGTGGGCGTGCGTGGTGCCGTCGATGGAAAGCTGCAGACCGTCACCCAAGAGCGGGAGGCCGACAGTGGCGAGGTGGCCGTGGATCTGCTGACCCGGCAGGGCGTCGTCCATGCCGACCTCAAGGTCGGTGCCAATGTGGCCGGGGCGAAGCGGCTGCAGGCCAATGACCGGCTGTCCAATCGGGGGGTGATTCCGCACGGGGCGGGCTTCATCGTCACCCCGGACGAGGCGCGGAGTTTGGGCCTTGGCACCGTTCCGCGCTTGGACCAGCACATCCGTCCCTATCGCAACGGACGAGACCTGACCGGTACGCCTCGGGGCGTCCTTGTCATCGACCTGTTCGGCCTCCAGGCCAACGAGGTGCGGCAGCGGTTCCCGGCGGTATACCAGTGGCTGTTGGAGCGGGTTAAGCCCGAGCGAGACGAGAACCCGCGGCGACGCGTCCGTGAGCTTTGGTGGCTGTTCGCGGAGGCTCGTGTCGTCATGCGCCGCTCCTTGCTAGGACTTCCGCGCTACATCGTTACTGGGCAGGTAGCGAAGCACCGGGTGTTCCAGTGGCTGGACGCCACCATCCTGCCGGACGACAAGCTCATCGCCGTGGCCAGCGCCGACGCCCTGCACCTGGGCGTGCTGTCCAGCGCCGTGCATGCAGCCTGGGCGCTGACGGCCGGTGGGCGCTTAGGGGTCGGCAACGACCCGGTCTACAGCAAGTCCACTTGCTTTGAGCCGTTCCCCTTCCCCGACCTGGACCCGGCCGGGTCGCTGGCCGAGCGCATCCGCACCCTGGCCGAGCACATCGACGCCCACCGCAAGGCCCAGCTCGCGGCCCACCCGGACGCCACGCTCACGGCCACGTACAACGTGCTGGAGAAGCTGCGCAGCGGCGAGGCGCTGACCGCCAAGGAGAAGGTGGTCCACGAGCACGGCCTGGTGGGCGTGCTCAAGAGCCTGCACGACGAACTGGACGCCGCCGTGCTGCAGGCCTACGGCTGGGCCGACCTGACCCTGCCCGCCGACACCGACGCGTTGCTGGTGCGGCTGGTCGAGCTGAACGCCAGGCGCGCGGCCGAGGAAGCGGCCGGCACGGTGCGCTGGCTGCGCCCGGAGTTCCAGCAGGCGGGGCAAGGCGAGCAGGCGGCCATCGACACCGGCGCGGAGGATCAGGACGAGGGCGAGACCGCCGAGGCGACCTCCGCAAAGCCGGCCCAGGCGGCCGCAGCGCAGCGCCCCTGGCCCACGGGCCTGACCGAGCAAATCAAGGCGGTGGCCGAGGTGTTGACCAGCGCAGGGCGCAGCCTGGACCTGGAAGGGCTGGCCGGGCATTTCAACGGCCGAGGCCGCTGGCGCGACCGTCTGCCCACGCTGCTGGACACCCTGGTGGCCTTGGGCCGGGCTCGCGTGGTGGACGGCCGATGGGTTGGTGTGGGGCTGTAGCGTCCGGCCAGCCCCCCGCCATCGCCCCCTGCGCGCCAGCGGGGCCCTGGCTTCAATGTTGAGGGACGTCATGGACGCAGCCCCCCAAAGCGGGCCAGACTGGGCCCCTCAACGCAACAGGAGACTTCCATGCAAACCAACGTCGGCACCATCGACCGCATCCTGCGGGCGGTGATCGGCCTGGCCCTCATCGCCCTCACCTGGGCCGGCACCATCGGTGTCTGGGGCTGGATCGGCGTGGTGCCGCTGCTGACGGCCGCGCTGGGCTTTTGCCCGCTCTACACCATGCTGGGCTTCAGCAGTTGCCCGATGAAGAAGGCCTGAGAGACGAACCCGCCGCCTTGTGCAGGAGGCGGGCCTCCTGCTCTTGCCTCAACGTGAGAGCGCCCTTCGTGTCAAGTGAGTGCAAGCTCACCTGATGGCGGCGGCGCGCAGCGACCGCGCCACGAACCACACCCCCACGGCCGCCACCGCCACGCTCACCAGCAGCGGGATGCCCAGGTCCAGCGCAGCCAGGGGTTCGCCCTTGAGCACGCGGCCCATCAGCGTGATCTGGCCCAGCGCCGGCACCCACAGGTGCCAGGCGGCCTCGCCGCCCGGGTTGAACAGCGTCACCAGGGGCAGCATCGACACGCCCAGCAGCACCACGGTGGCGTTGGCCTGCGCCTCCTTGAAGCTCTTGCAGCGGATCGCAATGGCCATCAGCACGGCCGACAGCGCGCCCGCCAGCGGCAGCAGCAGCGCCAGGAAACGGGCAGCATCGCCGGGGCCGAAGCGGAACATGGCCGACAGCGTCTCGCTGCGCAGCAGCCACTGCCCGGGCAGGAAACTCAGACAACTCAGGACCGCAATCAGCATCCCCACGGCCGAGACGGCCGCCCACTTGCCCAGCGTGAGGGCCAGCGGGCTGGCCGGGTTCATCAGCAGCGGCTCCAGCGAGCCGCGCTCGCGCTCGCCTGCGGTCGTGTCCAGGGCGGCATTCAGCGCGCCGTAGAGCACGGCCATCAGCACGAAGAACGGCAGCATGAACGACAACTGCGCGCCACGCGTGGCCGGGCTGGCCAGATCGACCCCCTGCACCTCCACGGCCTGCAGCAAGGCCGGCGACACCCCGCGCACCATCAGCCGCAGGGCGGCCTGCTCCTGGTTGAAGCCCTGCAGCAGCCCGGCGATGCGGCCCACGCCACCCTGGGCGCGCTGGTTGGCGCTGTGGCTCACCACCTCCAGCACGGGAGCCTCCCCGGCACGCAGCGCCTGCTCAAAGTCGGCTGGCACCACCAGCACCGGATCCTGCAGCCGGCTGTCCTTGAGTTGCTGCTCGTAGTCGGGCGGCGCTTCCTTGACGGTGTAGGTCTGGCGCTCCAGGTAGTTGCGCAGCCCCGGCGCGTAGGCGATGCCGGCCACCACCACCTCGCGCGCCTCGGCCCGCTTCTCGAACGACGACGCCAGCGTGGAGATCAGCACCAGCACCACAGGCCCCATGGCCACCGAGCTCAGCAGCACCATGAACAGCGTGCGCCGGTCGCGCAAGGCGTCCAGCAGCTCCTTGCAGAAGACCGCCCAGGCGTGGGCCCCTGTGGAGTGGCTCATGAGGGCACGCCTTTGTCGGGCAGCGCCCCGCCGCCAAAGGCCAGGGCCACGAAGGTCTCCTCGAAGTCCGCCAGGCCCGTGCGTGCGGACAGTTCATCCACCGAGCCCTGCGCCACCGTGCGCCCCTGCGCGACCACCACCACCTGATCGCACAGCCGCTGCACCTCCTGCATGATGTGCGTGGAGAAGATGATGCACTTGCCCTGCTCGTCGCGCAGGCGCTTGAGCGCCTCGCGCAGCGAGCGTGTGGCCAGCACGTCCAGCCCGTTGGTGGGCTCGTCCAGGATGATGTTGGGCGGGTCGTGGATCAACGCCCGTGCCAGGGCGGTCTTCATGCGCTCGCCCTGGCTGAAGCCCTCGGTACGACGGTCCAGCAGCGGGCGCATGTCCAGCGTATCGGCCAGCCGCTCCACGCGGTCCTCGGCCAGCTCCGGCGGTACCCCGTGCAGGCGGGCGAAGTACAGGATGTTTTCGCGCGCGCTCAGCCGGGTGTACAGGCCGCGCGCGTCCGACAGCACACCCATGCGCGCCAGGGCCTGCTGCGGCTGCGCCGCCACGTCCAGGCCGTCCACCGTGATGCGCCCGGCATCGGGCTTGAGCAGTGCGGCCACCATGCGCAGCGTGGTGGTCTTGCCGGCGCCGTTGGGGCCGAGCAGGCCGGTGATGCAACCGTTGGCCGCGGTGAAGCTCACGCCCTCGACCGCCTGCACCGTGCGCGCCTTGCGCCCGCGCCCCTGGACGAAGCGGCGCGACAGGCCCTGAACCTCGATCATGAAGGTGCCCGCTGGCTTGGCGCCGATGTGGCACCGGGCGCCTGCGTGGGCGCCGACCCTGGAGCCACGAATGCGGGCGGCCGGGGCATGTTCCGGGCACAAGCGCCATCCTCCTGCAGCGCAGCGGCGCTGTCGGGCGCATCGATGAAGCGAAAGACCACGTCGCGCAGGCAACCCTGCAGCATCAGGCCGTGGCCGGCGTGGGGCACCACCACGTGGCGGGCCTGCGGCCCGAGAGCCTGGGCCACACGCTGGCCGTGGCGCGGCGGCGTCACGGGGTCCAGGCCGCCTGACAGCACCAGCACGGGTACCGGTGCGGGCGGCACCTCGTAGAAGGCCGCCGGCACCGCACCCTGCGGCCAGCCGTCGCACACGCGCCGGTACAGGTCGGCGAAGTCTTTGGCGAAGTCGGCTCCAGGTCGGTCTGAAGAGGCACCGGCCTGCAGGCGCGGCAGATCCTCGGCGCAGATCACCGAAAAGTGCATGCCCTCGGCCAGGCGCGCTGGGCTGCCTCGGCCACCGGCCATCGCAGAAGTCAGGCCCAGCAGCGGCGTGAAGCGGCCTTGGACGGCCTCGTCCAGGGCCAGCGGCAGCGCCGAGGTCAGCAGCGGTGCGTACAGCGGCGGGCGCACCAGACTGGTCAGCACCTCGCGGGTCATCACCAGGCGCTCCTCGCGCCCCGTGAGCGGATGCACCACGCTCACCTCACGCGGCAGGCTCTTGAGCAGCACGGCCCAGCGCTCGCGCAGTTGCGGGTGGTCCCGGGCGCAGGCCGGCTCGGCCTGGCAGGCGGCGAACAGGGCGTCCAGCGCTGCCTGCGCATCGGTAGAGAACGAGGCCGGCAGCACCATGTCTGGCGGCGCCACGCCGTCGATGACCACGCGCCGCACCGCCTGCGGAAACTGCCGCAGGTACTCCAGCGCGGCGCGCGTACCGTAGGAGCCACCCATCAGGTTGATCCGGGGCGCGCCCAGCGCCTGGCGCACGGCCTCGGCGTCGGCCATCGCCACCGTGGTGGTGTAGTGGCGCAGATCGCCATGCGGCAGCTTCTGCAACGCGGCGCGGCATTCGCGCAGGCGCAGGGCCTGAGCGGCGGGGTCGGCCCTCTCGCGCAGGGACTGGGTGGCCGGCGGCTCCGGGCAGTGCAGCGGCGCGCTGCGCCCAGTGCCGCGCTGATCGATCAGCACCACGTCGCGGCGGTTGGTCAGGCGCGCCAGCGGGCGTGCCAGCGTACCGGCCAGGGCGATAGCGCTCTGCCCCGGCCCGCCCGCGAAGAAAAACACCGGGTCTTCCTTCTTGTGTCGCGCCAGCGCCGGCAACACCGCAAAGTGCACCTCGATCTGCGGGCCCTGAGCTTGCGCGGGGTCCAGCGCGCGCCGGACCGAGCCGCAGCGGGCCTCCTGCTCCAGGCCCTTGAGGCGGCAGGGCAGCAGCGTCGCGTTGGTCGTCGCAGGCCATGTGTTCGTCGCGTTCGCTGCGGTCGTCGCGTTCCCCGTGCTCGCCAGACCTGTCGCAGCCGCCACGTTCACCGCGCCCGCCGCTGTGGCCAGGCCGCAGCCCGCCAGCCAGGCCGCCGCCGCGAAGCACCAGCACAGGCGACGGGCTCGCCAGGACAGGTCCGCCGAGCGGGAGCGTCCCGCAGCTTGCATGCCAGGCACCACGCGGCGGGGCGGTCTCAGCCCAGCATCGCATTCAACTCGCCGCTGTCGTGCAGCTTCTTCAGGTCTTCGAAGCCGCCGACCAGCACCCCCTTGACGAAGACCATGGGGAAGGTGGGCCAGCCGGTCCACAGCTTGAGCGCGTTGCGGCGACGCCAGTCGCTCAGGTAGCCGCCATATTCCAGGTACCGGTAGGGGATGCCGGCGGCGTCCAGCAGGCGCCGCGCCTTGGCGGGGTAGGGGTTGGCACGCATGCCCACCACCACCACCGGATGCGCCGCCACGGCGGCTTGCACCTCCTCGACGATGGCCCGCTCATGACGGGCCACGCGGTCGCGGATGGCGGGGTGGAGCAGGGCTTCGTCGAGGATGTGTCGGGGCATGGCGAGGGCTTTCAGGACAGGGAAGGGGCGGTCACGGCCGCGGGCCGAGCAAAGATACACCGGGCGCGGTCAGAACAAGGCCTGCGGGCCTTCTTCGGCGCCAGGCTCGGGGCTGGCCCGCGCCAGCGCCACCCAGGTGGCGAAGGCGATACGGTGCCGCCGCCGCGGCGCAGGGCGCAGCACCTCCAGCACCGGCCCCAGCGCCGAGGAGCCCTGCCGGGCGCTCACATGGGCCACCATCACGCCGCACTCGGCAGGCACTTCCTCGGGCTCGGCAATGCCCGCCTTCAGCACGTACCAGCACTGGCTGGACAGCGCGAGGTAGGCCGCACGCTTGTCCGTGCTGCGAAGATCGGACAGGAAGTCGGCCCGGCGTACCTTGATCTCGTGCACGATGGGCTCGACGAGATCCTCGCGGGTGGTGTGGCGGATGGAGAAGACGTCGGGCACCGCGATGGCCCAGCGGGTGGCCGGGGGTGAGGGTTCTGGTGGAGCATCCTCCTGCGGGACAAGACCTGGGGGGGCGGGTGAGCGCCGGGGCGCGCGGTCTGCCGTGCCGGCGGCATCGGAGCGCGCCTGCGACAGACCGGTGCCCGCGGCGACGTCCGCAGCGCTTTCGGAGACCGCCGCAGCGCCTTCGGAGACCTCCTCTGCGCCTACGGCGCTGGCTTCGGCGACGGGCAGTGCCGCCCGCAAGGCCAGCCCCCGCCACACGACACGCCCGGCCCGCTGCATCTCCAGCGCCACCCGGGCCACCAGGTGCTCGTGCGGGTCCCGCGCCTCGCGGTGGCGCTGCAGCGTCTGCGCCAGCACCTGCAGCCCTGCATCGGTGACGCGCAAGGTGTCCCGTCCGGCCGCGTCCTGGCGGCGCTCCAGCAAGCCGGCGGCCAGAAGTTCCACCTCGATCAAGTCCTGGTAGGGCCAACCGGCCGATCGCCACACCTCGCGCAGGCGTTTGCGGTGCGTGGCGGGCAGGTTGAAGACCGGGGACGGCATGGGCCAAGCGTAGCGCGACCGCAGGTGCACTGGGCTGCGGGAGCGCCCAAAGCACACCGGACGCGCGCATTTTTTCAACGCCTCCCGCTTGAACGCCACGTTCAAGCGGGAACGATGCACGCGACAGCGTGCTGGCGCGATGATCACGCCATGGACACGACCCACACCCCACCCTTTGTCTGCCAGCGGCCGCGCCGCGTCGAACGCCTGGTGGCCGGCCAGCCCACCAGCGACGGCGCCGGCGTCAAGCTCGTGCGCGTGCTGACGCAGAACCTGCAGCGCCGGCTCGACCCCTTCCTCATGCTGGACGCCTTCGGCAGCGAGAGCCGGGACGACTACATCGGCGGATTTCCCGACCACCCACACCGCGGCTTCGAGACCGTGACCTACATGCTGGAAGGCCGCATGCGCCACCGCGACTCCGCCGGGAACGAGGGCCTGCTGACCAACGGCGCGGTGCAGTGGATGACGGCCGGCCGCGGGGTCATCCACAGCGAGATGCCCGAGCAGGAAGACGGCCGCATGGAGGGCTTTCAGCTGTGGCTGAACCTGCCGGCACGCGACAAGCTGTGCGAGCCCTGGTACCGCGATATCCCGTCAGCGGAAATCCCTGAGGCGCAGGCCGAAGGCGTGCACGTGCGGGTCATCGCCGGCCAGGCGCTGGGCGTGCAGGGGGCCATGCAGCGCGAGGCCACCGCGCCCACCTATCTGGACCTGCACCTGGAACCGGGCGCGCGCTTTGACCAGGCACTGCCTGCGGCGCACAACGCCTTCGTCTACGTCTACCGCGGTTCTCTGGTGGTGGCCGACACCGAGGTGCCGCGCCAGCGCATGGCCTTGCTGGCCAACACCCCGGGCAGCGACGGCGTGGTGCTGACCGCCGGCCCGGAAGGCGCCCGCGCCGTGCTGATTGCCGGCCAGCCGCTGAACGAGCCCATCGCCCAGTACGGCCCCTTCGTCATGAACACGAACCAGGAGATCTACCAGGCGGTGGAAGACTTCCAAGCGGGCCGGCTGGCTTGACGGACAAGCGCCCTCAGCCGAAGGGCCCCACGCCAATCAACACGCGGTGCAGCCACATGGCAAACACCAGCCACGCCACCAGGCCGGCAGCCACCGTGAGCAGGGTGCCCTGCAGCGTGCCGGCCGGGTAGGTGGTGCCGGCGGCGCGGTCGCGGGCGCGCGCAGCGCGGAAGCACAGCACCGCCCAGACCAGGAAGCCGCCGAACAGCAGCAGGTCCGCCAGCGTGTGGTTGGCCAGCAGGTGCGCCAGGGCCCAGAGCTTCACGCTTGCCACCATCGGGTGACCGATGCGGGCCTTGATGCTGTTGCGGGGCACATAGGCGGCGGCCAACAGGATGAACGAGAACACCGTCAGCAGCGAGGCCGCGTGCCGCAGGCCGATGGACGGTGCCCACAAGGGCACGGGCTCCTGCCGAGCCAGGGCGTAGCCCCACACCAGCAGCACGAAGCCCACGACCGAGGCGATGGAATACGCGCCCTTCCATTGCTTCTCCCCCATGCGCGCGAGCTGGGCCGAGCGCCAGCCCTCGGCGAAGACACGCGTGGAATGCGCGCCCAGAAAGATCACGAGGCCGAGTATCAGCAGGGTCATGGGGTGCTCCGTGCGGGAAAGGAAAGGGAAAGGGCCGCGGGCGGATTCTCGCGCCCGGGCCGAGGGTGGGCCAACCCCCACCCGGCCCACCCGGACGCAGGGCCGGGGCGGCTATGCTGCGGACATGGCCGTCGACCCCATCCCCCGCGCCTATCGCTTCTACTGGGAGGACTTCGCTCCCGGCACCGTGCGCGAATTCGGCGCCACGGCGGTCACGCGGGAAGCCACCACCGCCTTTGCGGCGCAGTTCGACCCACAGCCTTTTCACCTCGACGATGCGGCGGCACAGGCCTCGCTCTTCGGGCGCTTGTCGGCCAGCGGCTGGCACACCGCCGCCCTGGCCATGCGCATGATCTGCGACGACCATCTGCTGGACACCGCCAGCCTGGGCTCACCGGGCATCGACCAGCTGCGCTGGCTCAAGCCCGTTTACCCGGGCGACACCCTGTCCGTGCGCCTGGAGGTGCTGGAAGCCCGCAGCATGACCAGCCGGCCCGGCGTGGGCCTGGTCAAGTCACGCTGGACGGTGCTGAACCAGCAAGCCGAGCCGGTGATGGCCATGGAGGGCTGGGGGATGATGCGCAAGCGCCCCCCGGCCCCGGGCTGAGCCCGTTCAACCCGGGTTTACAGGCGCTCGAACACCGCGGCGATGCCCTGGCCGCCGCCGATGCACATGGTCACCAGCGCGTAGCGGCCGCCCGTGCGGTGCAGTTCGTAGATCGCCTTGGTGGCGATGAAGGCACCCGAGCAGCCGATGGGGTGGCCCAGGGCGATGGCGCCGCCGTTCGGGTTGGTCTTGCGCATGTCCAGGCCCAGGCCGCGCGAGACTGCGATGGCCTGCGCCGCGAAAGCCTCGTTGGACTCGATGACGTCCATCTGGTCCAGCATGACGCCGCCCTTCTTCAGCGCGAGCTTGGAGGCCGGAATCGGCCCCTCGCCCATCACGTCGTTGGGCACGCCGGCCACGGCGTAGGAGACCAGGCGCGCCATGGGCTTGTAGCCGTCCTTGGCCGCAGTGGCGGCGTCGCCCAGCACGAAGAAGGCGGCGCCGTCGTTGATGCCTGAGGCGTTGCCGGCCGTCACCGAGCCATCCTTCTTGAACGCGGGCTTGAGCTTGGCCAGCGACTCCAGGGTCGTGCTGCCCTTGACGTACTCGTCGGTGTCGAACACGACCTCGCCCTTCTTGGTCTGCTTGACGATGGGCACGATCTGGCTCTTGAAGCGGCCTTCGGCGATGGCGGCCGCGGCGCGGCGCTGGCTCTCCACCGCCAGGGCGTCCTGCTCCTCACGCGTGATGGTCCACTTGGCGGCCAGGTTCTCGGCCGTGATGCCCATGTGGCCCACGCCGAAGGGGTCGGTCAGCGTGGCCACCATGGTGTCGATGAGCTTGGTGTCACCCATGCGTGCGCCGGTGCGCATGGCAGGGGACAAGTACCCGCCGCGGCTCATCACCTCCACGCCGCCACCCACGCCGTAGTCGCAGTCGCCCAGCAGGATGTTCTGCGCCGTGGTGACGATGCCCTGCAGACCGGAAGAGCACAGGCGGTTGACCGACATGGCCACGCTGTCCATGGGCAGGCCGGCCTGGATGGCGGCCACGCGCGCCACGTAGGGGAAGCGGCTCTCGGTGGGGATGGTGTTGCCCACGGTCACGTAGTTGATGACCTTCGGGTCCACGCCCGAGCGCTGCACGGCGGCCTTCATCACCGTGCCGGCCAGCTCCGCCGGTTCGATGTCGGAAAGCGAGCCTCCGAAAGATCCGATGGCCGAGCGCACGGCACCCAGCACCACCACGTCACGAGTCGTCATCTTGTGTCTCCTGAAACGATAAGCGTAAACCCTGATTGGACACGACAGCGCTGGCAGGCGGCTTACGCGGGGGCATTCCCGCCATCGGCTGCATCAACGGGCACCTTCCGGACGGCGACACCTGCCCGGCCCGTGGCCGCAGGACCGCCGCCGCCCGATGCACGGGTCCGCTTCATACCGAGCGCGTGATCCCGCCGTCGATGCGGATGTTCTGTCCCGTGATGTAGGACGAAGCGTCAGACGCCAGGAAAGCGATGAGCCGGCCCACTTCCTCGGGCGTGCCGTAGCGCCCCATGGGAATGCGGGCGCGGCGCTCGGGCTTCTCTGGCAGGCTGCTGATGAAGCCTGGCAGCACGTTGTTCATGCGCAGGCCTTCGGCCGCGTACTGGTCGGCCCAGAGCTTGGTGAAGGCTGCCAGCCCGGCGCGGAACACGCCCGAGGTGGGGAAGGCGGCTTCAGGCTCGAACACGGCGTAGGTGGACACGTTGACGAAGGCACCGCAGCCCTGGCGTTGCATGATGGGCGTGACCAGCCGGGCCATGCGCACCACGTTCAGCAGGTAGTACTCCATGCCGAGCTGCCAATCCTCGTCGGTCATCGCCAGCAGCCCGCCCTTGGGCCCGTGCCCCGCACTGTTGACCACGGCGTCGATGCGGCCCCAGCGTTGCATCGCGGCGTCCACCAGACGTTGCAGGTCTTCGGTGCGCAGGTTGGAGCCGGTGACGCCCAGGCCGCCCAGTTCCTCGGCCAGGGCGGCGCCTCGGCCGGACGACGAGAGGATGGCCACCTGCCAGCCGTCGGCGGCCAGTTGACGCGCAGCGGCAGCGCCCAGGCCACTGCCTGCGGCGGTAAGCACGGCAATGCGTGGGGTGTCGGTCATGACAGGGGCGGGGTGAGCCGTGAAGCGAATCCAGGTCCGAAGGGTAATACGTGTGTCGCTCCTGGGGCACGCGCCGAGGCGAAGACCACGCACACGGCCCCGCCACGCGGACCGCGGACGAGGCGACAATCTCGCCCCTTGATCCTGCACCACGACACCCGACACTGAGAAAGCAACGCGAGCCGATGTCCACAGAGAACGATGCCGCACCGGCTGCCCCGGCGGACCCTGCCCAGATGAGCCCGGAATCCACCGCCACCCTGGTGGAGGACCACGCAGCAACCGCCGCTGAGGCGGACAGCGCGAAGGCCCTGGCGCTGGAGCCGGCCTTGCCAGAGGCGGCCTCTGCACCAACGGCTGAAGACGTCATCGATGCGCGCCCCGCGACGGCGGCCCCGGACGCCGAGGAAGCCGCCGCAACGGCTCCCGCCAGGTCCGAACTGTCGCCGGCGGAGTGCGCCGCCCGTCTGGCAGAGATGTTCCCGGCCCTGTTCGGCACGCAGGGCCCGCCCAAGCCCATCAAGCTGCGCATCCAGGCCGACCTCCAGCAGCGCGCGCCGGGCCTGTTCACGCGCAAGGCCTTGTCCATCGTGCTGCACCGGCACACCACCAGCACGCCTTACCTCAAGGCACTGGTGGCCGCCCCCACGCGCTTCGATCTGGACGGCCAGCCCGCGGGCGAGATCGCCGAAGAGCATCGCCAGGCTGCGCGGGAGGAAGTGGAGCGCCGCCGGGCTGTCGTGGCCGCGCGCAGGGCCGCGGAGGGCCAGGCCCGCAACCCACGCGAACCCCGCGAACCTGGTGCGCCGCGCGAGCCCCGCGAAGGAGCCGGCGCCGCGGGCAGGCGGCCACCTCGCGGACCGCAGGGCCCGCACGAGCCGCGCGGCGACCGCGAACCCCGTGGCCCCCATGAAGCCCGTGAACCCGGTGGCCGCCATGAAGCCCGCGAGTTGCGGCCTGCGCGGCCTGCGCGGCCCGCGCGACCGGCCAGCCCGGCCGGCCCCGCTGGTTCGGCCGGCCCGGCCGGCAACCGGCCTGCCCGCCGGGGGCCCGCCCAGGGCGCTGCGCCCCGTCGCGACGCCCGGCCCCCGCGTCAGGATGCCGGCCTTGACGCCGCCAGAGACACGGCGCGTCCCCGCCCGCAGCCTGAAGCCCCGGCCCACAGCGCCCTGCCCGAAGACCCGGCACGCCGCGAGCGCGCGCTGCTGCTGCGCACTTATGAGGCCAGCCCGCTGACCAAGGCCAACTTCTGCGTGCTCAAGCGCATCACGGAAGCGGAGCTGGACGCCCAGCTCGCCTTGGCCCGCCAGGAGCGGGGCCCGGCCAGACCGCGCCCGTAGACCAGCGGTCCACTGCCGCGCTGGGACATCCCGGCTGCGACACACTCCGTGGCCCACCCTCACCACGGAGTTTTCGCGTCATGCCGCTCACCTCTCTCAGCCGCCGTCTGGCCGTTGCGGCCACGTTGGCCACCACCCTGACCCTGGGCTGGTCGGCAACCGCCCTCGCCCAGGCCTGGCCCAAGGCCCAGCCCATCAAGCTGGTGGCGGTGTTCCCGCCGGGCGGCTCGGTGGACCAAGTGGCGCGCATCCTGCAAGGCCCGCTGCAGCAGCAACTCGGCCAGACCGTGGTGGTGGAGAACAAGGGCGGTGCTTCCGGCTCCATCGGCACCGCCGCCGTGGCCGCCGCACCGGCCGACGGCTACACCTTTGCAGTGGTGTTCGACACCCACGGCGTGAACCCCTCGCTCATCCCGTCCATGCCCTTCGACACCCGGCGCGACCTGGCGCCCGTGGCGCTGGTGGGCACCGGCGCCATGGTGCTGGCCACGCAGGCGGACTCTCCCTACAAGACCTTCGCCGACGTGGTGGCCGCCGGCCGCACCGCCAAGGGCGTGAGCTACGGCAGCATCGGCTCAGGCAGCCTGGGGCACCTGGCCGTGGCGCTGCTGGCACGCGGCAACAAGCTCAACCTGGTGCACGTGCCCTACCGCGGCGGCGGCCCCTTGATGAACGACGCCCTGGCCGGCCATGTGCCGCTGTCCATCGGCTCGGTCTTTCTCACCAAGCCCCATCTGGACAGCAAGCGCCTGCGCGCCCTGGCCGTCACCACCAGCAAGCGCTCGGGCAACCTGCCCGACGTGCCCACCGTTGCCGAAAGCGGCTTTGCCGGCTTCGACGCCCCGGCCTGGTGGGCCGTGCTGGCCCCGGCCAAGACCCCGCCCGAGGTGGTGCGTCAGATGAACGCCGCCCTCAACAGCGTGCTGAAGTCCCCCGAGGTCGCGGCCAAGCTGGCCGGTCAGGGCATCGACGTGCGCACCGACACCCCCGAAGCCGCCCGCGCCTTCATCGACGCGCAGATCGACACCTGGGCCAAGGTGGTGAAGGACAACGACATCAAGGCGGATTGAGCGGGGCGGGGCGCGGGGACCCCAGCCAAGCCATCAGGCTTCTCCCGCGCTGTTTCATGGCAAGCGTAAGATTCAAGACTTACTCATCCGGAGCAGGCGCCATGCAACACACCACACTCTCCAGCAAGGGGCAGGTCATCATCCCGAAGACCTTGCGCGTGGCGCTGCAGTGGAGGCCCGGCACCCAGCTCGAAGTGCACGACACCCCCGAGGGCGTGTTGCTCAGGCCGTCGGCACCGGACTCCAAGGTAGCGCTTTCTGAAGGCCTGGCGGCCATCCGCCGCCGCCTGGCCTACAACGGGCCCACGGTCACGGTCGAGGAGATGCAAGCCGAGGTGCTGCGTCAAGCCACCGCCCAGATGCCCCCCAAGACAACGCGCTCAGGGGCCGCCTACAAGAACACGCGATCGCGCACCCGCTGATGGCCGCACTGGACACTAACGTCGTGGTCCGGCTGATCGTCGGAGACGACGCCAGACAAGCACGCGCTGCAGAAAAGCTGGTGGCCTCGGAACCCTGCACCATCGCCCCCTCGGTGCTGATGGAGTGCGAGTGGGTGCTGCGCGGCTGCTACAAGCTGGAGGCTGGGGTGATCGCCCAATCTTTTCGCGCCCTGCTGGCTCTGCAACACATCGATGCACTGGACGCGGTGCTGACACAGCGTGCACTGCAAGGCTATGCGGCGGGCCTGGACTTTGCCGACGCGCTGCATGCCGCGCAGCGGCAGGACGGTGACCGCTTTGTCACCTTCGACAAGGCGCTGGCGCGTCGCGCGCCCAAGGCCGGCGTGTTGGCAGTGGAGCTGCTCAAGGCCTGAGAGACCCAAGACCGTCGGTGTCGTCTCGTCGACACTTCAGCGCGCCGCCCAGCGCGCGCAGATCGCGTGCAGCCTCTCCAGCCCGTCGGTCAGCGCTGCCGGACCGGGCTGCAGGATGTCGCAGGACTTGATCTCGTGCAGCTCAGCGTCGCGCACGGCCGGCACCTCGGCCCAGCCCGCGCGGGCGGCCACCTTCTCTGGGCGGAACTTCTTGCCGCACCAGGAGCCGATGATCACGTCCGGTGCGCGGCGCGCGGGCGCCAGCGCATCGGCAATCACGCGGTCACGGCCCATGGACTGCAGGGCGAGTTCAGGGAACACGTCGTCGCCCCCTGCCACCGTGACCAGCTCCGACACCCAGCGGATGGCGCTGATCATGGGCTCGTCCCACTCCTCGAAGTACACGCGCGGCCGGCGCGGCCAGGTACTGGCCGCCTGCGCGATCTGCGCATGCCGCGCTTCGCACTGGGTGATCCAGGCCTCGGCCCGGTCCTGCGCGCCAACGAGGCCCGCCACCAGGCGCAGGGTCTGGAAGATCTGCGCCACGCTGCGCTGGTTGGTCACCAGCACGTTCAGACCGGCGCGGATGAGCTTGTCGGCCAGCGCCGCCTGCATGTCGGAAAAGCCGATGACCAGATCCGGCTCCAGCGCCACGATGCGGTTGATCTTGCCGTCGAGAAACGAGCTGATGCGCGGCTTCTCCTGGCGCGCCCGCGGCGGGCGCACGGTGTAGCCGCTGATGCCCACGATGCGCTGCTCCTGCCCCAGCAGGTACAGCCACTCCGTGGTTTCCTCGGTGAGACAGACGATGCGTTGGGGGTGGGGGTTCATCTTGAACATCAGACTTCAGCCCTCAAACGGCTGACGGCCTCGCGCGGGGTCATCACCTGGAGTTGATCGCGGCCCGAGTAGGCCATGGGCACGGGGGCCACCACCCACTTCTGGTGGGCGCCGAGGTCTGCGGCCGCCTCGTGGAAGCCGCGCGACACAGACGGCGCGGAAGAGCGCTTGATCTCGATGGCGACGGTGCGGCCATCAGGCCATTCAAGCACCAGGTCGGCCTCAGCCCCGTGCGAGGTGCGGTAGAAGCTGGGCTGGGCCTGCGGGGCGGCGGCCAGGAGTTGCTCGAGCACGAAGCCCTCCCAGCTGGCGCCGGCCACCGGGTGCGCCAGCAGCGCCTCAAGACTGGGAATGCCCAGCAGCGCGTGCACCAGGCCGCTGTCGCGCACGTAAACCTTGGGCGCGCGGACCAGACGCTTGCGGGCGTTGCCATGCCAGGCGCTCAAGCGGCGCACCAGCATCAGGTCGCACAGCACGTCGATGTAGCGGCCCACGGTCTGTCCGCTGACGCCGAGAGACGCCGCCAACTGCGCCTGGTTCAGCAAAGCCCCCTGCTGGTGCGCCAGCATCGTCCACAGGCGCCGCAGCGTGGTGGCCGGCAGCCGAGGGCCCAGCGCCGGGATGTCGCGCTCCAGATAGGTGGTGATGAAGGCCTCACGCCAGCCCAGGCTGGCCTCGTCCGTGGGGGCCAGCCACGACAACGGAAACCCGCCGCGCAGCCACAGCCGGTGAGCCTGGTCGAAGCGCACGGTCGTGGCCGAAGTGTCGGGCTGCCCATCCTGCGCATCGTCGGGCAGCTCACGCAGCTGCAAAGGGCCCAGCTCCACCTGGGCCACGCGACCGGCCAGGCTCTCGCTGCTTTGGCGCAGCAGCACGCCCGAGGCCGAGCCCAGCAGCAGGAACTGCCCCGCACCCTCGCCCAGGCGGCGGCGCGCATCGATGACGCCACGCAGCACGGCGAACAGCTCGGGCACCCGCTGCACTTCGTCCAGCACCACCAGCCGGCCGTGCTGGGCCATGAGAAAGGCCTCCGCATCCTCCAACTGCCGCTGAGCCGACGGCAACTCCAGATCGAGATACAGGGCCGAGGGATCGCGCCGCGCCCATTGCCAGGCCAGCGTGGTCTTGCCAGCCTGCCGTGGCCCCAGCAGCACCACCGCTGGAAACTGCGCCAACATCTGGCTGAGCTGAAGTTCTGCTGCTCGACCTATCATGGGCGCGATTATCTGTGCAAATCTTCCAACGAATGGAGCATTTACGCGGTTAACAATTGCCTCGTCATGCCATGACGAAAGAATCTCACCATGCCGCACACCCTGCCCCCCGAAGCCCCCGACACCCCCGCCCTCGCCCAGACCCGCGCCTGGGTGGAACACGCCGTCATCGGCCTGAACCTGTGCCCCTTTGCCAAGGCGCCGCAGGTCAAGGGCCTGGTGCGCTATGTGGAAAGCGAAGCGACCGACCCCGCCGCCCTGCTGAGCGACCTGATGGGTGAAATGCAGCGCCTGGCCCGCACGCCCGCAGACAAGATCGAAACGACGCTGCTGGTGCACCCGCAGGTCTTCAACGACTTCGCAGACTTCAATGACTTTCTGGGCGTGGCCGAGGATGCGGTGGCCGACATGGGCCTGGAAGGCGTGATCCAGGTGGCCAGCTTCCACCCCGACTACCGCTTCGAAGGCACCACGGCCGACGACATCACCAACGCCACCAACCGCTCGCCCCACCCCACGCTGCACCTGATCCGCGAGGACAGCATCGACCGCGCCGTAGCCGCCTTTCCGGAAGCCGAGACCCTCTACGAAGCCAACATGGCCACGATGGAGCGGCTGGGGGCGAAAGGGTGGGAGGCGCTGCGGGCGGGGTGGACTGAGGGGAAGGAAGAAGGGGATACGTAGAGGCTCCGTGGTGATGCCAAAACAAGAACATCCAGCGGACCCCGCACTCGCAGCGCCCGTGAGTCGCGGCTTGTGCCCGACGATAGGTGTCATGGAAACCGCCTTTCTCGCAGACATCACCACCAACCCGGCAAATCGAGCCACCCTCTCCAGGTGGCAACGACTGGGGCTGCCCAATGCGTGGCTGGTGGCCGGCTGCCTGTTTCAGACGGTCTGGAACCTCCAGTCCGGCAGGCCGCCAACAGAGAACATCAAGGACTACGATGTCTTCTACTTCGACGCAACAGATCTGACCAAGACAGGCGAGGAGCACGCCCAACAGCACGTCGAAGCCGTCCTCTCCGACCTGGGCATCACCGTCGAGGTCGCCAATCAAGCGCGGGTTCACCTCTGGTACCCGAAGCACTTCGGGCATCCCTACGACCCATTGCGCTCCTCGGAGGACGGGATCAAGCGCTTCCTGGTCAAGGAGACCTGTGTGGCCGTACGGCCTGGCGAGCTGCACGCTCCCTACGGCCTGGCGGGCCTCTACGAGGGCACGCTCACGGCCAACCCGCTCGTCCCACACGTGGACCTGTTGGAGCGCAAGGTCGCAAGCTACCGACAGCGATGGCCATGGCTCAGGCCCGTCAGGAGCGGAGCCGAAAATGACGCGACCCGAACCCGCTGAGGAACACCAGTCATGACCCAGGAACTCCAAGGCGGCTGCCTGTGTGGAAGCGTGCGCTTTCGCGCCACCCAGGCGCCGATGCGCACCATCGCCTGCCACTGCACCTTCTGCCAGAAGGTCACGGGCTCGGCCTACTTTGCCGAGTCGATGTTCGCCATGGACGCCGTGCAGCTCAACGGCGGCACGCTGCAGCGCTACGAGCATGTGTCGGACGGCAGCGGCCAGAAGGTCTTCGTCCACTTCTGCCCGACCTGCGGCACCACGGTCTCGCTCACCTTCGAGCGCTGGCCCGATGTGAGGGGCATCGCGCGCGGCTGCTACGACGAGCCCGACGCCGTCACCGTTTCAAGCCACATCTGGACGCGGTCGGCCCAAAGTGGCACCGCACTGCCCGCGGGCGTGGACTGCTTTGCGAAGGCAAGAGCCAGCTTGGACGGAGTGCCCGAGCCTGCCGTCAGGCATGCGTCGCCCATCATGGTGGAGGGTGGTCATGACAGGTGACCTCAGGCTCAACCCGGTGCGCAACGCACCGCTTTGCCCCTTGTGCGGCCTGCCTCAGCACGTCGGCGCCGGTTGCTGCTTCGCGGCGGGCTCGGCGCGGCCGGCTCAGCGCTGCAAAAGCCCGTTCCTTCTTCAGGCGTCACCTCACACACCGATGTCATGCCGTCGCACGAAAAACTGAACTACGTCGAGTTCCCTTGCCGCGACCTCGTCGCCACCAAACGCTTCTTCGAGCAGGTCTTCGGCTGGTCTTTCGTGGACTACGGGCCCGACTATGCGGCGTTCAGCGGTCAAGGCCTGGACGGCGGGTTCTTTCGCTCGGAACAGGCCGCCACCACGGCCACGGGAAGCGCCCTGCTGGTCTTCTACAGCGCCCATCTGGAGGCCACGCTCGCCAAGGTGATGGGTGCAGGCGGTGTCGTCATCCAACCCGTCTTCACGTTTCCTGGCGGGCGGCGCTTTCACTTCACCGAGCCCAGCGGCAATGAGTTCGCTGTCTGGTCGCAGTAGCCGCAGTAGCGCCACGCGGGCCGGGCGCGGTGCGCATTGCCGCACCAGGGCAACGCAGGGCGCCACCGCGCCTCGGTGCTGGCCAGATCAACGCCCATGACCACCATGCAACGGACCTCCCCCTTCGACACCTCACCCGCCGCCATGCTGTCACCCGATGTCCAGCAGGCCGCCTCGCGCAGCGTGCTGTGCTGGCTGGCCACGGTGGACGCCAGCGGCCAGCCCAACGTGTCACCCAAGGAGGTGTTCGCCGTCTTCGATGCGCAGCACATCGTGGTGGCCCACATCGCCTCGCCCACCACGGTGCGCAACCTGCAGCAAGCGTCCAAGGTCTGCCTCAGCTTCATCGACGTCTTTGTGCAGAAGGGCTACAAGGTGGCAGGCCATGCGCGGTACGTGGCGCGCGCGCATCCGGAGTTCGCACACTGGGCCCAAGCCCTTGTCGCGATGGCCGAGCCGCGCTTCACGGTGCACGGGGTGATCGTCGTCCAGGCCCAGGCGGTGGAGCCCATCGTGGCACCCAGCTACCGGCTGTATCCCGCAGAAACCACAGAGGCCTCGCAGATCGCGTCGGCACTGAAGACCTACGGGGTGCAACGCGCCGACCCCTGAGCCCGAGCGGCGCAGGTCGTGGCCTGTTGACGGCGCCCGCTTTGCGGCACACTGGCCTGGAGGAGGGGCATCCCCTTCATTCGTTCGACCTCTCCACTGTGGGTTCCGAAAAGGAGAAACACCATGAAAAGCAATCCGGTTGCCTGGTTTGAAATCTATGTTCAGGACATGCCTCGGGCGAAGGCGTTCTACGAAGCCGTGTTCCAGGGCTCGCTGGCAGCGCTGAAGAATCCCGAAATGGAAGGGTCACCTGAAGTGGAGATGTGGGCGTTTCCCATGTCGATGGACGGTTCGGGCGCCGGGGGTGCGTTGGTGAAGATGGCCGGGATGCCCTCTGGTGGCAGCACCCTGGTCTATTTCTCCTGCGACGACTGCGCCGTGGAGGCTGAGCGGGCCGCAGCGCATGGCGGACAGGTCCTCAAAGGCAAATCGTCCATCGGTGAGTACGGCTTCATTGCCCTGGTGGTCGATACCGAAGGCAACATGATCGGCCTTCACTCACAGCAATGAGCACGTCGCCCGGCTGGAGCACGCGGCAAAGCACGCCCCGTCTCGCAGCACCTTGAAGCGCGATGCACCCGCCTGCGGACGCGAGCTTCACGTCAAGCGGTGCGGCGCCACAGTGACGAGGCCCTCCTGGCCCTCGTACCGCTTGCCCGCCTCCAGCAACTCCCCCGTCCCGATCACGTCATTGAGCTGATCGAAGTCCAGCATCTGCCCGCGCATGGGTGCGGTGGTGCGGTGGGTGTGCAGGCTGGCGTAGTAGCGCTGCAGGGTGTGGGCCACGGCGCGGGCGGTGCCGCCGGGGAAGATGACGATGCGGTAACCGATACGGCCCAGTTCGTCTGCGCTCTGGATGGGTGTCTTGCCGCCTTCCACCATGTTGGCCAGCATGGGGATGCGCCCGGCAAAGCGGCCGCAGACGGTGGCCATCTGCTCGGGGCTGCGCACGGCCTCGACGAACAGGGCGTCCACGCCACAGGCGAGGTAGGCCTCGGCACGGTCCAGTGCGGCGTCAAAACCTTCCACGGCCACGGCGTCGGTACGGGCCAGAATGAGTGTCTGCTCACTTCTGCGGGCGTCCAAGGCTGCCTTGAGCTTGCCGCACATCTCGGTCACGGGCACCACGCCCTTGCCATCCAGGTGGCCGCAGCGCTTGGGGAAGGTCTGGTCTTCCAGCTGGATCATGGCCGCACCCGCGCGCTCGAACTCGCGCACGGTGCGCTGGGTGTTCAGCGCGTTGCCGAAGCCGGTGTCGGCGTCCACGATGACGGGGGTGCGCACGCGCTCGGTGATGCGCGCCAGGGTGTCGGCCACTTCGGTGGCGGTGGTCAGGCCGATGTCGGAGCGGCCCAGGCGGGTGTAGGCGATGGAGGCGCCGGAGAGGTACAGCGCCTCGAACCCGGCCTGCTCGGCCATGAGCGCGGTGAGGCCGTCGTAGACGCCGGGGGCGAGGACGGGGGCGGGCTGGGCGAGGCGGGCTTTGAGGGACATGGGAAGGGCTTGGGGAAGGGGCGTGTGGGGGCAGGCGAGCGAGCGGCCCGGTCAGGAGCAGCGTCGGGAGGCGGCGTCAGGCGCCAGCCAGCAGCTCCGCCGCGGTGGCGCCGGCCAGCCAACCGCCGCCCACGGCGCTGAGCAGGCCGTTGCCGGTGAGGTAGCCCCAGACCTCGTTGCCGGAAACCCCGCGGGCGGCGCCGCCGGCCGCCAGCAGGTTGGGCAGGGGAGTGCCGTCTTCGCGAAGCACGCGGCATTGCGCGTCGATGTCCAGGCCGCCCTGGGTGTGGAAGAGAGAGCCCGTCACTTTCACGGCGTGAAAAGGGGCGCTGAGCGGGCGCTTGAGGTGGCGGCCGAAGGCGTCGGTGGTGCCGGGCTGCAGCGCCTGCAGCGTGGCGCGCAGCGCGGCGGCGTCGCAGCCGATGTGGGCGGCCAGGGCGGCCTCGTCGGCAAAGCTGCGCAGGGCGCCGTTCTTCTGCGCCTCCACGAAATCCGGAAAGGTCTGCAGCAGTTCCAGGATGGGCGCGTCGAACACGTTCCAGGCGATGCCGCCGGGCTGGGCCAGCACCTCCACTGCGGCCTCGGAATAGCCGTGGTTCTCGTTGTGGAAGCGCTGCCCGCAGGCGTTGATCTGCACGCCGCCTTCCATCATGACGGCCCAGGTCATGAGCGCGCCCTGCGGGATGATCCACGAGCCGTGGCCCTGGTAGCCGCCCAGGTCGGCCAGGCGCGCGCCCAGGCGGCGTCCCCAGGCGATGGCGCTGCCGTCGTTGCCCACGTGGCCGCCGAAGGTGGCTTCGGCCATGGCGGGGAGCAGCTCGCGCACCAGCGCCGGGTTGCCGCCGTAGCCGTTGCAGGCCAGGACGAGGACGTCGCAGGCGATGCGCTCCACCGTGCCGTCTGGGCGCTGGTAACCCACGCCCGTCACGCGGTCCTCGGCATCCACCCAGATCTCGCGCACCAGCGCTTCGGTCAACACGTCCACCCCGCGCTCGGCGGCCACGCGGCCCAGGGCGGCCAGCAAGGCGGCGCCGGTGCGTTCGGGCACGCAGTGGATGCGGTGCACGCTGTGGCCGGGGTACAGCCAGGTGGTGGCCACCTCGAAGACGATGCCGTGGGCCTCCAAGGCGTCAATGGCCTGGCGCACGGCCTCGGTGTAGGCCAAGGCCAGGTGCGGTGCCGCCTGCCCGTGGCTCTTGGCCTCGATCTCCCGGCGAAAGAGGTCCAGCGAATCGGGGATACCTAGGGACTTCTGCAACCGGGTCTCGGCCGCCGGGATGAAACCCGAGGACAGCGCGGTGGACCCGCTGGGCACGGCGTCGCGCTCCAGCACCACGCAGTCGATGCCGGCGTCGCGCAGGCGGATGCCGGCCGTCATGCCGCAGGCGCCGCCGCCCACGATCACCGCCGGCACATGCGGCGTGCCGGGCAGCAGGGCCTGGGCGCGCATCACCTGCGCCGGGTGCTGGGCGATGGCGGGGCTGTCGGGGGAGAGCGGGGTGGCGGGGGTCGAGGAGGCAGAGGTCATGAGGTCACCGCATCAAGAGGCTGGCCCAACCTGCGGCGCAGCTGGTTCAGCAAGCCGCCGGCCTCCACCATGTCCAGCAGGAAGGCGGGAATGGGCTCGCAGGCCAGCACCTGGCCGTCGGCCCGGGTGACGGTCAGCGCCTGGAGATCGAGCGTGATGGACTCGGCCTCACGCAACTGCGCTGCCTGCGGGCAGGTGAGCAACAGCAGGCCCAGGTTGAAGGCGTTGCGGAAGAACAGGCCGGAGAACGAGGGCGCGATCACCGCCTTCACGCCCAGCTGCACCAGCGCACCGGCGGCCTGCTCGCGGGAGGAGCCGATGCCGAAGTTGGGCCCGGCAGCGATGACGTCACCGCGCTGCACCTGGGGCGCGAAGTCCGCCCGCACGCCCTCCAGGCAATGCGGCGCGATGCCCTCGATGCCCAGCTTCATGTAGGCGCCGGGGGCGAGCTGGTCGGTGTCGATGTCGGCGCCGAAGGCCCAGACGCGGTGCAAAGTCTTCACGCCAGCACCTCGCGCGGATCCGTGATGCGCCCGCGCAGGGCCGAGGCCGCCACGGTGTAGGGCGAGGCCAGGTACACCTGGGCCGTGGCCGAACCCATGCGGCCCTTGAAGTTGCGCGCGGTGGTGGCGATGACGGTGGCGCCGTCGGGGATGGTGCCGCCGTAGCCCGAGCAGGCGCCGCAGGCGGTGGGCAGCAGTTCAGCCCCGGCCGCGCGCAAGACGCCCATCACGCCTTCGTCCTCGGCCTGGGCCTGGTCGCGCAGGCTGGCCGGCGCCACCATCAGGCGCAGGCCCGGAGCCACGCGCTGACCACGCAACACCTGGGCAGCGGCGCGCAGGTCGTCGATCTTCGCGCCGGTGCAGGCGCCGATGTAGGCCACCTGCACGGCCACCTCGGCCAGCGCGCCCACGCCGTGGGTGTTGGCCGGGCTGTGCGGGGCGGCCACCTGGGGCTCCAGCACGCTGGCGTCCAGGCGCAGGGTGTGAAGCGCCGGGCCCTCGGGCACGTCGTCATCGGTGTGCCAACCGTGAGACGCCGCGTCCTGCACGCCCACGCCGCGCAACCATTCCAGCGTGGTGTCGTCGGGCGCGATCAGGCCGGTCTGCGCGCCCATCTCGGCGCTCAGGTTGGCCATGGTCATGCGCTCGGGCATGGACAGGGCGCGCACTGCCGGGCCGGCGAACTCCACGGCCTGGTAGTCGGCCCCGTTCATGCCGAAGCGGCCGATCAGGTGCAGCATCATGTCCTTGGCCGTGAGGCCGGGCGGCAGCGCGCCATCCCACCACATGCGCAGCGTTTTGGGCACGCGCACCCACAGCTCACCCGTCACCACCACGCCCAGCATCTCGGTGGCGCCGATGCCGAACATGTAGGTGCCAAACGCCCCGCCCGTGGGCGAGTGCGAATCGCCGCCCACACAGAACATGCCCGGCTTCAGGTGCCCCTGCTGCGGCAGCACCACGTGGCAGATGCCGATGGAGTCGTACACGTGCGGCAGGCGCTGCTCGGCCGCCCAGTCGCGCGCGATGCGCACGATGCGCCGGGAATCGTCGTCCTGCGCGGGCACGTAGTGGTCCATCACCAGCACCACGCGCGAGGGGTCCCAGATCGTGGCGCCCAGTTCCTCCAGCATGGGCTTCAGGCGCCGCGGGCCCGAGGAGTCGTGGAACATGGCCAGGTCCACCCGGCAGTTGACGATCTCGCCCACGGCGACGTGCGTGCGCCCGCTGGCCCGCGCCAGCAGCTTCTGCGCCAGGGTCTGGGGGGGGCGCTGTGACGAGGGGCTTGCGCTCATCACGGCACCATCTCGTGCGCGACGATGCGCGCGTCCACCCCACCCACCTGCGAGAGTTCCATCTGGTACTCGTAACGGTCAGGGCGGTACAGGCCGTGCAGCAGCTGCACCGGCCGGTCGGCGCTGTCATGCACCAGGCGGCGCACCGACAGCAGCGCCGTGCCCACCGCCACCTCCAGGGCCTTGGCCACCTGGGCGTTGGCCGCGCTGGCGGTCACGGTCTGGCGGGCACGGCCGAGTTCGATGCCGCTTTCTTCCAGCAGCTGCAGCACGGGCTTTTGCCCCAGGTCGCGCCGACCGAAGCCACGGATCAGCGGCTCGGGCACGTAGATGGTGATGTAGGACACCGGCCCGGCCGCCGCGCTGCGCAGCCGCGTGACCTTGCGCACCGTGGCGCCGGGGGCCACCTGCAGCACCTGCGCCAGGCTGTCGGAGGCCTGGATGCTGCGCCAGTCCAGCACCTTGACGGTGGTGCTGCGGCTGACGCTGACGATGTTTTCCAGCAGGCCCGTGAGGCGGGTGACGGGGTGGGCCGGCGCCGCTGGCGCGGCTGCACCCGGGCCGCTGCGCGATGGGCCGGCAGGCTGCACCGGCCGCGTGCCGCGCCCGGCCTCGCGCACGATCAGCCCTTCCTGCACCAGCTGCTCCAGCGCGCGGCGCACCGTCACGCGGCCCACGCCAAACTGTTGCGTTAGCGCCAGCTCACCGGGCAGGCCTTGTGCGAAGCGGCCCTCCTGCAACTGCTCGCGCAGCACCAGGTAGACCTGGTGGTACTTGGTGACGGGCAGCAAGGCGGACATGGTGCTCAGCGCGCGGTGAAGCCGCCGTCGGCGCAGATGACCTGGCCGGTGATGAAGGCCGCGCGTGCCGACAGCAGAAAGCTCACCAGCTCGGCAATCTCCTGCGGCTGGCCCAGCCGGCCCAGCGGAATGCTGGCCTGCATGGCGGCCAGCGCCGCCGGGTCGGCCTTCACGCCGGCCAACATGGGGGTGTCCACCGGCCCGGGGCCCACGGCATTCAGCCGAATGGCCTCAGGCGCCCATTCCAGCGCCAGCGACTTGACCATACCGTTCAGCCCGGCCTTGGACGCCGCATAGGCCGCGCCGCGCGCATGGCCCACCAGGCCGATCTGGCTGCTGATGACCACCACGCTGCGGTCTCCGGCGTCGCCAGCCCCGACCCGCATGCAGGCGATTGCCGCGCGCGTCAGCACGAAGGTGGCGTTGAGGTTGAGCTCCAGCGTGGCCCGCCACTCGTCCAGCGCGGTGTCGTCCGACCCCTTCTTGAAGAAGATGCCGGCGCAGCAGGCCAGCGCGTCCAGCCCACCCAGCGCCTGCGCGGCGCGGCCGGGCAGGGCCGCGGTGGCCGTGTCGTCCCGCAGGTCTTGCACGAAGACCGTGGCCTGTGGCACCTGGCGACGCAGTTCGTCTGCCTGGGCCGGGTGCTGCACCACACCCGCCACCTGGGCGCCACGCGCAGCCAGCACACGGGCCACGGCCAGGCCGATGCCCGAGCCCGCACCGGTGACCAAGGCTCGGCGGCCTTGCATCTCGGGGGCTTCAACACGCACCGGGTCTGGGGCGAGGGTGCTGGACATGGCGTCGCCCGCTCACAACCCCAGGTAGTTCCGCCGCAACTCAGGGTCACGTGCCAGGTCCGCGGCGGGGCCCTGCATCGCCACCGCGCCGTTCTCGATGAGGTAGGCGCGGTGCGCGATGGCCAGGGTCTGCACCGCGTTCTGCTCCATCAGCAGCACCGGCATCCCCTCGGCGTTGATGCGCTGGACCAGGGCGAACATCTCCTCCACCAACAGGGGCGACAGGCCCAGCGACGGCTCGTCCATGATGAGCAGCTCGGGCTCGGACATGAGGCCGCGGCCGATGGCCAGCATCTGCTGCTCGCCGCCCGACAGCGTGCCGGCCAGTTGGCCAAAGCGCTCCTTCAGGCGCGGGAAGATGCCCACCACGTGCTCGAGGTTGCGCGCCCGGTTCGCCTTGCCGCGCACCAGGCTGCCAAGCTCCAGGTTCTCGCGCACGTTCAGGTTGGGAAAGATGCGCCGGCCTTCCGGCACATGGATCAGCCCGCGCTGCACGATCTCCGTGGAGCTGCGGCCCACCAGCTCCTCGCCCTTGAAGCGGATGGAGCCCGCAAAAGGCCGGTACAGCGCCGACAGGTTGTTGTTCAGCGTGGACTTGCCCACGCCGTTGCTGCCCAGCACGGCCACGATCTCACCGGCGCGTACGTCCAGGTCGATGCCGCGCAGGATCTCCACGCTGCCATAGCCGGCGCGCAGGCCTCGCACCTCAAGCATGGGCGGCTCCTTCAGGGCGGGCGGGGGCTTCACTCTGCCCACCCGTGTCTGCACCTGCACCTGCACCCATGTGCTCGGCCGCACCGCGGCCCAGGTAGGCCTCAATCACGGCCGGGTCGCGCACCACGTCGCGCGGCGCGCCGTCGGCAATGATGCGGCCGTAGGTCAGCACATACAGGTGCTCCGACAGGCTCATCACCGCCTGCATCACGTGTTCGATCAGCAGCACGGTGACGCCGCTGTCGCGGATCTTGCGGATGATGTCGACGATGTCCACGATTTCTGAGGGGTTCAGCCCCGCCATCACCTCGTCCAGCAGCAGCAGCTTGGGGTTGGTGGCGAGCGTGCGCGCGAGTTCCAGGCGCTTGCGCCCGGCCACCGTGAGATCGGCCGCGGGCTGCTCCAGCATGGCGCCCATGCCCACCTGCCCGGCCACGCGCTGCGCGTGCGCCCAGGCCTCGTCACGGTCGGTAAAGCGCTGGTAGGCGCCCACGGCGATGTTCTCGTGCACGCTCAGCTTGGCAAAAGGCTGGGTGATCTGGAAGGTGCGCACCATGCCCCGGCGGGCGATGCGGTGCACCGGCCAGCCCGTGATGTCCTGCCCCAGCAAGGTGACCTGCCCGGTGTTGACCGGCAGAAAGCCCGCGATGCACGCGAACAGCGTGGTCTTGCCCGCGCCGTTGGGGCCGATCAGCGCCACGATGCGGCCCTCGTCCACCTTCAGCGACGCGTCGTCCACGGCCTTGAGGCCACCAAAGATCTTGGTCAGGCCCTGCACCTGCAACATCGGCGCGCTCATCGGGCACCCCCCTTGCCGGAGCCACTGTCGCTGCCATTGCCACCACCACTGGCACCACCACCGGCACCACCACCACGTCGACCGATGCGCTTGAACAGGTCGATCAGGCCGTTGGGCAGGAAGGCGATGATGATCACCAGCAGCGTGCCGTACAGCACCAGCGACAAGCCCTGCACGTTGGTGATGACGCGCGCCACATCGCTGATGGCCGCCAGCAGCACCGCGCCGATCAGCGGCCCGTACACCGTGCCGGCGCCGCCGATCATGCTCACCAGCAGCATCTCCACCGACTTGTCCACGCCGAAGACGATGATGGGGTCGATGTAGAGGAAGTACTGCGCGAAGAAGCAGCCGCCCAGGCCGCACATCGCGCCCGAGAGCATCATCACCTTGACCTTCTCGGTGTAGACGTCGATGCCCAGGGCCTTGGCGGCGTCCTCGTTCTCGCGGATGGCCGCCAGCTGCGCACCGAAGCGCGAGCGCTTGAGCCACAGCGCCACCGCAATGGAGCCCACCGTCAGCGCCAGGATGAGGAAGTAAAACCCGATGCGCTCCTTGAACTGGAAATTGGCCGCACTCGGCTTGGCCGGGATGAGCATGCCCAGGCCGCCGCCGGTGATCTCCACCGAGTTAGCGACGATGCGCAGCACCTCGGCAAAGGCCAGCGTGATGAGCGCGAAGTACGAGCCCTTCAAGCCGGCGCGGAACGACAGCACCGCGATGATCCAGCCCACCAGCGCGCCCGCCACCGCGCTGGCCGGCAGCCCGAACCAGGGCGAGAACCCGAAGCGCAGCTGCAAGATGGTGGAGGCGTAGGCCCCCGCGCCGAAGAACACCACATGGCCGAAGGACAGCTGCCCGGCAAAGCCGCCGGCGATGTTCCAGGACTGGCCGATGAAGGCGTAGAACAACGCCATCACCCCGAAGTTCACCATGAAGGGCGAGGGGAACACGAAAGGGAAGGCCACAGCCACGGCCAGCAAGCCCAGGTGCAGCGGCCAGCCGCCACCCGCCAGACGTGCCGCGCTCATTTGCCACCTCCAAAGAGCCCCTGGGGCCGCAAGAGCAGGATGAGGATGAAGATGAGCGAGATGCCGATCTGCCCCAGGCTCTCGCCCAGGAACAGGCCACCGAAGGACTCGGTCAGCCCCACGATCAGACCGCCCACCACGGCGCCGAAGAAGCTGCCCATGCCGCCCAGCACCACCACCGTGAAAGCCACGATGACAAAGACATGGCCGGTGGTGGGCGAGACATAGAAGATGGGCATCAGCAGACAGGCCGCCGCACCCAGCGTGGCCAGGCCGATGCCGTAGGAGATGGCGAACACGCGGTCCACGTCAATGCCCACCAGGCGCGCGCCCATGCGCTCCTTGGCCACGGCGCGGATGGCCTTGCCTGTGTCCGTGCGCTGGATGAACAGGCCCAGCAGCGCACACAGCACCATGGCCGCCACAAACGACACGATCTTGGGGAAGGACAACAGCAGCGGGCCCAGCTCCACCATGCGGTCAGAGTAGGACACCGAGATCGTGCGCGTGTCACCCTTGAAGAACATCAGCGCCAGGTTCTCGATCAGGATGGACAGGCCCAGCGTGATGAGCAGGATGTTCTCGTCCTTGCCGTGGGCTAATCTGCCGATCAGGCCGCGGTACAGCACATAGCCCAGCGCGAACATCGCCGGCACCATGACCAGCAGCGACAGGTACGGGTCCACCCCCAGCTTGGTGAGCAGGAAGTACACGCCGAACATCGCCAGCATCAGCAGGCTGCCGTGGGCGAAGTTGATGATGTGCAGCACGCCGTAAATCAGCGTCAGGCCGGAGGCGACGAGGGTGTAGATCCCCCCGATCAGCAATCCGTTGATCGTGGCGGCCAGCAGGATCGAGGCGTCCAAGACGGCGTCCCCCGGGAGTGTGGTGAGAAAGTGGCCACGCGGAGCGTCGGCACCTGCCGCCAGGGCGGCAGGCCCGAGCCCGCGTGTTCAGGCCATGCGCCGCCGATCAGGAGAACTTGGGACGGGGGTAGATGGGCTTGGCGCCGGCGAACTCGTTGGGCCACACCACGTTGATGTCGGTCCGGCTGGCTTGCAGCATGGCCGCACGGCCGCCCGTGTTCTGGCCGTCGACGAACCTGGTCGGGCCATAGGGCATGAAGTGGTCTGACCAGGTGCTGGCTTCCAGTGCCGCGATCACCTTCTCCTTGTCGGCCGTCCGGGCGCGCTCCAGCGCGTCGGCATAGCACTTCACCGCGTTGTAGCCGCAGTAGACCTCGAAGGTGAACAGGCCGCCCTTGTCCTCCAGCGCCTTGCGCATGGCCACGGCCTTGGCGTTGCGCGGGTTGTACCAGTGGTTGAAGTCCATCATGTGCTGGGCGATGTCCGGTTGCTCCTTGACGAGCCGGAAGTTGAAGCCTCCACCCAACACGCTGAACATCGCGTCCAGGTCCACACGCTGCTGATGCAGGGTGCGGGCCAGCAACACATACTCGTTCTGGTAGTTGCTCATGATCACGAGGTCAGGCTTCAGGCCCTTGATGCGCAGCGCCACGTTGGAGAAATCCCGCGTGGGGTTGGCGTGCTTGATGACCTCGGCCACCTGGATGCTGATGCCGGGCAGGCGGTCGGCCAGCAACTTCGCCGTGCCCGTGCCGAACTCCGACTCCTCATGCACCAGCACGGCGGACTTGGCCACGCCACCTGCGGCCTTGTTGATCTCGCCCAGGCCGGCGATCGCGTCGTCCACGCACTTGCCAAAGCCCGGCGCCAGACGGAACACGTTCTTCAGCCCGCGGCGCACGATCAGGTCGGACACGCCGACGTCGATCATGAACGGGGTGTTGTACTTGGCCGCGGCTTGGGTGGCCGGCAGCGCGATGGCGCTGGAGAAGCAGCCCACATAGGCCGCCACGCCCACCTGGTGCAGGCGCTCCACCTCGGCCACGCCCACCTCGGGGCGCGACTGCGAGTCGCCCAGCGCGGCCTCGAGCTTGGCCCCGCCCATGGACTTGATGCCGCCGGCGGCGTTGATCTCGTCAATGGCCATCTGGCAGCCCAGACGACCCTGCCCGCCGCTGTAGGCCAGGCCGCCGCTGACCGGGTGGACCAAGCCGACCTTCACGGCCGCCGGCTGCGCCAGCAGCAGGCCGGGCGCACCCAGCACCGTGGTGGCCGCGCCGGCCTTGAGCACGGAGCGGCGGGAAAAACCTTGGGGGCGGGTTTCGGCGGTGCGAGATGTCATGACGGATCCTCGAAAGCAGGAAGGATGAACGGGAGGTCCCGACGGTTCCAGCCGCAGGGCCTGACGAAAAAACTGAGGGAAAACCAGGGCCGGCTGTGCAGCCGACTTGTTCTAATGTTAGAACAATCGAACGGGTACCGAACACAAGCCCCTAGACGGCGCTCAACCAGCCCACAGGCCGCCCGGCTGGCGTGGCACCCTTCGGGCCCGGTGCGCCCCCAGCCTCCATCCAGAGCCATGCAGTACCTCGACACCCTCAGCACCTTCGCCGCAGGTCTGCGCTTTGCCGCGCTGCCGCCAGCCGTGCGCGCGCACACCGGCTGGGTCCTGGCCGACACCCTGGCGGCCATCGCCGCAGGCTCGGCCGAGCCGGAGCTGCGCGCACTGGCCCAGCGCCAGCGCCTGGGCAGCGGCGCCACGCTCATCGGGCTGGGCGTGCAGACCCACCCCGAGGCCGCGGCACTGGTCAACGGCACGGGCGGCACCTTCCTGGAGATGGACGAGGGCAACCGCTTCTCGCGCGGCCACCCGGCCATCCACGTGCTGCCAGCCGCACTCGCCCTTTGCGAGCAGCAAGGCGCCGATGCCGACACCTTCCTGTCCGCCCTGGTGGTGGGTTACGAGGTGGGCTCACGCCTGGGTGCGGCCAGCCAGTTGCGCGGCGCGATGCACCCGCACGGCACCTGGGGCACGGTGGGCGCAGCGGCGGCCTGCGCGCGGGCGCGGGGCCTGGATGCCGCGGGCATGCGGGAAGCGATCAACATCGCAGCCTCGCTCACCACCGCCACCTCCAAGCGCACCATGCTCGAAGGCGGGCTGGTGCGCAACGTCTACGCAGGCATGAGCAACCGCAACGGCCTGCTGGCCGTGGAGCTGGCCGGCTGCGGCTTCACTGGCGAACGCGACGGCCCGGGCTCGCTGCTGGGCCAGGTCATCTCCGAGCGCTTCGACACCACCGAGGTGCTGCGCGACCTGGGGCAGGACTGGCACCTGCTGCACAACTACTTCAAGCTGCACTCGTGCTGCCGCTACAACCACGGCACGCTGGACGCGCTGGATGCCATCGAGGCCACGCAGGGCCCCCTGCCCGCGCCCGAAGAGATCGAGCGCATCGAGGTGCGCAGCTACCACCTCGCCGCCGAGCTGGACGACCCCGCGCCACGCAACACGCTGGCGGCCAAGTTCTCGGTGCCGTTTGCCGTGGCCACGCGGCTGGTCAACGGCCACAGCGCGATGGCCAGCTTCACCTGGGACGCGGTGCGCAACCCGCGCATCCTGGCCCTGGCGCAGAAGGTGAGCCTGAGCGAAGACCCGGCCATGACGAAGCGCCTGCCCATGGAGCGCCCGGCGCGCGTGGTGATCACCGCCACCGACGGCCGCCAATGGATGAGCGAGGCCGGCGTGAACCGCGGCGACGACGCCTCGCCCTACACCGCCGAAGAGCTGACGGGCAAGTTCAAGGACCTGTGCAGTCGCGTCTGGTCGCAGGCGCATGCGGAGCGCGTGCTGCAAGCCACGCACGCCCTGTGCGCCGGCGAAGGCCGCTTCGCTGATTGGTGCGCCCTGCTGCAGCAGCCCCCCAAAGCGTGACCCGGGCGCGCCCGCACACCCAGCCGCCCTCCTCGCCCCAGACCACCTGTCCGCCCGTCCACCCGATTCATCATCGCTTCCCCTGTCCAGAGACCCAGCCATGCAACTGTCCGACAAGACCGCCCGCCAGCTCTTTGAAGAAGCCCAGGCCAACCCCACGCGCAAGCGCTTCGGTTTCGGCCGCAAGCCCGCCCTCATCAACGTGGACCCGCAGAAGGCCTACACCAGCGTGGGCGAGTTCGTCACCGCCTACGAGACCGACCCGAAGCAGCTGGACTACATCAACGAGCTGGCCGACGCCTTCCGCGCCAACGGTCTTCCGGTGGTGTGGACCTACGTGGCCTACATGGACTCGGGCGAGGACTGCGGCATCTGGGGCACGCGCACCAACACGCCCGATTCGCTGCAGAACATCAAGGTGGGCAGCCGCCGCTCGGAGTTCGACGACCGCCTGCGCATCGACCGCCAGCGCGACGTCATCGTCAACAAGCGCATGGCCTCGGCCTTCTTCGAGACCAACCTCGGCTCGATCTTCAACTTCCACGGCGTGGACACGGTAGTGGTGACGGGTGGCTCCACTTCGGGCTGCGTTCGCGCCACGGTGGTGGACAGCCTGCAGCGCAGCTACCGCACCATCGTGCCGCAGGAGTGCGTGGCCGACAAGCACGAGAGCCCGCACTTCGCCAACCTCTACGACATGATGCTGAAGTACGCCGACGTCATCTCGGTGCACGAGGTGCTGGCGCACCTGCGCGGCCTGCCCACAGCCGGACAAGGGGCCCGGCCATGACGCTGCGCGACCCCGGCTTCTACGACCACCTGCCCTGGGACCGCCGGCCCACCATCCGCTGGCCCAACGGCGCGCGCGTGGCCTTCTGGGTGGCGCCCAACATCGAGTTCTACGAGCTCAACCCGCCGCGCAACCCGGCACGCGCGCCCTGGGCCCGCCCGGCGCCCGACGTGCTGAACTACAGCTACCGCGACTACGGCAACCGTGCCGGCTTCTGGCGCATGTTCGACGCCATGCAGCGCTGCGGCGTGCGCGGCAGCGTGTCGCTCAACGTGGCCGTGTGTCAGCACCACCCCGAGGTCATCAAGGCCTGCGCCGATGCCGGCTGGGAGTTCTATTCCCACGGCACCTACAACACGCGCTACCTGATGGGCATGAGCGAGGCGCAGGAGCGCGCCGTCATCCAGGACTCCATCGACACCATCCGCGACCACACGGGCCAGAAGCTCGACGGCTGGCTCGCCCCGGCGCTGACCTATACCGAGCGCACCATGGACCTGGTGGCCGAGATGGGCCTCACCTACGTGTGCGACCTGTTCCACGACGACCAGCCCGGCCCGGTGAAGGTGAAGCAGGGCCGTCTGGCCAGCATCCCCTACTCGCTGGAGATGAACGACACCATCGTCTACAACGTCAACCTCGTCTCGCCGAGGCGTTACGGCGACATCCTCAAGCGCCAGTTCGACCGCCTGTACCAGGAGGGCGAACGCTCGGGCACGGTGATGTGCATCCCGCTGCACCCCTACCTCATCGGCCAGCCCTACCGCCTGGCCGCGTTCGAAGAGGCGCTGGCCTACATCGCCGGCCACGAGGGCGTGTGGCTGGCCACCGGGCGCGAGATCGCGCGGCACTTCAACACCTATTACCACGACGCCTTCGCCACCGCGGCCGAAGCCATCGGGGAGGCGCCATGAACCACCCCACCCCCCTGCCCGCCGACTACCTGGACTACCCGCTGCGCCGCCATGGCATGGACCATGACCGCTACGACTGGTCCATGCTGCCGCAGCGCGCGCCCGTGGCCTGGCCGGGCGGCGCGCGCATCGCGCTTTGGGTCAGCGTCTCGCTGCAGTGGTTCCCACTCAACATGAAGGGCCAACCCTTCAAGCCGCCCGGCGCCATGCAGACCGCCTACCCGGACCTGCGCCACTACACGCTGCGCGACTACGGCAATCGCGTGGGCATCCACCGCGTGATGCAGGCACTCGCCCGCCACGGCATTCGCGCCTCGGCGCCCTGCAACGCGGCGGTGGCGCGGCGCTACCCCTCGCTCATCAAGGCCTGCCTGGACCAGGGCTGGGAACTCCTGGGCCACGGCCTGGACATGGACCACCTGCACCACGGCGCACTGCCGGTGGAGGACGAGCGCGCCTGGATCCGCCAGTCGCTGGACATCCTGCAGGAAGCCACTGGCGCGCCCGTGCGCGGCTGGCTGTCGCCGGCCAAGTCGCAATCCCACGCCACGCTGGACCTGCTGGCCGAGGCCGGGCTGGACTACGTGTGCGACTGGGTCAACGACGACATGCCTTACCCGGTGCGCACCGTGAGCACCCTGCAAGGCGGCGTCGGGTCGTCGCCCGCGCACTACCAGCACCCGCCGGGGCCGGGCAGTGCCGCGGGCCTGACCGCCGGCCGCGGCCTGGTGGCCATGCCCCACCCCATCGACATCGACGACCACACCATCCTCGTGCAGAACCACCACACCGAGGACGATTTCCGCGACGCGCTGATCGACCAGTTCGACGGCCTGTACCGCGAAGCCTCGGCCGGCAACGGCCGCATCATGGCCCTCTCGCTGCACCCCTGGGCCATCGGCCAGCCCTACCGCATCGGCGCGCTGGAGGAAGCCTTGGCTCACATCATGAACCACCCAGGCGTGTGGGTCGCCACGGGGGCGGAGATCCTGGATGCGTGGAAAGCCGGCGGCGGGGCCGGCTGAGCGGCCGGGCATCCTGCAACGAGCCGCTGGGCACAGCCGGAGAGCACACCGACCATGAAACGCGTCCTTGTCATCGTCCCCTTCGCCATGTCGGCCGACAACCTGCTGCTGCGCCAGCAGCAGTTGGCCGGCCTTTCCTTCGGCCCGGGCATCGAGTTCGTCTACCGGCCGGTGAAGGCCGGGCCGGTGAACTACGCCAGCCACCACGACTTCGTGCTGGCGGATGCGGCCAACTTCGAGGCCGGCTGCCACGCGCAGGCCGAAGGCTTCGATGCCGTGTGCATCGACACCATGAGCGATTCCGGCGTGGCGGCGCTGCGCTCGGTGCTGGACATCCCCGTGTTCGGGCCGGGCAAGGTCTCCATGCTCACGGCCCTGATGCTGGGCGACCGCTTCTCCATCCTCACCATGGCCAGCCGCTGGAAGCCGCTTTACAAGAAGGCGCTGGACGAACTGGGCCTGCACCACAAGTGCGCCTCGGTGCGCGCCATCGAGGTGCCGCCGGACAACCAGGCGCTGCTGTCGGGCAAGGAGGAAGAGGTCTTCCCCCTGCTGGAGGCGGCAGGCCGCAAGGCCGTGGAACAAGACGGCGCCGAGGTGCTGATCCTGGGCTCCACCACCATGCACCAGGCCCACGGCTGGCTGAGCCAGCGCCTGCCCGTGCCGGTGATCAACCCCGGGCCCTTGAGCTACCAGATCGCCGTCGCCCTGCTCGGCGCCGGCCTGACCCACAGCCGCGTGGGCTACCCCAAGCCCATGCACCCGCGGCTGGAGATGCTGGAGGCGATGCTGGCGGCGGGGCAGGCCTCGTCAAGCGCGGGGGGCTGAGCGCTGGCCGTACAGGCGCGCACGGGGCCGGCAAGGTTCAGTACCGGATCGAGATCGCCAACCTCACCGTCTGCCCGCCGGCCACGGTGAAGCGCGCGGCCTCAAAGGTTGGCGCCGACATTCTGGGCATCACGTTGTTGCTCACGCCCACGCCTTCGGTGGGCATGCCCAGCAGGTTGGTGTCGGCCACCTCGTTGCCATTGGTGTCGTGCACCACGGCCACCGCGTACTCGCCGGGTGCCACGGCTGCGAAGACGCAATTGGCGACCCCGCCCACGGCAGGCACCCGCACCGTTGACTGCGCGTGCTTCTTTGGGTCCAGCGGAAAGCCTGTTCTCGAGGAGAACAGCGCGCACCCCACCAGACCCTGGGCGTTGGACACACCAGCCACGGTGGCCTCGATCCTGCCCGCGTCCGCGGCCCAGGACACGCTGGTACCGAGCAGCAGGGCAGAGGCCAGGGCCCAGCCCGCCGAGGCTTGAAGATGGGCCGAGGTGAAACGGGGCGTCGTGATGCGGTTCATGCGATGGCTCCTTTCGAGCGACTAGGGGATCGGGGTCGGGAAAGCGGGCAGGGAAACGGGGCAGGGGGTGGCCTACCGCGGCCTGAGCAGGCCAGCGCTGATGCGGGCCGTCAACGCGCGGGGTGACAGACGGGCGGACTGCGCGGCCAGCCCGTTGCGCCAGCCCACCACGCGGGTGGGCGACGAGGACTCCAGCGCAGCCAGGCAGGCTTGCACCACCTCGTCGACGCTCAGCGTATGGCGAAACAGCGGTGTGGCGCGCACCCCAGCGCCCATGGCGTCGATGAAGGGGGTCTCCACCGGGCCAGGGCATACCGCAGCCACATGCAGGCCGCGATCACGGTATTCGGCCCACAGCGCTTCTGTGAACGACAGCACGAAAGCCTTGGTCGCACCGTAGGTGCTCATGAAGGGCGCGGGCTGGAACGCCACCGTGGAGGCGATGTTGAGGACCGTGCCCCGGCGGGCCAGCAGGGAGGGCACGAAAAGGCGCGTGAGTTCGGCCAGGGCCACCACATTGACCTGGATCTGTGCCAGCAGATGCTCCACGGGCTCTTCCTCGAATTTGCCGTGGTAGCCGAAGCCGGCGTTGTTCACCAGCGTGTCCACCGCCAGGCCCTGGCGCCTGACGTCATCGTGCAGTCGATGAGCCGCTCCGGGCTCCGCCAGGTCGGAACCGATCACGGTGGCCGAGCCGCCGGCGTCCTCGATGCGTCGCTTGAGCGCCTCCAGCCGGTCAGCCGACCGGGCCACCAACACCATGTGCGCCGAGCGTGCGCCCAGCGCCAGGGCCAGGGCCTCACCGATGCCTGACGATGCCCCGGTCACCAGGACCGTGTGCTGCTTCATGAAGGTTCTCCTGTGAAGTTGTTGGACGTGAAAGGGATGGTGGAAGCGGTGGAGGTGATGGGGGTGATGCCGCCAGGCGGGGTGTTCCCGGAAGCCTGGGTCACAGGCCCAGTCCGCGGGCCATCAGGGCCGCCAGGAGCGGCAAGGCGGCCAGCAGGCCTGCTTGTGCTGCCACCCATGACCTGGCCCGTCTGATCTCCAGCGGCCCCGGCAGCGCTCCGCTGGCGCGGTGCTCGCGGCGCCAACGCAGGTACTTCAAGGTGGGCACCACAGACACCAGACCCGCCACCACGAACAGGCACAGCTTCATCCAGAAAACCGGGTTGGCAAGGTAGAAGCCGGCACCCTTCAGGCCCCAGGCCACACGGCCCACGCCCGCCGCGAGCACGAGCGCGGCCAGCAAGCCGTAGGCCAGGTCCACACGGGGCAACCACTCGACCCAGCGCTCGCTGGCTGGCAAGCGCAGCAGCGCCCACTCGGCCACCAAGCACCCGAACAGGGCCAGGACGGACAGGTGGTGCAGGAGGGTCAGTGACAGGTCAAGGGCCAGGTTCATGGGTGTGCTCTCTGCGATTGGATATGGGGTCCGGAGGGACCCGGACGTCAATGTGTGCAACGTACACATACGAACTCTAGGGCCCAATGTATGCGCTGTCAACATATATTTCGCACAAAGCCCCGACACTGACCGCACACATGGACAAGCCCTACCACCACGGCAACCTGCGCACTGCCTTGCTGGAAGCAGCGCACGCCCGGCTGAGCGAGGTCGGCGAGGCCGACCTGAGCCTGCGCGACCTGGCAACCCGGGTTGGTGTCAGCGTGAATGCCAGCTATCGCCACTTCTCGAACAAGGAGGCGCTGCTGATGGAGTTGAGCGCCATGGGGTTCGACACGCTGCGCACGCGAATGCTGGAATCCATCCAGGAAGTCGGTCCCCTGGGGCCCGAGCATCACCTGCGGGCAGCCGGACAGGCTTACACCGCTTTCGCGCGGCAGGACCCGGGGCTGTACAAGCTCATGTTCGGTCGCAAGGGCCGCTTCGGCGCCCAGGCGCGCTTGCTCGAGGCAGCCAACGCAGCTTTCGACGTGGTGATCAACTGCGTGGCGGCGATGAGGGGCGCCTCACCCGATTCAGCGGAGGCCGTGAAAGCTGCTGTGGGCGTTTGGTCGATGGTGCATGGCTATGCCATGCTGGACATCGGCGGCTACCTGGCCGGGATGGCCGAGCAAAAACGCCCCAGCGCTGCGGAAGTGCTGCGCCTTCTGGCCGTGGACGCCTGAGCCCCGCGCTTCGGGCAGGCGACTTCAGCGTTCGAAGAGGTCGACCCCAGCCTCTGCAAGCAGCCTGCCTGATCTCAGGGTTGCGATTGTTGCGTCCCATCCTCATCAACACCAATGCCCACACGGCCTTCAAGCTGGGCGACCACGACACCGCTGAGGTTGTGGCCTGGGCCGACAGGATCTTGGTGAACAGCGTGGTGCTGGGCGAACTGCTGGTGGGCTCTGCTGCGGGGACCCGGGAGGCCCGCAACCGGGAAGAGCAGGCACGCTTCCTGGGCTCGCCCGGAGTGGAGTCGGTGCAGATCAGCACCCTGACGGCGGACAGCAATGCGCTGGTCTGCGCCGGGCTGCGCCGAAAACGATTGCCGATTCCGACCAACGACTTGTAGATCGCCGCCAGGGCGCTGGAAACAGGCGCGGCGTTGCTGAGCAGGGATGCGCACTTTCAGCAGATCGAAGGCCTGCGCGTGGGGCAACGGCTGGCCAACTTCCCGCGCTGAATCTCAATCCGGCTTGACGTTCGCGAACTTCACCACCGCCGCCCACTTGGCGATCTCGTCTTGCAGCCGGCGGCGGAACTCCGCCGGGGTGTTGGTGTTCGCTTCCGCGCCCTGCCTGGCGAGTTGCTCGGCCACCGCGGGGTCGGCCACGGCTTGGCGCACGGCCGCGCTGTAGCGCTCCTGCACCTCAGGCGGCGTGGCGCCAGGGGCGAAAACGCCGAACCAGGGCGAGACCTCGTACTTTTCCAGCCCCAGGCCCACGCCGGCCTCGGCGATGGTGGGCAGCTCCGGGAAGGCGGCCGAGCGCCGCGGCGTGGTGACGGCCAAGGCGCGCAGCTTGCCCGCGCGCACGAGCGGCATCACGCTGGGCAGCGCGCCAAAGATCATGTCCACATTGCCCGCGGCCACGTCCTGCGCCGCCGGCACCGTGCCGCGGTAAGGGATGTGCAGGATGAACAGCCGGCCCTGCTGCTTGAACAGCTCACCGGCCAGATGCAGCGTGCTGCCGCTGCCTGAAGAAGCGAAGGTCAGCCTGCCCGGCTGGGCCTGCGCCAGCTTCACCAGTTCGGACACGGACTTCACCTCCAGGTTGGCGCGCACCGCCAGCACGCTGGGCACCTGCGCCACCATGCTCACGGGGGCGATGTCCTTCACCGGATCAAACGGGAAGTTGGGGTACACCGCCGGGCTGATGGCGTTCGGCCCGGCCGAGCCCAGCAGCAGCGTCAGGCCATCCCCCGGCGCGCGCGCCACCTCGGTGGAGGCCAGGTTGCCGGCCGCGCCCGGCTTGTTCTCCACCACCACGGTCTGCTTCAGGCTCTCGGCCAGCTTGGGCGCAATGATGCGCGCCAGGATGTCGTTGGGCCCGCCCGGCGTGTAGCCCACCAGCAGGCGGATGGGGCGGCCGCCCGTCTGGGCCTGTGCGGCCCAGGGCAGGGTGCCCAGGGTCAAGCCTGCAAGCTGGGCCAGGACATGGCGGCGAGGGTAGGTCATGGAATTTCCTTGCGGCGGTAAAGGACAGGAGCGGGATGGTGACGGATTGTGGTGGGCCCGTGGACGCCGTCACGGAGTCTTCTTGTTTGTCCGAGCCCGGCCGTGGGTGAGCGCGCAAGAATCCGCAGGGCGGGCCGCAGGGCTCGCACGGAGGCCATGACCACATGAAGCGACCCATACCTTTTCGAGCGGCGATGGCCGCGGCCTGCGCCCTGCTGGCCTTGGCCGGGCAGGCTGCCCTGGCCGCCCCCGACGAACAGGCCCTGTGCAAGGACCGCGGCTACCCCGTGGGCACCCCCAGCCAGTGGTTCTTCGACGAGTGCGTGCGCGTGGGGTCCTTCACCCACCAGGCCGAGATCCCGGGCCTGTTCCGCGGCCAGCCCAATGCCATGCAGCCGGCCGCCGAGCCCATGCCCCTGCCGGCCGCGCCGCAGGCCCCGGACTACCGCTGGAGCATCGGACAGGAGAAGGGCCTCACCGTCGACGACTACCTGGCCCGCCAGCGCGTGATGGCGCTGCTGGTCGTGCGCAACGGCGTGCTGGAAGTGGAGCGCTACCAGTACGACCGCACTGCCTCGCACCGCTTCCTGTCCAACTCCATGGCCAAGACGGTCACGGCGCTGGCCATCGGCATGGCCGCCCAGGAGGGCAAGCTCGGGCTGGACGACCGTGCCGACCGCCACGCCCCCGCGCTGGCCGGCACGCTGTACGGCGAAGCCACCGTACGCCAGTTGCTGCGCATGTCTTCCGGCGCGCGCTTCGAGGAGCGCTACGACGGCAAGGACGACCTGGCGCGCTATGGCGCGGCCGCGCTGCGCGGCGGGGCGGCCGCGGGTGCGCGCGTCATCACCGAGCGTGCCCACCCCGCAGGCGCCGTCTTCAACTACGCCAGCGCCGAGACCGACATCCTGGCCCTGGTGCTGCGCGGGGCCACCGGCCAGACGCTGAGCCAGTGGCTGGAGCCGCGCCTGTGGCAGCCCCTGGGGGCGCAGACCTCGGCGTTGTGGCGGGCCGGCGCCGACGGCCTGGAGCGCGCGGGCGGCAACCTCAACGCCACGGCGCGCGACTGGGCCCGCCTGGGTGTACTGCTGGCCCACGACGGCGTGCGGCCCGACAAGCCCGAGCGCGGCCCGCTGCTGCCCCAGGACTTCCTGCTGGAAGCCACCGACTGGAAGCGCCACCCCGAGGCCTTCGCCCCGCGCAAGGCCACGCCCTACTACGGCTACGGCTACCAGGTCTGGACCTTCCCCGGCGCCAAGCGCCGCTTCGCCCTGCTGGGCGTGTACGGCCAGGCGATCTACGTGGACCCGGAGCAGAAGCTGGTGATGGTGCACCTGGCAGCCAACGCCACCGCCCGCGCCGGCCAGACCAGCATGGGCCGTGAGATGGGTGCGCTGTGGTACGGCATCGTCACCCAACGCGGGAGGTGGTGAGCCACTGCCGCCAGGCCCGGCTCAGCGCCCGCCCTGGCGCAACAGCACCAGCCCCGCGCCGATGACCAGGGCGATGCCCGCCCAGCCCATGACGTTGGGCACATGGCCCCAGATCAGCCAGCCCAGGGCGATGGCGATCAGCAGGCACACGTAACGGAACGGCGCCACGGCCGAGATGTCGCCGCTGCGCGTGGCTCGGATGATGAGCTGGTAGCCCGCCGCCAGAAAAGCCGCGGCCGCCACCAGGAGGGCCCACTCGCGCAGCGCCATGGGCTTCCAGCCCTCCAGCAGCATGAGGCCGCCGGCCAGCAACGTCACCGCCACCGAGGTGGCCAGCGTGATGCCGATGGACGGCACCTCAGGCGGAATGCGCCGCGTGATGATGTCGCGCGTGGCCGTCAGCAGCGTGCCCGCCAGGCACAGCCAGGCCCAGCCGTTGAAGCCCTCCACCCCCGGCTGGATGATGAGCAGCACACCCCCGAAGCCCGCGCCGATGATGGTCCAGCGCCAGGCGCTCACGCGTTCACCCAACCACCACGCGGCCATGGCCGCGATCACCAGCGGCGTGACCATGTTGATGGCCGAGGCGGTGGCCAGAGGCAGGTGGAACAGTGACACCAGGAACACCACCGTGGCAAAAGCGTCGGTCACTGCGCGCACCGCCACCCAGCCCGAGACCAGGCTGCGCGGGCGCAAGGTGGTGCCGGCCAGGCGCAGCGCCACCAGCACGAAAGCCGTGGCCAGCACGCCCCGCAGAAAGATCAGCTGCCCCGTGAGCATGGTCTCGCTGGCCACCTTCACCAGGGTGTCGTTCAGCGTGAAGGCGGTCATGGCCAGCACCATCAGGCGGATGCTGCGGCGCGTGGCCTGGGCAGCGGGGTCTGGGGGTGCGGCGGGAGGGGACATGCAGACAGGCGCGGGCGAGCCCGGCGGCAGCCAGTATAGGAAGCCCTCCCCAGGCCCTGCGCTTGGCCTGAGGCCGTGTACACCGCGTACACCGCAAACACCGCGTGCCGCGCCGCCCGCCCAAGCGCCTCGCATACGATGCCCTCACGCACAGGAGACTTCGCCCCATGCCCCGCTTTGCCGCCAATCTGTCCATGCTCTACAACGAGCACCCCTTCCTGGACCGCTTTGCCGCCGCCGCGGCGGACGGCTTCCAGGCCGTGGAATACCTGTTTCCCTACGACTTCACGGCCGCCGAACTGGCCCAGCGCCTGGCCGACCACGGCCTGCAGCAGGTGCTGTTCAACGCCCCGCCGGGCGACTGGAACGCCGGTGAACGCGGCCTGGCCTGCCTGCCCGGGCGGCAGGCCGAGTTCCGCGCGGGCCTGCAGCGCGCGCTGGACTACGCCCACACGCTGGCGTGCCCGCGCATCCACGTCATGGCCGGGCTGGTGCCCGCGGGCGCTGACCGCGCCGTGCTGCAGCGCACCTACGAAGACAACCTCGCCTGGGCCGCCCAGCAGGCGCAAGCCGCCGGGCGCACCCTGCTCATCGAGCCCATCAACACCCGCGACATCCCCGGCTTCTTCCTCAACCGCCAGGACGAGGCCCACCGCATCGTGCAGGCCATCGGCTCACCCCACCTGAAGGTGCAGATGGACCTGTACCACTGCCAGATCGTCGAGGGCGACGTGGCCATGAAGCTGCGCCAGTACCTGCCCTCCGGCCGCGTGGGCCACATCCAGATCGCCGGCGTGCCCCAACGCCACGAACCCGATCTGGGCGAACTGCACCACCCCTACCTGTTCGAGGTGATCGACGAAGTCAGCGCCGCCTGTGGCTGGGACGGCTGGGTGGGCTGCGAGTACCGCCCCGCACGCGGCACCGCGCCGGGAGCCACGAGCCAGGGGCTGGGCTGGCTGCGGGCCTTGAGGGCTCAAGCGGCTTCATGAGCCGCGTGCCTGCGCACGCTTCAAGTCCCCACCCGCAGCGGCGCGTGCATCTTGCGCAGGCAGGCGATCAGGCTGAGCGCCGTGATGCGCCCGGTCTTGGGGTTGTCTGATGGCACGTTCTCGATCGTCATGCTGAAGGAGGCACTGTCGGCCTCCACGCGGATGTGGTGCGTGTTGCGTGTGACCGTAGGGTCGGCCCAGACCTCTACTTGAGTACGGTCGGGGCCGATGCCGGCCAGCGACAGCGCCACGCTCACATTGACGTTGGCCGGGAACCCGCGCACGGCGCCACGGGCATCGCCTGCGTACAGGCGCATGGGATCCTGCAGCCCCGAGATGTCGATGCCCTGCTGCGCCAGCAAGGGCGCGCCCAGCAAGCCCGCGATGGGCTTGCGCGTGACCAGGGTGACGGCATGGATGGTGCCCTCACGCGCCGCGCTCACCGCGTCCAGCCCCAGCAACGCACCGCTGGGCACGACGATCTGCCCACCATGCTCACGCGCCAGGTCGATCAGCTCAGGTGCATCCAGCAAAGCGCCCGCACTCAGCACCACCAGGCGCCGGCCCCGGCTCAGCGCCGGCTCACCGATGGCGCGCAGCAGTTTCGACGGCGCGCACTCCACCACCCAATCACAGCGCTCGGCCAGGGCCTCGAACTCCACGCAGTCGACGGGCCGTGACAACTGCTCGCCCATCCACTGGGCGGCGGCTGCGGGGTCTCGGGCGGTCACGGCCTCCAGCGCAAACCCCGGCAGCTGCCCCGCATCCAGCGCACGGGCCAGGGCCTTGCCGATGGTGCCCAGGCCGGCGATGCCCAGGCGCTGTGCTTGCGGGAGATGCTGGGTCATGTCGAGCGGTCCTTGCTGTTCAGGGCTGCAGATTAATCGTGCCAGAAACGCAGCCCAGGCATCCTGGCGGCCAAGCTGCGAAACCGAACGATTCCCAACACTTACCGATACATGCCGAAGGTGGACGCGCCGTGCATCGCTGGCCTTGTCAAATCACCGGCAGGCCCAAGCCTCTCAGGTACTCGAAGGTTCCGTCGTAGAACTCGGCCTTGCGTGTCGGGTCTTCGGGGTCCCCATGGGGGACGGCAATCACCATGCCCTGTCTGGCGCGGGTCAACAGAACTCGGTAGGCGTTCTTCAGGTAGGTCTTGCGGTCGGATTGCTTGATGTTCTGCCAACCGTTGCCCACGAAGGAGTGGTGCCGCCACCCGTCAGGCGCGTAGCGGAAGTCGCCGTCCCACACGACACAGGCCCAATCGAGTTCGAGCCCCTGTACGTGGAACTCGGTGGCCACGTCTTCGAGGTAGAAGGAGGAGCGCACATCGTCAGGTGGGTTCAGGAACCAGTTGACCGGATCCATCGGTGTCTTGACGTCAGGAAGGGGAGGCCCCCGAAGAGGACCGCCTTTGAGAACAACAACTTACCCGGTCGAACGGCCCACCGTTGGTGCCAGCGGTGGCAGCTTGCTTGGCTATGATGATCAACAACACAAACGGAGGCGAACGACATGGCAAAGGGCTCCCCGAGCACTGCGAACCAACAGGACGCACCGTCCGGTGCCTACTACGAGTTTTTTGCGGGTGGCGGCATGGCCCGGGCAGGTCTAGGCGACGGGTGGAGTTGCAGCTTTGCGAACGACATCAGCGAGAAGAAGGCCGAGTCTTACCGGGCCAACTGGGGCGGCGACCACCTGACGGTTGCCAACGTCTTCGACTTGAAGGCCAGCAACCTCCCGGGCACAGCCGACCTGGCATGGGGATCGTTCCCTTGCCAAGACCTGTCTCTTGCCGGAAACGGGCAGGGTCTCGACGGCGAACGCAGTGGAGCCTTCTGGGGCTTTTGGAACTTGGTCCGTGACTTGAACGAGGACGGACGCAAGCCGCGGATGATCGTCCTTGAAAACGTTTATGGGACGCTGACATCGCACGACGGAAAGGACTTCGAGCAGATCGCGAAGGCGGTCGTTCGTGAGGGCTATGTGTTTGGCGCCCTTGTCATCGACGCCGTTCACTTTGCACCGCAGTCGCGTCCCCGCTTGTTCATCGTCGGCGTCTCCTCGGATGCCGTCGTGCCCGATACGACTCATGCGGCATTACCTTCGCCGGCTTGGCACCCAGACGCCGTGATCCGTGCGTATCACAGGCTGCCGAACGCGGCCAAGGCGGCTTGGCGTTGGTGGGACCCACCGATGCCCACCCAGCGAGCGGGGACTCTGGACGACGTCATCGAGCATGAGCCGACAGGGGTTCGCTGGCATACGGAGGAAGAGACCCAAGAGCTGCTGTCCATGATGACTGAGGTGCACCGCCGCAAAGTCATGGAGGCCCAACGTCTGGGCGGCTTGAAGGCTGGCTCAATCTATCGGCGAACACGCAACGGCGTCCAGCGAGCCGAGGTCCGGTTCGATGGTGTTGCAGGTTGCCTGCGGACGCCGGCGGGTGGGTCCAGTCGACAGACGATCATGGTTGTCGACGGACCGAAGGTCCGCACTCGCCTGATCTCTCCGAGAGAGGCCGCTCGACTGATGGGCTTGCCCGAGACCTATGAGCTCCCGGGTCGCTACAACGACGCCTATCACCTGCTGGGCGATGGTGTCGTGGTGCCCGTCGTCGCCCATTTACGCGAACACGTTCTAACCCCGGTCTTGCAAGCCAATGCAGCCGAGGCGCCCATCTCGCAGACCGTCGCCCAGAGGCACCGAGCGTGAGCATGGAGGCCACGGCGGGAAACGGCCCACAAGAGGCAGGCGAAGCCAACCCCGGGGACTCGATTGCAGTTGACATAGCAGCCGGGGCAGCCCCCGGCATCGATGCGATTGAGTTGCCGTTCGAGACCGAGCAACTCCGAGCCCAGCTCGCTTTGTTCCTAAACCAGCGGTATGACATCGGGCCGGGGCAGTCGATGCGACTTGGCTCGATCAAGTGGGGCGTCTATGCGTTCTATGACTACGACAACGAGCCGATCTATGTCGGCCAGACCAAGGAGAGGCTTGGCACTCGAATCCGTCGGCACTTGACCAACCAACGCACTGACGCTGTCGCCATGAACGTCCTTGACCCGTTCGAGGTGCACACGATCGAGGTGTGGCCGCTCCCGGCATTCGAGGGGCGAACGGGTGGCGATGCCGCTGCCGTCGCCCATCTCAATGCCTTGGAGTCTGGTGTGTTCCAGCAACTTCTAGGACTGTCAGAGTTCCACGCGGTCCTCAACGAGAAGGACCCACCTGCTGCGACGGTTCAGATTGTGATTCCCCCGTCTGTTCGAGGCCGGATCGTGTCCGCTGAGGTGAGCCGGCTACGCGACCACCCAGACTTGCGAATCGCCCGCCGTGCGTTGACGCTTGCCAAGTTGGCTCAGGTCATCAGCGAGCGGAAGGTGCGGCTTGGCCTCAGAAAGACATTGCTAGCTCAGGCTCGGCGCCTGCAAGCACTCGCTCAGCGTCGCTATGAGAACGCGACCGACGTGCCGCAGGGCGAGGAGTGATGGTAGGTCAGGGGCTGACCCACTCCCAGTGATTCTGTTCTGCGACCTTCTGCTCGCGTAGCTTCAACCAGCCGAGCCGGAGCGTCTCGAAGCGGGTCGGTGCCGACACGATGCCAATCGGACGCTGCACGGTGTGGCCTCCCGTCTTGAAGCGTAGGGTTAGCCTGTTGCTGTCCTTGCCTTTGATGGAGAGAGACGCGGTGAAGATTTCGCCAGATCGAGTGCGTAGAAGCCGGCGATCCTGGCCCCCCGCCGCCTTGTCTTGCTCTATCGCCGCCGTGGTCGAGGTGTTGCGTGCCTGTCGAGTGAGGAAGAGGTCTAGTGACCGCGATGCTGAGCAAGGGCGACCGTCGGACTCACTTCTTGGCCTTCGGGGGCTTGTTCACCCACATCCAGCCGCTCGCCTCTGCAGTTTTCAGCTGCCGAACCAGTTTCCAGCCAAGTTGCAGGCATTCATCTGGTGTTGGTGCAGTTACCCGACCTACATATCTCCGGATCGTCCGGCCACCGATCTTGAACCGAAGGTAGCCCCACATGTTGTGGCCGCTCTTCAACGCCTCGATTGAGGCCATGACAAGGTGCCCTTCTTCGATCACCAGTTCCCGCAGATGCCGGCCACCAGCCGCAGCGTCTTGCCGTTCGGAAGCTGGTGATGGTGCTCGCATGGGTCGAATTATGGCGCCCGCGGCTTTGTCCGCATTGGCCCAGCCGGTGGGCTGATCCAGGGAACAGGATGCCGGACGGTGACCGGATTCGACTGCCGACGGCGAGTCAGCGGTGCAGCGGCGACAGTGGCTTGCATCCGTTCCCAAGCCGTCGCCTCTCCGGCTCGCGATTCTTTCGCCTCGCGGCGCCACCGCTGCAATGCTGCTTGGTAGGCACTCATGGCCTTACCTTGGGCAGTTTCGATCCCGCAAGCTGACTCTGCCGCCTCCCGCAGCCTACCCAGCAGGCTGGCGACCTCGGGCGGCTTGGCAGGCAAGGATTCCTTTAGCAGTCGTATCTGATCATTCCAGGCATCGCGCTGCGCTAGGTCGACCGAAAACTCACTGGCGTCAGTGAGCCGCCCGATGATCTGAGTGGGCGGGAACTCAAGGAACTCGTCGATCGAGGCCGAAAAATAGGCGCGCGATATGCGACCCGTTGGTACGGCTGACTGTTCGGGTTGAAGGTCCACGGTCGCCGTCTTGGGGTTGGAGGTTCTCAGAACGGATGCGGCTGTTCAGCTCTCAAGGTGCTCGACGTCATCCTGGAAGGTGACCGTCGGAACAACTCGAAACCGCTCGCTCACCCAGCGGTCCATTTGCTCCTGGCCGCCGCAGCCTCATGGATGCGATGCTGTGCCGTATCGGCACGTTGGGTCATGCCAGCCCCTCCCGAAGCACAGCCTCGAGGCGCGCCTTCGTCTCGGGTGCCACGCGGATGGGCGGCAGTGTGGCGGAACGACTCATCAAGGAAATGTATAGCGTTCTGACCGGCGCCAACAGCCTCCGCTACCGGCTCCACATCAGCCCGCCAGTCTCACCCGTGCCAGCCATTCCGAATATGCAAAAGACGGTCGAACATCGTCCACAAGCCGTGCCATGCGGGCCGGGTCTGCCGTCACCGGGCGGGCCGCTGCTCGCAGCATGGGCTCCCACTGCTGGGCAATCTGCGTGGCAGTGTCATGCAGCCAGCTCGTGGCGTCGCCCCGGTCCAGCCCCATCCAATCTGCCGCCTGGACAAGACGCTTGACGCTCGTGCCCGAGCGTCCATCCGTGCCGGTGGCGAGTGACAGTTGCGGGCCTTCCTCGATGTTTTGCGGTGGGGCCGCCATGTTGGGCGTGATGTCGAAGGCCGGAGAAAGTCCCCAGGCCATGCGCGCCGCGTCATCCCCTACGCGATCGAAGAGCAACCCTGTGTTCAACGCATGGTCGTCAGTGTTTCCGACCAATGCGTGGAAAGCCATTCGTTTCCACAACTCGGCCAGCTGTGCTCGCAGGCGCTCGCGATGATCGTCCGCGCCGTCATTCGTCCAGATCCGCAGCCGGTCCGCCAAGCCGAGGTATGAGCGCTCGGGATCACCCCTGACGGAGTCCAGGCGCAGCCGCAGGACCGTTTGTGCGCTGGCATAGAGCTTTCGCGTCGGCTTGTACGGATCGCCATCCCGATCGAAGCGCTGCACCATCAACACTTGGTGCTCGCCAAAGGTGTGCAGCTTCACAGGCGCCACGTTCAAGCCCGCCTGCTCAGCCAGACGCATCGTCACGAACTCGCGCGCCGGCATGGCTTGCCGGTCTCCGCGCGCTTGCATCTTCACCAGCCACAGGCGGCCTGCGTCGACCAGGGTTGCCTTGGGGCGGTCTCCTCCGGCGCTCGTATCCAGGTCGTCGTTCAGGCGGCGCAGTGCGCGGCTCGAGGGCTCATCCAACCCAAGCGCTTCGGTGAGCTGCTGCAGATCGCCAAGGTCTCGGGGTCGCCATCGCAATTTTCTGTCGATGTCGTGGCAGGCCTCGATGGCCCCCACACCGTCAGGAACGCCGAGTTCCAGGAGTTGCAGGGCGTCAAGGTTGTTCCCGTGAATCGCCTTGAGACGGTCCTCGCCGTATCCGGAGGGCTTGGCATCCCGGATGACCCCGGGCAGACCGTCCGAGCCCTGGATCGCTGTGCCTCTGGACGAACGGGACAGGCGCAGCTCGACGGGGTCCAACGCCAAGGCCCCAGCAGTCTTCAAATACTCCTGTTGGTATGTGAAGCGGGAGCCCGTGCTGGACACGATCTCGCCCGCCCTCGTGGGCTCGTCCTGGCCTGGAAGCCAGACCCAGACGGGCGTGACCACCGTCATCTCGGCCTCAGATGACGCTCGGCGTAGGCGACCGTCTCTGGATCATCGCTTGGATCCAGCAGCTTCTCGATCTGACCCATCAGGCCCAGAGCCTGAAGCACCTTGAGAAGATTGCCCAGCGCGACGCCATCGGCACCTCCTTCCAGGGATCGAACAGTCGAGGTGGAAACGTCGGCCAGGTGACCGAGTTCTTCCTGTGTCAGGCCGCGCAGCTTCCGCGCCAGCGTGACCCTGACGCCCAGTCGCTCCAGCGCGCCGCCCACCACGACAGGAACGGGCCGCGCTTTCGAGCTTCGCGATGAAGGAGAAGGGCTGGACACCCAAGGGATTCTAGGTGTTTTCGTTGCTATGAGAACGATATCAAGTACTTAAACGTTTCAATAACATTGTTCAACCCTCATGCTTGGTGCATTGGATCGCGCCTGGCGTGCCTGCCAGCCTCAACCAGTGCGCCGGCGGGCCATCATGGGCTGCGCAGCGCCGTAGACAGGGAAATCGTTTCGATGGCAACGAATTCACCGATCTGATGGGGGTGGGAGGCCAAAGCCCACCGTTACGCTGTCCGCCCGTGACTCGTTGCTGTGGGGGGGCGATATGCCCGTCGGTGCCGGTGGGCGTACTCACGGTATCCGTCATCAAGCCGACGTTCGGTTCGGCCACCACCGCTGGCCCGGGTGGCGGCTATACAAGGTACAGCTGACCTCGGGTTGCGGATGGGCGGTCTCGCCGTTCCGACGACAGCTTCCTTGCCGCGCGAACTGGCGGTACCGACAGTGCCAAGAGGCTGCGTCTTGCGGTTTACCGGGAACTCGCCCGGTACGTCGTCCGATCGAGCATGCAATGCTGCTCGATGGGGCCGGGGAGTTCGAAGAGCCTCGGAGCTGCTCGGAAGTTGACGGCTCGGTACACCTGCACCTGGTACGCTAGCCAGCACTGACCCACTTCGACGTCAGAACCAGGGATGGACGACACCGCTCGGTACTATCGACAGTTTGCTGACGAGTTCTTCGAGAGCACGGTCGGCGTTGACATGTCGCCCATCCGCGAGCGTTTTGCGGCGTTGTTGGTCGCTGGCGCGAGGGTTCTCGACGCTGGCTGTGGATCTGGACGAGACGCCAAGGCGTTCGCGCAGGACGGTTTCCGCGTTTCGGCTTTCGACGCCTCTCCCGAACTCGCCTTACGCGCCTCAACCCACTGTGGGTTTGCGGTAGAGGTTCGGTCGTTTCGCGACGTTGACGAGGTCAACGCCTACGACGGCATCTGGTGCTGCGCCAGCCTGCTGCATGTCGCGCCTGAGGAGATGCCCGGTGTCGTGTCCCGACTGTGGAGGGCGCTGGCGCCCGGCGGCGTCCTGTACGCCAGCTTCAAGCGCGGCACCGGCACCAGACTTCACGGCGGCCGCCACTTCACCGATGCCGACGAGTCCCAGGTAGCGGAGTGGCTGGCCGCCCTTCCCGAGCTCGCGCAATCGGACATCTGGGTCACCGAAGACCAGCGACCTGACCGGATGGAGAAGTGGACCAACGTGCTGGCCACGAAGGTAACTGGGTCTCAGCGGCGTCTAGTCACCGGAGATCGGGATCACTTCCTCCCCCACCTGTCCGAGGCGATGTCGCAGGCCACGGAGGTCGACCTCGCCGTCGCCTTCATCAAGACGACGGGCCTTCGCCTTCTGCTGCCTGATCTACAGGCGGCCCTCGAAAGCAAGGCAGGCCGCCAGGTGCGCGTCTTGACCAGCGACTACCTGGACATCACCGACCCCGAGGCGCTTCGACTGCTATTGCTACTCCAAGAGCAGGGCGCCAATGTTCGCGTCTTCGTGACGGCCGGCAGCAGTTTCCACCTGAAGGCCTACATCTTCGCCCGTCTCTCCAATAGTGAACTGGTGGAGGGGACGGCGTTCGTCGGATCGAGCAACATCAGCCGCCAGGCGCTGCAGGAGGGCCTTGAGTGGAACTACCGCGTCGTCTACCCAGCTGACCACGGCTTCCTGGAGGCCAGAACTCGGTTCGAGGAGATCTTCTCCCACAGCAGGACAGTTGCTCTGTCAGACGCTTGGATCGAGTCCTACGAGAAGCGGCGCGTCCCACCCCCTCGATCGGTTGCGCCCGGTAGCCATGAACAAGAACCGCCTCCCGAGCCGACTGAAATTCAGCAGGCCGCGCTTGCTGCACTCCACGAGACACGCCAGCAGGGCTTCTGGCGGGGAGTCGTGGTCCTTGCCACTGGACTCGGAAAGACTTGGCTCGCTGCCTTCGATGCCGCCCAGGTGAACGCGCGCCGTGTTCTGTTCGTTGCCCACCGGGAAGAGATCCTTGCCCAGGCGGCAGCGACGTTCGTGCGCATCCGTCCTCGCGCCCGCGTCGGCTACTACATGGGACGCAGCCGCGACGCTGAAGTCGATGTGCTCTGTGCTTCGGTGCAGACACTCGGCCGCGCCGAACATCTGGAGCGGTTCTCGGCTCAGCACTTCGACTATGTGGTGATCGACGAGTTTCACCATGCAGCAGCGGCCACCTACCGCCGGCTGCTGGGGCACTTCGCTCCGGCGTTCCTGCTCGGGTTGACGGCCACTCCCGACCGCACGGACCAATCCGACATCCTGTCCTTGTGCGATGACAACCTGGTCTTCACACGCAACCTGTTCGAAGGCATCCAGGCCAAGCTGCTGTCGCCCTTCCACTACCACGGCATCCTGGACGAGTCGGTCGACTACCGCGAGGTGCCGTGGCGCAACGGGCGGTTCGATCCCGAAGAACTGTCAAACAAGCTGGCCACCCTGGCGCGCGCGCGGCACGCCATTCGGGAGTGGCGATCACGGGCCCAGAACCGCACGCTCGCTTTCTGCGTGTCGATCCGGCATGCCGAGTACATGGCGTCGCAGTTTCAGAAAGCAGGCATCTCGTCGGCTGCCGTGTACGCCGGGTCGCCGCTCGGACGCGCACAGGCCTTGGAGCAACTGCGGGACGGTCAGCTCAGCGTCGTCTTCTCCGTGGACCTGTTCAACGAGGGCGTCGACCTCCCCGGCATCGACACGGTGATGATGCTGCGGCCGACCGAGTCGAAGATCCTCTTCCTTCAGCAACTCGGCCGCGGCCTTCGCCTCAGCGACGAGAAGACCCACCTGGTCATTCTGGACTTCATCGGCAACCACCAGAGCTTCCTGCAGAAGCCGCAGGCGCTTTTTGGCGTGGGATCGACGTACAAGGCGCTCGCCTCTTTCGCTCGCAAGGCTGAGCAAGGTCGGCTTGAGCTTCCCGACGGCTGCTACGTCAACTATGACCTGAAGATCATCGAGTTCCTGAAGTCGCTGGACAGCGCCGGGACACAGAAGGACTACGAAGCACTGCGCGCCAGCCTCGGACGGCGGCCCACGCTGGCGGAGTTCTACCGCTCCGGTGCCAGCGTGCAGGCGATGCGACAACAGCATGGCAGCTGGTTCGATCTCGTCGAATCCATGGGCGACCTCCAGGAGGACGAGGCACGCGCCTTGAAGGCCTTGGGTGGGTTACCGCGAGAAGTCGAGGTCACGCCGATGACCAAGAGCTTCAAGATGGTCCTGCTCGAAGCCTGGTTGGAATTGGGTGGGCCGGTCACGCCGCCTACGGTGGCTGCCCTGGCTCATCGATCCTGGGATGGCATCCACCGCCGGCCGAGCTTGCTCAGCGATCTGCCAGAAGCGATTGCCAAGTTGCCTGATGGGCTCGACGGCAGGTGGATCCGGTACTGGCGCGACAACCCGATCAACGCGTGGATCGGTGGCAACCGGGCTACGGCCGACTCGGCGTTTTTCCGTGTTGCGGACGACCGGTTCTCGCTTGCTCAACCGCCGTCGGCTGACGAAACCGAGGCTGCAGAGGGACTTCTCCAAGAACTGACGGCCTACCGCCTCGCCACCTACGAGGTGCGTCGCCCTGTGGAGGCGGAGGCATCCAACGTCATTCCCTTCAAGCCCAGGCAAAGGCCGGAAGTCGAGTTGCCGTACTTCCCGAACCTCAAGATCGCGTGCGGGCACTTTCGTGCGGGCAGGACAGACGCCGAAGAGCACCGCAGCTTGCCCACGGCCTACGGCAAGCTGGACGCAACGCGGCACTTCATCGCGCGGGCCTCTGGCAACTCGATGGATGGCGGCAAGAACCCCATCCGGGACGGCGACTACCTTCTGCTGGAGCTGGTCAGCTCCAGCAATGCCGGGTCTATCACCGGCACGGTGATGGCAATCGAACGGCAGGACGAAGCTGGCGGTGACAACCAGTACCTCCTGCGCGTGGTCACCAAGACCAAGGACGGCAGCTACATCTTGAAGGCCAACAACCCTGCCTACGAGGACCTGCAAGCCACTGACGACATGCGCACCCTGGCGCGGTTGAAGGCAGTGGTCGACCCCCTCGACCTGGTCGTGGGGCAGGCCTTCTCACGCGAGGACATACCGCCGCTCTTCGGAGAGTCCTTCAACCCAGGCAGTTGGAACGTCGGTCACGTCGTGCTGAACGACAAGAAAGTCCACGTTCTTCTGGTGACATTGAACAAGCAAGGTAAGGCGCAGCAGCATCGATACCACGACCACTGGATCGATGAGCACACCTTCCACTGGCAGAGCCAGAACGCGACGACACCTGCAAGCAAGCGAGGCCAGGAGATCATCGATCACTTGGCGAAGGGCATTGCCATCCACCTCTTCGTACGCGAGACCAAACTCGGCAGCGGCAAGGCCGCTCCCTTCGTATATCGAGGCCAAGTGACGTACCAGTCGCATCTCGGGAGCAATCCGATGAGCGTGATTTTCAAGGTCTAGCCGGCGCGTCGATTTCGTGACCCTGCCCTGAGCAGGGACCCTGAGCCGCTGTTCTTCAGCTGAACGTGTTCAAAGAGCCCCAGGGGGCCCTAAAGCGGGCCAGTCGCACTAACTGTGTCCAAGCTTTCGCACAACTGTGGCGCGAGTCGCAATTACTGTGGCGCCCTGCGGCGACAGATCAGCTAGACATCAATATTCGCCGCCCTCAACGCATTCGTCTCGATGAAATCCCGCCGGGGTTCCACTTCGTCGCCCATGAGCATGGTGAACACGCGGTCGGCTTCGATGGCGTCGTCGATCTGCACGCGCAGCAGGCGGCGGACGTTGGGGTCCATGGTGGTTTCCCACAGTTGCTCGGGGTTCATTTCACCCAGGCCCTTGTAGCGCTGGCGGCCCACGCTGGATTCAGCCTGGCCCATCAGCCAGGCCATGGCGGCGCGGAAGTCGCTGACCTTGTGCTCCTTCTGACGCTCGCCCTCGCCGCGGCGCACCACGGCCTCGGCGGCCAGCAGGCCCTTGAAGGTCAGGCCCGCGGTGGCCAGGGCTTCGTAGTCGGCACCGTGCACGAAATCTGCGGTGATGATGCTGCTCTTGATGTTGCCGTGGTGGCGGCGGCTCACGCGCAGGTGGTGCTTGTCGGTGCGCGCGTCGTACTCGGCGGCCACCTCAGCGTCGTGCAGCGCGCCTTGCAACGCTCCGGCGCTGGCCTCGGCCTCAGAAGCGTTGTCCAGCTTCAGCACTAGGCCATCGCTGATGGCGCGCAGCGCTTCCACGTCCATCCAGTTGGACAGGCGCTGGATGACGTTGGTGGCAAGCACGTACTGGCGCGCCAGGTCCTCCAGCGCCGGGCCGCTGATGCTGGGCTGGCCTTCACCTGCGCCTGAGGGCAGCACCACGGCGCTGTCCAGCGCCACCTTCATCAGGTAGGCGTCCAGTTCGTGCCCGTCTTTCAAGTACTGCTCGTGCTTGCCGTGCTTCACCTTGTACAGCGGCGGCTGGGCGATGTAGATGTGCCCACGCTCCACCAGCTCAGGCATCTGGCGGTAGAAGAAAGTCAGCAGCAAGGTGCGGATGTGCGCGCCGTCCACGTCAGCATCGGTCATGACGATGATGCGGTGGTAGCGAAGCTTGTCGACGTTGAAGTCATCGCCCCCCATGCCCTTGCCAATGCCGGTGCCCAAGGCGGTGATGAGCGTGAGGATCTCGTTGCTGGTGAGCAGCTTCTCGTAGCGCGCTTTCTCGACGTTCAGGATCTTGCCGCGCAAGGGCAGGATGGCCTGGAACTTCCGGTCGCGACCCTGCTTGGCACTGCCGCCGGCGGAGTCGCCCTCCACGATGTAGATCTCGCACATCGCCGGGTCTTTTTCCTGGCAGTCAGCCAGCTTGCCGGGCAAGCCCATGCCGTCCAGCACGCCCTTGCGGCGCGTCATCTCGCGGGCCTTGCGCGCGGCCTCGCGGGCCTTGGCGGCTTCGACGATCTTGCCGCAGATGATCTTGGCGTCGGTGGGGTTCTCCAGCAGGTAGTCGGTCAGCGCTTTGCTCACCACGTCTTCCACCGGGCCGCGCACCTCGCTGCTGACCAGCTTGTCCTTGGTCTGGCTGGAGAACTTGGGCTCGGGCACCTTCACGCTGAGCACGCAGCACAGGCCCTCGCGCATGTCATCGCCGCTGATCTCCACCTTGGCCTTCTTGGCCAGCTCGTTGTCGTCGATGTACTTGTTGATCACGCGCGTCATCGCCGCGCGCAGGCCCGTGAGGTGGGTGCCGCCGTCACGCTGCGGGATGTTGTTGGTGAAGCACAGCACGTTCTCGCTGTAGCCGTCGTTCCACTGCATCGCCACATCGGTGGTGATGGTGGTGCCCTGGTCGCTGACCTTCTCGCCAATGGCGCCGAAGATCGTGGGGTGCAGCACCTTCTTGCCGGTGTTGATGAACTGCACGAAACCCTTGACGCCACCGGCGAAGGCAAAGGTGTCTTCCTTCTGATTGCGCTCGTCCACCAGGCGGATCTTGACGCCGTTGTTCAGGAAGCTCAGCTCGCGCAGCTTCTTGGCAATGATGTCGTAGTGGAAGTCGACGTTGGTGAAGATGCTCTCGTCAGGCAGAAAGTGCACCTCGGTGCCGCGCTTGTCGGTATCCCCCGTGATGCGCATGGGGCTGACCTCGAAGCCCTCGCGCTGCTCCAGCAGGCGGTCTTGCGGCACGCCCTTGCGGAACTCGATGAAGTGCACCTTCCCATCACGCCGCACTGTCAGGCGCAGCCACTTGCTCAAGGCGTTCACACAGCTCACGCCCACACCGTGCAGGCCACCTGAGACTTTGTAGCTGTTCTGGTTGAACTTGCCGCCGGCGTGCAGCTCGGTCAGGGCAATCTCGGCCGCACTGCGCTTGGGCTCGTGCTTGTCATCCATCTTCACGCCCGTGGGAATGCCCCGGCCGTTGTCGGTGACGCTGATGCTGTTGTCGCTGTGGATGGTGACGACGATGTCGTCGCAGTGCCCGGCCAGAGATTCGTCGATGGAGTTGTCCACCACCTCGAAAACCAGGTGGTGCAGGCCGGTGCCGTCGGAGGTGTCACCGATGTACATGCCCGGGCGCTTGCGCACGGCCTCCAGACCTTCCAGGATCTGGATGCTGCCTTCACCATAGCTGGTGTCGGCGGAGGGGGCTTCGGGCTTGGGTGTGGGTTCGGTCATGAAGTGCTTTGTCAGATGCGCATGGGCATTACGACGTACTTGAAGCCTGGGCGGTCAGGCAGCGAGAACAGGGCGCTGGCGTTGCCGTCCTGCAGGTCGATGCGCACCATCTCGGCGTCCATGTTGGCCAGCGCGTCGATCAGGTACGTAACGTTGAAACCGATGTCGATGGCATCACCCTCGTAATCGATCTCGATCTCTTCCTTGGCCTCTTCTTGCTCGGCGTTGCTGGCGCCAATGCGCAGCAGGCCGGGTTCGATGTTGACGCGCACGCCCTTGAACTTCTCGCTGGTCAGGATGGCCGCACGCTGCAGGCTGGCCAGCAGCGGGGCGCGGCCCAGCGTCACGGAGTTCTTGTGGTTCTTCGGAATCACCCGGTTGTAGTCGGGGAACTTGCCTTCCACGAGCTTGGTGACGAACTCCATGCCCGAGAAGCTGAACTTGGCCTGGTTGTGGGCGAACTTCATTTCGATGAGGGACGCGGCGGAACCCTCCTGGCCAGCACCTTCGCCCTGGCCTGCCGTGGCCTGCTGCGCATCGGCCTTGAGCAGACGTTGCAACTCCAGCACGGTCTTGCGCGGCAGGATGACCTCCTGCCGTGAAGGCACCTCGGTGTCCAACGGTGACTGGGCCAGCGCCAGGCGGTGACCGTCGGTGGCCACCAGGGTCAGGGTCTTGCCTTCGGCAATGAACAGGATGCCGTTCAGGTAATACCGGATGTCATGCACCGCCATGGCGAAGTGCACCTGGTCGATCAACCCCTTGAGTGTCTTCTGCGGAATGGTGAAGGGCGTGCCGAAATCGACCGATTCATTGACCAGGGGAAAGTCTTCGCTGGGCAGCGTCTGCAGCGTGAAGCGGCTCTTGCCGCCCTGCAACGTGAGCTTGCTGCCAGAGGCGGTGAGCGACACCGTCTGGTCAGCCGGCAGGGTGCGCAGGATGTCGATCATCTTGCGCGCACCCACCGTGGTGCTGAAGGTGGCTTCCTCGCCGCCCAGGTGAGCGGTGGTGCGCACCTGGATCTCCAGGTCGCTGGTGGTGAACTCCAGAGCCGAGCCGGTCTTGCGCATCAGCACATTGGCCAGCACCGGCAGCGTGTGCCGGCGTTCCACGATACCCGCCACCGACTGCAAAGCCGAGAGCACCTGTTCCTGGGCTGCCTTGAAGACGATCATGATGTTTTCAATTTATAAGGGTGGTGGTCGTAGTAGGCAGCGGCTGTGCCTGTGGAGAAGGCTATTTTCGCTTGTTTTTCAAGGGCTTAGCGGGCCTTCAACCCTGTGGATGAACAGGGGTGGAAGCGGGCTGCGATTGGGGACAAATGCCGCTGACGCTCTGGGCTTGTGGACAAGTCCGGGCTTGTCCCAACGCCATCCACAGGCTTGTGCACGTGCGCTGTACCTCAGCCCTTGAGCGTCTGTTCCAGCACGTGCAGTTGCTGGTTCAGCTCGGTGTTCTTGGTGCGGTCACCGGCCACCTTGCGCACGGCGTGCAGCACGGTGGTGTGGTCGCGCCCGCCGAACAGCTCGCCGATCTCGGGCAGGCTCTTCTTGGTCATCTCCTTGGCCAGGTACATGGCCACCTGACGCGGGTGGGCGATGCTGGCGGGCCGCTTCTTGGAATACATGTCCGCGACCTTGATCTTGTAGAAATCCGCCACCGTCTTCTGAATGTTCTCGACGGAGATCTGCCGGTTCTGGATGGACAGCAGGTCGCGCAGGGCTTCTCGCGCCACGCCGATGTGCACCTCCTTGTGCGAGAAGCGCGCATAGGCCAGCACCTTGCGCAGGGCGCCTTCCAGTTCCCGCACGTTGGCGCGCACGTTCTTGGCGATGAAGAAGGCCACGTCTTCCGGCATCACCGTGCCTTCGGCCGCGGCCTTGCGGATGAGAATGGCCACGCGCATTTCCAGCTCGGGTGGCTCGATGGCCACCGTCAGCCCGGCGTCGAAGCGTGAGGTCAGGCGCTCGTCGATGTCGGCCAGCCCCTTGGGATAGGTGTCGCTGGTCATGATGATGTGCGCGCGCTTGGCCAGCAGCGCCTCGAAGGTGTTGAAGAACTCCTCCTGTGTACGTTCCTTGCCGGCGAAAAACTGCACGTCGTCGATCAGCAGCAGGTCCAGCTGGTGGTACTTGGCCTTGAGCTCATCGAAGGTCTTGCGCTGGTAGTTCTTCACCACATCGCTGATGAACTGCTCGGCATGCAGGTACAGCACGCGCGCCGAGGGCCGGTCCGCCAGCAAGGCGTTGCCTACGGCGTGCACAAGATGCGTCTTGCCCAGGCCCACGCCGCCATAGATGAACAGCGGGTTGTACATCACGCCGGGGGCGCCCGCTACATGCAGCGCGGCGGTGCGCGCCATCTGGTTGGCGCGGCCCGCCACCAGCGTATCGAAAGTCAGCGAGATATTGAGCTTGTGGGTGGTGGCCGCCGGGGCCAGGGAGGCCATGGAACCCATCGAACCGTCGCGGCTGCCGGAGCGCGCAGCCGCCGACCCTTCGATGGACGACAAGGCGCTTTCCACCAGGGTGCCCGCGGCCACAGGCTGCCCCGACGAAGGACCTGAGCCTGTCCCCTCAGGTGGCAGGCGCAAGGAAGTGGCTACGCGGTGGCCACGGTGGGCCTGCAGGGGCATGGCGCCTTGTGGCGAGGATTCCCGCGCAGCCAGCGCCAGTTCCAGCTGCACCGGCATGTTCGCCAGTTCGCTGAGCACGGTCTCGATGCGACTGGCGTACTGGTTGCGAATCCAGTCCAGCATGAAGCGGTTAGGGGCGCGCAGGGCCACGCGCGTGCTGGCGCCGTCCTCGGCCACCGTCACTTGCGGCACGGGCAGGGGGCGAATCCAGGTGTTGAACTGCTGCGCGGGCAGTTCGGCAGCCAGGCGTTCACGGCCCAGCGTCCAGAGGTCGGTCGTCATCTTGTGGAAAAGTCTCTCAGCGCAAGCCCGAAATGGGGCCCCAAGGGCTGCGCGGGCCGCAGTTATCCACAATCTTCGGTCGCCCGTCAAGGCCCCTCAGAGGCCCGGAACATGGTCCAAGTGTTTGAGACACAAGGGTTTTTGGATATGATCGCGGGTTTCCCGAATTTCGGGACCCTTTCACCTTTCCTTCCGAAGAAGCGGCGAGTCCATCATGGCCATGAAGCGTACCTACCAACCGTCCAAGACCCGCCGGGCCCGCACCCACGGCTTTCTGGTGCGCATGAAGACGCGTGGCGGCCGAGCCGTCATCAACGCGCGCCGTGCCAAGGGCCGCAAGCGCCTTTCCCAGGTCTGACCTGCACGCTCTGGCCTGCAGGACAGGTTCCATCAGCGCCTGGGTCGAGCGCTCTGCGGCCGCAGGACGCGCTCACAACGCTCAACGCTGTTCACCAAGCTGCACGCCATGATCGGCCGTCTTGTCCAGGCCGCCGATTTCAAGCGGCTGCTGTCAGTGCCGCCCGTGTTCAAGAGTGCGCACTTTGCCGTCCATCACCTGGTGGAGGCACCCGAGCGACCGGCCTTCGTACGCAAAGTGGCCGATGGCGCGAAGTTATCCACAGCTCATGAACCTGTCTGTCCACAGCCTGTGGATGAGTCTCCGGGAAACCCCCAAGAGGGAAGTCCTGAGGAGGGTTTTCCAAGGTGGTTGGGCTGTGTGGTCCCCAAGCGTCACGCCCGGCGCGCCGTGACCCGCAACCTCCTCAAGCGGCAGATCTACGCTGCGGCCGGGCGCGCGCATGCGGGTCTGCCGGGTGGGATGTGGCTGGTACGCCTGCGCCAGCCTTTTGCGGTGTCCACCTACCCGTCGGCCGCTTCTCAAGCCCTGCGTGAGACCGTCAGGGGTGAACTCGACAGGCTGTTCCAGAAGGCATCGCACCGCACCGATGCGGTGGTGTGAGCATCGCCGTGACCCCCCTCCTCGCAAAGGCGCTGAGCACCCTGGCCGACAGCCCGCGCTTGCTGATGGTGGCCGTGGTCAAGGGATACCGGCTGCTGCTCAAGCCTTGGCTGGGCAACGCCTGTCGTTTCGAGCCCACCTGTTCCCAGTACGCGCTCACGGCCCTTGAAAGACATGGTGCAATCGTGGGCGGGAGTCTGGCGGCCGGGCGCCTGTTGCGCTGTCATCCCTGGTGCGAAGGCGGCTGTGACGACGTGCCGGCGCAGCCGCCGGCCCTGTTCACCCGCCTGGGCTTGACCGGCCGCGCTCACGCGATGCCGGGCTCTTTCAAGGCCGAACCCACAGTCAGTTTCTCCACGGCGCAGCCCAGGCCCGCCGCCAAGTCTTCCGAATCTTCCCCGTTGTCTGCTCAGGAACCCACTCCATGACCGATATGCGCCGCACCCTGCTGTGGGTGGTTTTCACGATGTCGCTCGTTCTGTTGTGGGACGCCTGGAACAAGCACACCGGCCAGCCGTCCATCTTCGGCGCGCCGGCGCCCAAGCCGGTGGCCTCAGCGCCGCCCACGCCCGCCAACGGCCAGACGACTGCGCCCGCGGCCGTGCCCTCGGCCCAGCCAGCGGCCCCTGCGGCGGCCGGGGTGCCGGCCCCCACCACCGCCGGCACGGCTGCCGCGCCCACGGCCGTGCCCAATGCCCCCATAGTGGCCACCGAGCAGGTGAGCATCACCACCGACGTGGTCAAGGCCACCTTCGACACCGTGGGGGGCAGCCTGGTGCGCCTGGAACTGCTCAAGCACACCGACCAGAACGACACCTCCCGCAACGTGCTGTTGTTCGACCAGAGCCCCAAGCGCCTGTACCTGGCGCAAACCGGCCTCATCACCAACCAGGCGGGCGTGCAGTTGCCCAACCACCTGACGGCCATGAAGGTGCTGACCAGCGAGCGCAAGCTGGCCGATGGCGCGGCGCAGATCGAGCTGAAGCTGGAATCCCCCGCCATCGACGGGCGCCGCCTGGTCAAGACCTACACCTTCAAGCGCGGCGACTACGTGGTGGGCGTCAAGCACGAGGTGTTCAACGAGGGCAGCACGCCGGTCAGCCCGCAGCTGTACCTGCAACTGGCGCGCGACGGCAACCCGCCCGAGGGGGAGTCGGCCTTCTACTTCACCTTCACCGGCCCGGCCGTCTACACCGATGCTAGCAAGTTCACCAAGGTGGACTTCAAGGACATCGAAAAGGGCAAGGCCAGCCACGACAAGGCCGCCGACAACGGCTGGGTGGCCATGGTGCAGCACTACTTCGCCTCCGCCTGGCTGCTGCCGGAGAAGGTGCAGCGCGAGTTCCGCACCGCCAAGGTGGCGGACAACCATTTCAGCATCGCGATGGTGGTGCCCCTGGGCGAGGTAGCGCCAGGCGCGAGCAAGGCGTTTGAGTCCCGCCTGTTCGCCGGTCCGCAGGAAGAGCACAAGCTGGCGGCGCTGGCCCCCGGGCTGGAACTGGTGAAGGACTACGGCTGGTTCACCGTGCTGGCCAAGCCGCTGTTCTGGCTGCTGGACAAGCTGCACTCCATGCTGGGCAACTGGGGCTGGGCCATCGTCGCCCTGGTCTTCCTGCTGAAGGCGGCCTTCTACTGGCTCAACGCCAGTGCCTACAAGT
>JBILSM010000098.1:0-10934 GCA_044372085.1 Rubrivivax sp.
GTGGTCGATCGCGGCCTGCACAGAAGGGTGTCCCGGGTTGCCCAGGTGCCCCATGGACGCCGAAAGATCCGCCGGCCCGATGAACACACCGTCCACCCCGTCCACAGCCGCGATGGCCTCCAACTGCGCCAGGGCCGCAGCAGTCTCGACCTGCACCAGCAGGCACATGCCCGCGTCGGCCTCGTGCAGATACCGGGGATGCGCTCCCCACCTCGAAGAACGCGCCAGGCCGCTGCCCACGCCCCGAACGCCGTGTGGGGGGTAGCGCATGGCAGCGACCAGCGCGCGTGCCTGATCTGCGCTCTCCACCATGGGCACCAGCAACGTGGTGGCACCGATCTCCAGCACCTGCTTGATCAGGGCGGTGTCGCCATGCGGGACTCTCACCACCGGGTGGGACGGGTAGGGCGCCACGGCTTGCAGCGTGCCCAGCATGGAGCGCAAATCGTTGGGACCGTGCTCGCCGTCGATCAACAACCAGTCGAAGCCCGCGGTGGCGCACAGCTCCGCTGCGTAGGGGTCCGCGAGCCCCAGCCACAGGCCGATCTGCGCCCCGGGCGAAGCCAGGGCCTGTTTGAAGGGGTTGGCCGGGGTGCGCATCACACAAACCGCACCGAGATGGATCCGAGGGGGCCATAGTCGGCGTGGAAGGTGTCGCCAGCGGCGCAGGCCACCGGGCGCGTGAAGCTGCCGCCCAGCAGCTTGTTGGCCAGCCAGGCCACGCCGTGGGCAGGGTGGTTCATCACCGCAGCGCCAAGACCGGATTCCTCGATCACACCGTTCTTGAACAGCAGTGCGCCAGCCCAGCGCCAGTCCACTGCATCCGGGCGCATGGGCCTGCCGCCCAGCACGATGCCGGCATTGGCGGCGTTGTCTGCAATCGTGTCCAGCACCTTGCGCGGCGCCTTGGTGTGCCGGTCGAACTGCTCGATGCGGGCGTCGATCAACTCCAGCGCCGGCACCACGTGGTCGGTGGCGTTCAGCACGTCGAACACCGTGACGCCTGGGCCTGTCAGGGGCCGGGCCAGGATGAACGCAAACTCGACCTCGAACCGGGGAACGATGAACCGCGCGGCCTCGACTTCGCTGCCATCGCGCAGCACCATGCTGTCCAGCAGCGTGCCGTAGTCAGGTTCGGTGATCTGCGAGGCGATCTGCATGGCACGCGAGGTCAAGCCGATCTTGTGGCCGACCACCTTGCGCCCCGCCTCGATCTGCAGCCGTACCCACTCGCGCTGGATCGCGTAGCTGTCGGCGATCGTCATGTCGGGGTGGCGGCGCGAAAACTGCTCGACCTGGATCCGCGAGCGTTCGGATGCATCGAGTTCACGTGCCAGCGAGAGGTGTTGGTTTGGTTGCAGCATGGGGTGGTTCACCGTATCCGTCAGGTTCACGAAGTCTGGATGGGACGCTGCCAAGGCACAAGCAACGGATTCAGAGCTGCTATCAAGCGCGCTTTGACAACCGCTTTGTGACAACCGCTTGGGGGCCCGGGAGTGTCCGGCTCACTGCAGGCCTGCGACGTCCGCGCCCACCAGGGCCGCCGACACCAGTTGTTCCGTGCGGGAGATGTGCAGCCGCAACAACTCGACGGCGCGGTCGACGTCACGCGAGAGTGCGGCTTTCAGCAGTTGCTGGTGTTCGTTGTGCTTGTGGCGCGGCGCCTGGCGCCAGCGTGCCGCCCAGCGGCGATACCGCTCCGCGTTGTCGAAGAGCACATCCGCCAGGTCCAGCAGCATGGGTGACGTGCACGCGGCGTACAGGCTGAGGTGAAAGGCCCGGTGGCGCGCCGACCAGTCGTCGTCCAGCGAGCGGGGCTGGTCACCCAGCCGGCGTTCAGCCAGCGCCAGGGCATGGCCTGCCGCGACCACCTGTGCTTCCCACGCATCGGAGCCATGCGCGATGGCGTCGCGCAACGCTTCGCACTCCACCAGTGTGCGCACGCGCGCCAGGTCGCTCACCCCCGCGGCGGTCAGGGGGGCCACACGAAAGCCGCGGTTTTCCAACGCCCGCACCAGGCCTTGCTCGGACAGTCGGTTCAGCGCCTCACGCAGCGGGCTGCTGCTGACCGAGAAACGCCGGCCCAGTTCCTCCACGCGCAGCCGGGCGCCGGGCTCGAATTCCCCGCGCACGATGGCCTGCCGAAGGGCCCGGTAGGCACGCTCGGCCAGAGGCAGCTCGAGCGTCTCGTCGTCGATGTTTTCCACACCTTCATTGTGCATTTCCGCTGCCGGCTTGTGCACACAGGGTTTGTGCGCATATTGCGTTTTATGCACAAAGTAGATACTTGTGCCCAACTGCATCCGTTTGGAGAACCTCATGAAGCTCTTGTCCTACCTCCTCGATGGCCGCGAAACCTGGGGCGCCGTGGTCGGCGACGGCGTGGTGTCCCTGGCCGAGAGATCCGGTTGCCCGACGCTGGCCGACTTTCTCGGCAGCCCGGCATTCGATCGGCGTGCGGAGCTGGTGGCCGGGCTCTCGGCCCAGACGCCCTTGCAGGGGCTGCACTTCCTGCCGGTGATTCCGCGGCCCGAGAAGATCGTCTGTGCCGTGCGCAATTACATGGACCACCACCAGGAGGTGATCGCTGCAGGCATGCAGCGCGAGCTGTCCGAAGAGCCGCCCATTTTTCTGCGGGTGTGGCGCTCTCAGGTCGGGCACGAGCAGCCGGTGATCCTGCCCCGTGTGTCGGGCACCCTGGACTGGGAGGGCGAGCTGGCTGTGGTTATCGGCAAGCCGGGACGCGACATCCCTGCCGAGCGCGCCTACGAGCATGTGGCCGGCTATTCGATCTACAACGACGTGAGTGTGCGCGAGTGGCAGTTCCATGCGAAGCAGATTGCGTCGGGCAAGAACTTCGAAGGCACGGGGCCGTTCGGTCCCTGGATGGTGACGGCAGACGAGATCGCGCCCGGCCGTGAGCTGAAGTTGATGACCCGCCTGAACGGCGAGACGGTGCAGAACAGCCACACCGGCCACATGATCTTCTCGATCCAGAAGCTCATCGCCTACGCCTCGACCATCTTCACCCTGGTGCCGGGCGATGTGATCGCCACCGGCACGCCGGCGGGCGTGGGCTGGAGCCGCAAGCCGCAGCGCTTCATGAAGGCGGGCGATGTCGTCGAGGTCGAGATCGAGGGCATCGGCACGCTGCGCAACCGGGTGGTCGCGCAGGCCTGAGCCACCCACTCGCATCACCCACCCCCACACGTCATAGCAGGAGACCAGGACCATGCAACGCAGACTCTTCACCGCAGCCGCCCTGAGTGCGGCTTGCCTGCCCAGCGCCTTCGCCCAGGCGTGGCCGCAGCGCCCCATTCGGGTGGTACAGGGCTTTGCGGCGGGCGGCAACGCCGACGCCATCGCAAGACTGGTGAGTGCGGAGATGGCCAAGAACCTGGGCCAGACCATGGTCGTCGAAGCGGTGGCCGGAGCCGGCGGCACGCTGGCCTCCGCCGCGGTGGCGCGCGCGGCGCCGGATGGACACACCCTGCTGCTGGCCACGGGCGGGCATGCCGTGGCCGGGGCGCTGTACGAGAAGCTGCCCTACCAGACGGTGGACAGCTTCCAGATGGTGTCGACCATCACCTTCTTCCCCTTCCTGCTGGTCACGCAGCCTGATGCCAAGCTGCGCAGCGTGGCCGACCTGGTGGCCGCGGCCAAGGTCACCGCCGGCGGGCTGGCCTACGGCACGGCGGGCGTGGGCTCCACCCACCACCTCGTGGGCGAGCTGCTGTCGCGCCAGGCGGGCGCCCCCTTGCTGCACGTGCCTTTCCGTGGTGACTCGGCCTCCATCACGGCCTTGTTGGGCGGCGAAATCCCGTTCATCGTTGCACCGCCCACGGCCGTGCTCGGTCAGTTGAAGGCGGGCAAGCTGCGTGCGCTGGCCGTCACCGGCCCGCAGCGCTGGGGGGGCATGCCCGACGTGCCCACCGTGGCCGAGCAGGGGGTGGCCGGCTTCGATGTGCGCTCGTGGGCGGGTTGGATGCTGCCCGCCGGCACGCCACAAGCCATCGTGCAGCGCCTGCACGAAGAAACCCAGAAGGCTCTGCAGTTGCCGCACGTGAGGTCGCGCCTGGAAGAGATGGGTGGCGAGGCACGGGGCAGCACACCGCAGGAGATGACGGCGATGGTGGCGGCCGAGGTGCAGAGATGGACGCGTGTGGTGGCCGATGCCAAGACTCCGCGCCTTTGAGGTCCAGGAGATTCCATGTCACTGATCCATGTCCGCAAGCGCCTGCTCAACGTCGAGACGGTGCACCACGAGGGCGGCCCGGCGGCGGCTGTGCCCTTGAGGCTGGCCGCGGCGGCTGCGGTGGTGCGCAACCCCTATGCCGGCCGTTACGAGCCCGACCTGCTGCCCTTCATGGCCGAGCTGCGTTCCCTGGGCCGCGAGCTGGCCGAGGAACTGGTGGGTGTGCTCGGCAAGGACCGTGTGGAGGCGTACGGCAAGGCTGCCATCGTGGGCGTGAACGGCGAGCTGGAGCATGGCGCCGTCTGGCACGAAGCGGGCGGCTGGGCCATGCGGGCCGCCCTGGGGGAGCCCAAGGCCATCGTGCCGGCGGCCAAGGCGGTGGCGGGCGCGGGTTACCGGCTGATGGTGCCCTTGCACTACATCCACGCGGCCTACGTGCGCAGCCACTTCAACGCCATGGAGGTGGGTGTGCAGGACGGACCGAGGCCGGACGAGATCGTCTTCGCGCTGGTCATGGCCGACGGTGGACGGGTGCACGCCCGCCTGGGGGGCCTGACCAAGGAGCAGGTGAAGGTGCACGACGGTCAGCGATGAAAGCCGTCGTCGTCCGCAGTCACGGGGGTCCACAGGCGCTGGAACTCACCGAGCTCGCCCTGCCCGAACCCGGCCCCGGTCAGGTGCGCGTGCGTGCGCACGCCGTGGGCGTGGGCCGGCCTGACGTGCTCATGCGGCAAGGCACCTACAAATGGATGCCACCGATGCCCGCGGTTCCCGGCAACGAGGTGGCGGGCGTGGTCGAGGCGCTGGGGCCGGGTGCGCAGGCCGTGGCCCTGGGTGACCGTGTGCTGTTCAGCGCGCGCGAGCTGCCTGAGCGCGGCGGTGGCTACGCCGAGTGCGTCTGTGCGCCCGCCGAGGCACTGTACGCCTTGCCTTCGCACATCGGGTTCGACGATGCGGTCAGCCTGCCCAACTTCCAGTTGGCCCAGGCCCTGCTGTTCGGTTGTGGCAGCGCGCGACCGGTGCGTTCCGTGCTGATCACGGCCGCCGCCGGTGGTGTGGCCTCGGCCATGGTGCACACCGCGCGTGCGCGCCAACTCCAGGTGATCGCCACCGCCAGCACACCGGCCAAGCGGGACTACGCGCTGCGCCAGGGCGCTGATGCCGCGCTGGACCCCGCGGCCCAGGATCTGGCTGACCAGGTGAAGGCGTTGACGGGTGGCCGTGGTGTCGACCTGGCGCTGGACCCAAGCGGCGGCGCCTTGTTCATCGCGTGTCTGCATGCGCTGGCACCGCTGGGCCTGGCGGTCTCCTACAACGTCCTGGCGGGAATGCCGCCCGACGTGTTCGCCGTGCTGCGCCAGCTGCTGGGGCGAAGCCTGGCCGTCCGCACCTTCTCCATGCACACCTTCGATGCCGATCTGGCCACACGGCGCGGCTTGATGCAGGAGGCCATCGCGCTGATGGCCAGCGGCGCGGTGCAGGCGCCCCCTGCCACCGTGCTGCCACTGGCCGAAGCCCGCCGCGCCCACGAGCTGCTGGATGACGGCAGCTTCACCGGCAAGCTCGTTCTGCACCCCTGATGGAGGCTCTGGCCATGACGATCACACCGCAACTCGCCCATGTCGGCATTTACGTGCGCGACGTCGCCGCGATGACCCACTTCTACACCACGGTGTTCGGCCTGAAGCTCACGGACCAGGGCGTGGGCCGCAACTTCAAGGTGCCGCTGCACTTCCTGAGCGGCACCTCCGACCAGCACCACCAGCTGGTGCTGGCCGGAGGGCGCGCGGCGGACGCGCCCAGCACCATCATGCAGCTGTCGTTCAAGGTGTCGGTCATTGACGATCTCCGCCGTGTGCGGGCCGCTGCGCTGGCCGAAGGCGCCACGCAGATGCGCGGCATGAACCACGGCAACGCCCTGTCCATCTACTTCGCCGACCTGGAGCAGAACACCGTGGAGGTCTACCTGGACACGCCCTGGTACGTGCCCCAGCCGCACGGTGACCCGCTGGACCTGGAGAGATCTGACGCCGACATCTGGGCCGAAACCGAGGCCACCTGCCGTGCCGACCCCGGCTTCATGCCAGTGGCCGACTGGATGGCGCGTTTCGTGGCGCGCGTCCCGGCGCGCTGAGCCAGGCTCGCTCAGGACCTGCGCACCGCGCGCAGGTTGTCCTTGAAGCGTTCGGGTACGCGCTCGTCGAAGCCCAGCGCCACGCGACGCACTTCGGGCGAATCCGTGGGCGCGTGGCCCACGCCCAAGGCCGCGGCACGAGGCGCCTCGATGGCGACCACCGTGCCGCCCACCCGGCCGATCTGGGTGATCTCGCACTCCACGTAGTGCCCCGGGTCCACGCTGCGCGAGTGGCAGGGAGTGCCCATGAGGATGACGTCGCCCGGCACCAGCGTGATGTGGCGTGCGAGGTCGGCGATGACGTAGTGCGGGCCCCAGATCGTCTCGTTCCCGATGTGGGCTTCCTGCACGACCCGCCCGTCCACGAAGGTGCGCAGGGTCTGCTCGAACAGGTTCACACCGCGCACGATGCCCGGCCCGATGGGCAGCAGGGTGTCGGCGCCCTTGACGCGCAGCATGCTGCCCTGGTCGGTGTCTCGGAAGTCCTGAAGACCCATGTCCAGGGCCGGGCAGAACCCCTCGATGAAGTCCCACGCCTCGTCAGGCGTCACGTTGCGGCAGGTCCGGCCGATGACCACGGCGTACTCGCCCTCGTAGTTGAGGTACTTGCAGTCGGCCGGCTTGAGGATCTGGCCGCCATGGCCGTTCAGCGAGGTGGGCGGCTTGGTGAAGTAGGTGGGCGTCTCGGTCGGCTTGGGCTTGTTGCGCGTCTCCACGCTGCGCGAGGTGTAGGAGATGTGCACCGCGATGATCTTGCTCGGGTTCACCGGGGGCAGGTAATGCGCCGTGGCCGCCGCAACCTCTCGGCCGTCATCCAGCACCAGCGTGGTGTCGTCACGCATCGTGCCCCAGAACGCGCTGCCGCCGATCAGCACGCGGCGGCGCTCGATCCGCGGGCCGCGCAGGACGGCGGGCAGCTCCTTGAATCCGAACTCGAAGTTCATGCGGGCACCTTCTGGTCTTGAGGTCCCGGCGCGCCGTCCGGGCCGGCGGCCTGGGGCTGCTGGTGCGGGAGGGTGTCGAACCAGAGGTGGATGTTGCCGGTGCCGCGCGCGTTCTCGTAGGCCGACAGTCTTTCACCCGCTGCGGTGCAACGGGCGCCGCCCATCGCGCCGACCATTTGAAGGTAATGCGCGCCGAATGCTTCCCAAGGCAGCTTGCGGTACTCCCCGTCCCAGCGCTCCAGGATCTGGTCATGTCGTCCCCGGCACAGCAGTTCGATCGCGCCCTTGTCGCTCTCGATGTTCTCCGGGCGCGAGACATTGCTCTCGTGGAAGATGCGCGGATGCTTGGGCTTCCAGTCGATGGCGTTGAACTTGTGACTGAGGGCACCTGAAGCCAGCAGCACCACGCGCAAGCCGCTGCGGCGGATGGCTTCACCGATGGCCTCGCCGGAGTTGAGAAAGTGCTGCCAGTCACAGTTCTGGCAGGAACTGACCGTGACCACGGGCAGGCCGGCCGCCTCCAGTCGCAACTGCTTGACCAGATTGATGGTTGCGTAGTGGCGGCCCAGATCAGGGTGCGCGATCACGCGGTTGTAGCCCCCCCGCTCCCGAGAGACCGTCTCGATCTGCGCTGCCAGGCCGGGGTGACCGAGGTAGTCATACGGCACGCCGTGCAGATACCACGGCATTTCATCCGAGATGTAGGTGCCGCTGTAGCGCTTGCCCCCGTCCACGAGGTGGTAGCCGGTGGTGAACCAATGCGAGTCAAAGATCACCACGACCTGCGGGTCCGCGTCGGCGATCCTTTGCCGCAAACGCGCGTAGCCTGCAATCAGATCGGAGTCTGCCCCGGCCCCTTGCAGCACACGGAACTCCTCACACTGCATCAAGCCGGGGTGGTGCGAGACCAGCGCCGCACCCACAACCATTCCGTCCATCTTGTTGTCCCTTTCAACGGTGGCTGAAGCTCGGCCTGAAAGGCTTCTTCGGCACCACCACGTCCTTGACGTCACAGAAGAACTCGAAGCTCCAATCGCCGCCCTCGCGGCCCACGCCGCTGCGCTTGATGCCACCGAAGGGGGCTTCCAGATCCCGGATGCCGAAGCTGTTGATCCAGATGAAGCCGGTGCGCACGCGGTCTGCCAGGGCCACGGCATGCGCCGTCTCGCCGAAGCACACGCCTCCCAGTCCGTAGTCGGTGCCATTGGCCAGGGCGACGGCCTCCTCGTCGCTGGCAAAGGTCTGCAGCGTCAGCACCGGGCCGAAGACCTCGTTCTGCACGATCTCGTCGTCCTGCTTCACGCCTGTGAGCATGGTCGGCTGCACATACTGCGCGCCGAAGGGGTGCGGTCCACCGCCCCACAGCACCTGTGCACCCGCGGCCACGGCCCGCTGAACGTAGCCCAGCACGCGCTGGACCTGACGCGGGTGGATGATCGGCCCCACCTCGGTGTCGGCTTGCCGCGGGTCGCCCACGCACAGGCGCTCGACGTGGGCGCGCATGGCTGCGATGAAGGGCTCGGCCACCTTCTCGTGCACCAGGAACCGCGTGCCGGCCAGGCACACCTGCCCGGCATTGCGGTACATCAGCGTGCCGGTGGCGGCGGCGTTCTCCAGGTCGGCGTCCTCCAGCACGATGAAGGGGCTCTTGCCGCCCAGTTCCAGACTGCAAGGCACCAGATTTGCGCCTGCCGCTTGTGCAATCAAGCGGGCGGTAGGCACGCTGCCCGTGAACGACACCCGGGCGATGCGCGGATCGGCCACCAACCGAGCACCCGTGGTGGCCCCGGCGCCTTGCACCACGTTGAAGACCCCGGGCGGCAGCCCCGCGGCGTCAGCGGCATCGGCCAGCAGTGAGCAGGTCAGCGGCGCCCACTCCGGCGGCTTCAGGATGCAGGTGTTGCCGGCGGCCAGCGCCGGCCCCAGCTTCCAGGTCGACAGCAACAGGGGCGAATTCCAGGGCGTGATGATGACCACCACGCCGGCCGGGTCGTGCCGTACCCGATGGCTGGCCTGGTCGGTTTCGATGGGCCGTTCCTGCAGGCCCAGCGCATGCTGCGCGAACCAGGTGAGGTTCAGCATCGCTCTGGGCACCACGCCATGTCGCATGCGCGACAACAGCACCCCTGCATCGTTGCTCTCCACCACGCAGAAGGCGTCGGCACGCTTGCCGATCTCCTGCGCGAAGCGGTCGAGGTAGGGCTTGCGCTGCGCAGCCGTCAGCGCAGCCCAGGCGGGGAACGCGCGCTGGGCGGCCTGAAGGGCGAGTTCCACCTGCTCGGCGCCGGCTTCGCAGACCTGCCCGAGTGGCTGCTGCTGTATCGGGCTGAAGACCTCGAAGCGGGGTGCCGACGCCACCCGGCGGCCGTCGATGTAGTGATCGGGCGAGACACCGATGCCCGCCACCTGAAGCAGGGGGGAGTTCATGTCAGGAGTCGGCGGTGAACCCGATCTGCTTGATCAGCGGTGCCCAGCGCTCGGTGTCCTTCTTCAGCAGCGCTGCCAACTCTGCCGGAGATGACGGGCGCGACTCCAGGCCCATCTTGGCCAGCGCCTCCACCACGTCGGCCGCGCCCAGTGCCGCCCTCACAGCGGCCGAGGTGCGGTTCAGGACCTCGGTCGACGGCTTGGCTGGCATGTAGATGCCGAACCATTCGTCGAAGACGATGTCCTTGAAACCCTGTTCGGCATAGGTGGCCACCTCGGGCGCAAACCGGCTGCGGGCGGCACCGGAGGTGGCCAGCAGCCGCACCTTGCCCGTGGGCAGATGCTGCAGAAACTCGCCCATCGGGCCGGATACCGACGCGATCTGGCCGCCCATCAGGTCGGCAATGGCGGGCTGCGTTCCCCGGTAGGGCACATGCTTGAGGTCGATGCCGATGGAGCGGCCGAACAACTCCGCCACGAAGTGCGGCACCGAACCGGCGGCCGGGCTGCCGAAGTTGGCGTCCTTGATGTTGGCCTTGCACCAGGTGATGAACTCGCCCAAAGTCTTCACGCTGGGTGGCACCATGGGCCCCACGGCAAAGCCGAAGTCGAAGCGCACGGCCTGGGACACCGGCTGGAAGTCGGCCACCGGGTCGTAGGGCAGCTTCTTGTAGGTGTGCGGGTAGATGCCCAGCATGGACATGGGCGTGACCAGCAGCGTCAGCCCATCAGCGGGAAAAGTCTTCAGTGCCGACAGCGCGATCTGGCCACCCGCGCCGGTGCGGTTCTCCACCACCACCGACTTGGCCAGCACGTCGCGCAGGCGGTCTGCCACGCGCCGCGCGGTGACGTCCACGGTACCGCCGGCCGCAAAGCCGGCCAGGATGCGGGCACTGTCGGGCAGCGCCTGCGCGCGCACGCCAGGGCTTGCGAGGTACAGGCCCGCCGTGGCGGAAGTGGAGAGAAGGAACTGTCGTCTTTGCATGGTCAGGTCTGCTCCGTGTGTGTGCGGGGGGGCGGGGAGAAGGGAAGGTGGCTTGCAGGCCTGGGCCCCGGCGGCGTGCCGCCGGTCCAGGATCAGTCGGGCTTCCTGGCGCGCTCGACCAGGAGGCGCTTCTCGGCGCCGTCCTGCATTCGGGAAGAGTGTCAGCCGGCTTCAGGGGCGATCACAACCAATGGATCATGAGCCGTTGTCAAGGCTCGCTTGATAATGAGGCATGCCGTTGATCCGCTT
>JBILSM010000099.1:0-10904 GCA_044372085.1 Rubrivivax sp.
GCAGCGGAAGTCGAAGGTGCAAGGCAGGTCCGGCGTCAGCGTCAGGACGCCCACATCGGCCAGCGCCTGCGCATGCCCCGCCAACGTGCGCCGACTGCGCGTGAAGCCGTGCGAGAGGATGGCCGCCCCGCGCAGCGGGCTGGCGGCGGGGTAGACGTCCAGCGTGACGCGGTGGCCGTCGAGTTCGTGTACCTGGGTCTGTGCCTTGACCGGCTGTTGAACCTGCGAAGGCTCGGCAGGCGCGGCCGCAGCCGCCGTGGTGACCAGGGCCGCTGCCGCACCCGCCAGCGCCAGGCACATCTGGCTTCCAAGGCGAACCCAGGTACTCATGCCTGCATTGTCGGCGGGCCCTGCGCCCGGTGCTCAGTTCGGCGCCCGGGCGCCTCTCAAGAGTTCCACCAGCGCCGCCGGGTCGTCCGGCAGTTGATTGCCACGCCAGGCCACATGCTGGTCGTGGCGGCAGATCACCAGCTTGTGGCGGTACGCGGCCGGCAGCGGCAAGCCCCCCAGGTCGACCACGGTCAGGGGCACGCCGCGCAGGTGCGCCGCCTGCGTCAAGGGCGCCACCTCCGCCGTGGCGTCCAGGCGCAGCAGGGTGTAACCCGGACCGAAGGCGTCGTACAAGGAGCGGCCATCGGCAAGCCAGAGATGCGGCGCGCGGCAGCCCGGCACCGTGGAAGGCGTGAAGTCGCCCATGGTGTACGCAGGCGGCGCTTCCTCGTCCGCCACGATGATGGGTGAGGCCTCGTAGTAGTAGCCGAAGTTCAACCCTGCGCAGCAGAACTGCTGCACGTTCAGGTCATAGGCTTCGCGCCCGATCTCCTGCCTGGCGAGACGGCCCGCGTCGTCCTGCGCCTCGATGTGGGGCGGCACGGCACGGCGGGCCCGGATCATCTTGGCCGCGTGCTCCATCGCGAAATGCGAAACCTGCAGCGTGATGGGCTGGCGCTCCGCCTCATAGGCGTCGAGGATCGCTTCGTCTGCCCATCCCTGCAGCCGGGCCGCCAGCAGCCAGGAGAGGTTCAGCGCGTCCGCGATGCCGGCGTTCATGCCGTAGCCGGCGTAGGGCACCCAGAGGTGGGCCGCATCCCCGGCGATGAAGACGTTGCGGTCACGGAAGCGGTCGGCCACCAGGCGGCGCCCCACCCAGTCTTCCTTGCTCACCACGTCGTAGTGGAAGTCTTCGCCCACGCCCAGGATCTGGCGGATGGACCAATCGCGATCGATGGAGTCGAACTCCGGCTCGTCCGGATTGAGGTGGTTGTGCACCAGCCAGGTCTCCAGGCCGTCGATGGCAAACACGGTGCCGCAGCGGCGGGGATTGACCGAGTAGTACGACCACGCGGGCTTGCCCGGAATGCGCTCGCGCAGCCCCGGCGCGCGGATGCAGGTGGACTGCACACGCTGGATCACGGGGGTGCCTTCCAGCCGAGCGCCCATGGCCTTGCGCACCATGGAGCTGCCACCGTCACAGCCCACCAGATAGCGGGCGCGGATGCGCCGCTGCTGGCCGCTGTCCAGGTCGGTGGCCAGCGCCTGCACGGCACCGGCCTCCTGGTGGAAATCAACCAACAGCGTGCGGTTCAGCAGGGTGACGCCCGGCAGCGCAGCCGTGTGCTCAAGCAGGATCGGCTCCAGGTAGGTCTGGTTGATGCGGTGCGGGGGCTCTGGCGTGGGCCACCACGTGTCGGGGCCCTCGCGGGAGGTGTAGCGTTCGGCGCGGCCTGGAATGGGAATGCGGGTGAGTTCCGTGCCACAGACGCTGGTGCGGAACACCACATCGTTGGGGTACTCCGCGGGCAGGCCCGCAGTGCGCAGCTTGTGTGCCACGCCCAGCAGGCGGAACCGTTCCATGGAACGGGCCGAGACGTGGTTGCACTTCACGTTCGGCGGCTCTGCGTAGCGCCGCGTCTCGGCGATGGCCACGCGCATACCGCGAGCCGACAGGTCCATGGCCAGGGTCAGCCCGACCGGGCCCGCCCCCACCACCAGCACATCGGCGTCCAGCTCAGGCAGCGCGTTCACGGGTCGATCTTGATGTTGGCCTGCTGGATCACCCGGGCCCACTTCTGGGTTTCGGCACGGATGTAGGCCTCGAACGCTGCGGGCCGGCTGGGCGCAGGCTCCACACCCAGGTTGCGCATGCTGGTCCTGATCTGTTCATCACCGAGCACAGCATTGATGTCGGCGCTGAGTCTGTCGATGATGGCGGTCGGCGTGCCGGCCGGAGCCACCACGCCGAACCAGCCGGTGGAGTCGTAGCCTGCCAGGCCCGCTTCGGCCACGGTGGGTACGTCGGGCAGCTGCGGCAGGCGCTGCGGGCTGGTGACGGCAAAGGCGGTGAGCTTGCCCGCACGGATGTGCTGCAGCGCCGCGGGCAGGTCCACCACCCCGAGCTGCACATTGCCCGCCAGCACGTCCAGGGCCGCGGGCCCGGAGCCCCTGTAGGGCACTTCCACCAGCTTCACTTGGCCCAGCTGCGCGAACAAAGCGGCTGACAGGTGCATGGCCGTGCCGTTGCCGCCATGGCCGATGGACAGCTTGCCGGGCTGTGCCCGCGCCACGGCCAACAGTTCGGGCTGCGTCTTCGCTGCAAGAGAGGGGTGGCCGACGATCACGAAGGGTATAGCCGCCAGCATGCTCACCGGCTTGAAGTCCTTCAAGGGATCGAAGGGCATCTTGTCGTACAGGCTGCTGTTGGCCGCCAAGGCGCCGGCCGCACCGACGCCCAGCGTGTAGCCATCGGCCGGTGCCTTGGCGACGACGGCGAGGCCGATGTTGCCGCCAGCGCCGGGACGGTTGTCCACGACGACTTGTTGCCCGAGCCGCTCGTTGAGCCGCGGCAACAGCATGCGCACGACGGCGTCAGCACTGCCACCGGGCGGAAAGGTCACCACCATGCGGATCGGTTGCTGGCGCGGGAAGTCAGTGCCTTGCGCCTGCAGCGCACTGCTCAGGGCTGCGAAGGCCAGCGCGAGCGCGGCGGTTCTCAACAACATCATCGTGAAATCTCCTTGGATGCGTGTTCGGCACCGCGATTGAACGAAGGGAAGCACGATCCCGCAATCCGGGCAATCACCCAAGTCCGCGCGCCAGCGCTTGCCTGGCGTGAAGCTCGACGCTTACCCAGAAGCTGGGGGCACGCCTACCACCCCGTCCCGGACCAGGGCGGCGATGTCGTCCGCACCGTAGCCCAGTTCCGCCAGCAGCTCCTGCGTGTGTTCCCCGACGCCGGGCGGCGGCGCGCGCAGCGGCAGTCGCTGCCCGCCCATCGTGATGGGCAGCAGTGCGGTGCGCGTGGTCAGCTCATGCCCGGCGCTGCTGGCGTCGGCGGGCAGCGTCACGGGGGCCAGGCCGCCGGTGCTGCCCAGATGGGGGTCGTCGAACAAGTCCTGCGGCCGTGTGATGGGCGCATAGGGCAGGCCGTTCTTCTCGAATCGGTTTGCCAGCTCGCGCGCGCTGAACGCGCCGAAGCGTTCGCGCAGCAGCGGCAGCAGCCAGGCGCGCGCCTGGACGCGCAGGTTGTTGCTGGCCAGCTGCGGGTCCGCCTTCCAGGTGACCCAGCCGAACTCGTCGCATAGCAAGGCCCACTGCGTGTCGCTCACGGCCGCCAGGAAGATCTGCTCGCCCTCTTGCACGGTGAACACGTCGTACAGCGCCCAGGCGCTGATGCGGCTGGGCATGGGCGCCGCCGGCTTGCCCGTGACGGCGTACTGCATCATGTGCTGCGCCACCAGCAGCACGTTGTTCTCGAACAGCGCGCTTTGCACCTGCTGGCCGCGTCCCGTGCGTTCGCGCTGGGCCAGCGCCGCCATCGCGCCGATGGCGCCGAACATGCCGCCCATGATGTCGTTGACGCTGGTGCCGGCCCGCAACGGGCGGCCTTCCGGGCCCGTCATGTAGGCCAGGCCCCCCATCATCTGCACCACCTCGTCCAGCGCGGTGCGGTGCTCGTAGGGGCCGGGCAGGAACCCCTTGTGCGAGACGTACACCAGCCGCGGGTTCAGCCGCGCCAGCGCCTCGTAGCCCAGGCCCGTGCGCTCCAGGGTGCCGGCCTTGAAGTTTTCGCTGAAGACATCCGCGCCCGCGGCCAGGCGCAGCACGATCTCGCGCCCACGCGGGCTCTTCACGTCCACCGCGAGGCTGCGCTTGTTGCGGTTGAACAGGCCGAAGAAGCCGGCGCCCGAGCCCAGTAGCTGGCGCGTGGCGTCACCTTCCAGGGGTTCGACCTTGACCACCTCGGCGCCCAGATCCGCCAGGATCATGCCGCAGGTGGGGCCCATCACCATGTGCGTGAACTCCACCACGCGCACCCCGGCAAGGGGCAGGTCCTGGGGGGTCGGCGGGATGCTCATGAGCGGTGCTGGTCTTGGTTGATGCGGGTCGGTGGGTTCGCGGCGGACATTGGCGTGCAACTCGCGCGGACGGAACCGCTGGGGCCGATCATGTCAGGCGCGATCACCCGCGCTGCGCGGCTTCAGGGGGTGGCCGCGGCGGCCGTCTCCGCACGGCGCAGCGGTGCTTCGCGGATTGGCAGGTGCAACAGCGCAGCGCCCACGGCCAGCACGATGTCGATGTACCAGATCCAGTCGTACGACCCGGTGGCCTCGAACACCTTGCCGCCCAGCCAGGCTCCCAGGAAGCCGCCGATCTGGTGCGAGAACATCACGAGGCCGAACAACGTGGCCATGTTGGTCGGCCCGAAGAACTTCGCCACCAGGCCCGCCGTGGGTGGCACGGTGGACAAGAAGGTCAGCCCCATCACCGCGGAGAAAGCCAGCACGACCGGGCCGGTCTTGGGCGCGAGCAGGAATACCAGCACGGCCAGCGCACGCGTGGCGTAAACCAGCGACAGCAGCGACTTCATGCGCCAGCGGCCCATGGCCCAGCCCGCGGCCACGCTGCCCACGATGTTGAAGAGGCCCAACAGGGCCAATGACCAGCCGGCCCAGGCGGTGGGCAGCCCGCAGGACGCAATGACACCCGGCAGGTGCGTGGCGAGAAACGCCACGTGAAAGCCGCAGACGAAGAAGCCGGCACCCAGCAGCAGATAGCTGCGGTTGCGAAGCGCGTCGCGGATGGCTTCTCGCGTGCCCAGCACCTTCTGGCCAGCCGGGGCGGCCTGCAGTGAATTGCCGCGCAGCAGGAACGCCGCCGGCAGGCACAGCAGTACCAGCAGTCCCATGATCTGCATCGCGTTGGCCCAGCCCAGACCGACTATCAGCGTCGCCGCGACGGGCGCCAAGGCGAACTGCCCGAAGGAGCCGCCGGTGTTGACGATGCCCGTGGCCAGCCCCCGGCGTTCGGGCGGAATCAGCCGCGTGGTGGCGGCCATCAGCACGGCCGGCCCCGCCATGCCTGCCCCGCCCGCCGACAGCACGCCGATGGCCAGGATCAGTCCCCAGGTGCTGGTCATGTAGGGGGTGATGAAGGTGCCCGTCGCCACCAGCAGCGCACCGATGAAGAGCACGCGCCCGGCGCCGATCTTGTCGGCCATGGCACCAGCAAACGGCTGCGTGAGCCCCCACCACAACTGCCCGAACGCGAAGGCCAGGCTGATGCTGGCCAGGCCCAGGCCGGTGGCGGTGTTCAGCGGCGACAGGAACAACCCCATGGTCTGGCGCGTGCCCATGGTGAGCGCGAAAGTCCCTGCCGCTGCCAGCAGCACCAGCCACAAAGCGGTGCGTTTGTTCTCCGTCATGGGTGCTCCCTGTGCAAGTCGGGGCCGCGTCCTGCATGAGCGCGGCTGCAGGTGGGTGTGGGGATGGCGTTCACGCGATCGCGCTCCTGATCAAGCGGAAGGTGGTGGCGATGGGCTGCAGGTGTTGCACATCGGGCAGCCGGCGGCGGCTTGACACGCGGATGCCCTCGTTGAACAGCATCAGCATGGCGGCCAGTTCCTCGGCACGGGCCGGTGAGGCTCCTGCGTCCTGCAGGCAGACCTGGAAGACCTGCTGCATTTCCTGCAGGTGCCGGCTGGCCCGGGCAGCGAGCTCGTCGTCGACGCCGGCCATCTCGAGCACGGTGTTCACCAGCATGCAACCCCAATGGGCCTTGGTACCGCGAGCCACGACGAAGCTGCGCTCGAAGAAATCCTGCAGCGCGTCCACCGGCGGCTTTTGCGTGCGGGCGTGTTGAAACAGGTCCAGCGTGCGCGTGGCCCACAGATCCAGACACTCGATGAAGAAGGTCCTCTTGTCGGTGAACGCGGCGTAGAAGCTGCTGCGCCCGATGCCCATGGCCTGCAGCAGATCGGCCAGCGTGGTGGCCTGGTAGCCCTGGCGCCAGAACAGCGCCAGTGCCCGGTTCACGGCTTGCGGTCGATCGAATGCAAGGGGGCGGGCCATGCTTTCATTCTGTACCTGCAGGTTCATAATGACAATGCGGATCTCGAAGGAAGTGTCCATGCCCCCACCCGTCTGCCTGATCCTCGGTGCCGGTGCCGGTGCCGGTGCCGGTGCCGGCATCGGCGGCCATGTCGCCAAGCGCTTCGCGCGCGACGGCTACCACGCCTGCGTGGCGCGCCGCAGCGACCAGGCGGGGCTGGACAAGCTGGTGGCGGAGATCAACGCCACCGGCGGCTCGGCCAGCGGCCACCTGCTCAATGCGGTGGAAGAAGGCAGCATCGAGCAACTGGTCACCTCCATCGAGGCCGACCTCGGGCCGATGGGCCTGGACCTTCGAGCTGGACCTGCGCGCCCATTCCGACCTGGCCTGGTGGAACCATGCCCCCAACCCCGATCTCAAGTAGGAGCACCCCATGCTGAAGCTGCACCACGCCCCCAACAGCCGCGCCGGCCGCATCGTCTGGCTGCTGGAAGAGTTGCAACTGCCCTATGAGCTCAACCGCATGGAGTTTCACCCCCGGGCGCTGAAGTCCGACGAGCACCGCGCGCGCCACCCGCTGGGCCGCGTGCCGGTGCTGGAAGACGGCGATGTGATGCTGTATGAGTCGGGCGCGATCATCGAATACCTCATCGCGCGCCACAGCAACGGAGCACTGAAGCCGGCGGTGGACTCACCGCTCTTCCCCCGCTATCTGCAGTGGTTCCACTACTGCGAGGGCATGGTCATGCCGCCGATCAACACCATCGTCGTGCAGACCCTGCTGCTGTCGCCAGAGCGGCGCAACGAGGAGATTCTGGGTCAGGCCAGGCGCCTGCTGACCAAGACGCTGGAGCCGCTGAACGAAGCGCTGGCCGGACGCGAGTTCATGATCGGTGCGTTGTCAGGCGTGGACTTCATGCTCGGCCACGCCTGCTACATGGCCCGACACCTGGGCTGCATGCCCGAGGACATGGCCAACCTGCACGCCTACGTCAAGCGCCTTGAAGCCCGGCCGGCGTTCGACAAGGGCATCAAGACCTGAAGCACAAGGCACACACGGTGGCACCGCGACTGCGGACCATCCACCTCCGAGGACCCCCATGAGCACCCAGACGCTGGAATTTCACTTCGACTTCGGCAGCCCCACCAGCTACCTGGCCTACACCCAGGTGCCGCGCATCGCGCAGGATACCGGGGCCACGCTGGTGTGGCACCCCGTGCTGCTGGGCGGCGTGTTCAAGGCCACGGGCAACGCCAGCCCGATCACCGTGCCCGCCAAGGGCCGCTGGATGAACGAAGACATGGCGCGCTGGGCCCGGCGCTGGGGCGTGCCCTTCGCCATGAACCCGCACTTTCCGGTCAACACCCTGACGCTGATGCGCGGCGCGTGCGGCATGCTGATGCGCCAGCCAGACGACTTCAAGCGTTATGCCGACACGATGTACCGCGCCCTGTGGGTGGACACACGCAACTTGAACGACCCTGGCGAAGTTGCCGCCGTGCTGGCAGATGCCGGCTTCGATGCCACGGCCTTCATGGCCCTGGTGGCCGACCCCGAAGTCAAGGCCGACCTGATCGCGCGCACCGAGGCCTCGGTGGCGCGTGGCACGTTCGGTGCACCCACCTTCTTCGTGGGCGCGCAGATGTTCTTCGGCCAGGACCGGCTGGACTTCGTCAAGGAGGCGCTGGCCGCTGGAATGCCGCCAGCGCCGAGCCCAGCGCCAGTGCCGCCGCGCTGAAGGCGAAGCCGCGGGCCAGGCCACCGGGGCCGTCGGCGATCCAGCCCACGACGCTGGGGCCCACGATCTGCCCGAAGGCGAAGACGATGGTGAACGCGGCGATGCCCGAAGGCCAGGCGGCGGGCGCCAGGTTGTGCCGCACCAGCGCGGTGGTGGAGGCCACGACGGACAGGAACACGCTGCCGAACAACAGGCCGGAGGCGAACGCCACGGCCACCCCGAGGCCGGCCGGGCCGCCCGCCAGCGGCAGGGCGGTGGCCAGTGCCAGCAAGCCGTTGAGCAGCGACAGCGGCAGCCCACCGCGGTGGCGCTGCAGCAGCCCGGCCCACAGCCAGGACGAGGCGATGACGCCCAGGCCCAGCAGCACGTAGAAGGCCACCACCGTGCCGGCACCCAGACCCTGCTCGCGCAGCAAGGTGATGATGAAGGTCATGTAGCCGATGTAGCCGATGCCGAACATGCCGTAGCCGGCCAGGCCGAAGGCGAAAGGTCGCCAGATGAAAGGCGCGCGCGGGGCGCCGGGTGAGGGCGGTGCGGCCAGCGAGCGTGTGCCTGCAGCGGTGCCCACGGTCAACAGCAGGGCCAGCGCGCCCAGCGCGGCCCAGGCCACGGGCCAGCCCAGGCCGGCAGACTCCAGCAGCGGCGGCACCCCCAGGGCCGATGCCACGATGCCCAGACCCACGCCACCGTAGTACACGCCCAGCAGCAGGCCCGAGCGCTGTGGCGCGCGCTGCGCCAGCCGGGCGGCCAGCAAGCCGCCCGCCACGAAGCTGGCCGCGCTGGCCATGCCGCAGCCCAGGCGCAGCAGGTACAGCAGCGCGTCCTGCCGCGTGGCCGCGTGCAAGGCCAGCAGCACGGCGGCGACCACGCCGCCGGTCAGCATGAAGTGGCGCGCATCGAAGCGCCCCAGCAGGCGCGGGGCCAGCAGCGCCCCCAGCAGGTAGCCCAGGGCGTTCACGGTGTTCATCGCCCCGGCGGTGAAGTAGCTCCAGCCCAGATCGGCGCGCATGGGCGGCAGCAGCAGCGCATAGGAAAAGCGCGCGAGCCCCAGCGACACCGCCGCGGCCAGGGCCAGCGCCGCGGCGATGGCGAGTTCGCCTCCCGCCTGACCAGGGGCGCGGGTGTTCATGCGTGCGCAGCGGCCCGGCGGGCTTGCAGCAGCGCCTGCGCCAACTCCGCAAATCCCTGGCCACGCTCGCCCTGCGTGATCCACGCCGGCCAATGCACCAGTTCGTCGGCAAAGCGCCTGAGATTGGACACGCCCACGCTGATGGGAAAGCGCTCGAACATCACCTGGTCGTTGGTGGAGTCGCCCACATAGACCCAGTGCGCCAGTTCCGCCTGCAGGTCGCGGCCGAACAGCCGGCGCAGCATCCACTGCGCACCCGTCCACTTGCTGTGGTCGCCAAACCATCCGTTGATGTGGATGGAGCTCACCGTGGCCGTCATCCCTTCCTTCCGCATCACCTCCACCACCGCGGCAACGCCTTCGGGCGGCAGATGCGTGAACTCGCTGTGGTCGATGGCGATGTCGGTCACGCGGCCGGCGCTGTCACGCGCCGGCAAGGCCCCCGGCACCTCGCGAAGGATGCGCCGGGCGGCGGCCTGCAACCGCTGGGCGTTGTGCGCCCGGGTGAGGGCGTCCTGCTCATACTCGGTGTGCACTTCGGCCCCGTCGCGCACCAGCGCCACGGCGCCGTTCTCGGCCACCAGGGCGGCCAGCGGCCACTCGCGGGCAAGAGGCTCGCTCCAGCCCAGCGGGCGGCCGGTGATGGCGATGACGGGCAAGCCGGCCGCGTGCAAGGCATGCAGGGCCTGCAGCGCCGTGGGCTCGATCTGCCCGTCACGGGTGAGCGTGTCGTCGATGTCCGTCATCACGCCATGAAGGCTGCGCAGCGCTTGCAAGGGGGCTTCTCGCAGCGGGCGCGCCGGCCGCGGGGCCTGTGGCGGTGCAGGTTGGCGGGTCATTGCGGCGGATTGTCACGCTCTGGCCGCAGTCGCGAATAGAATCCGCAGCATTCCGAGGAGCGTTGCAACTCCCGCCCAGCCCCTTCAGGGCTCAGGCGCAGGGAGCCAGGCTCGGAATCTTCCTTTGCAACCGCGCTCACCCGCACGTTCGATCCGTGGGTGAGTGAAGCAGGCCTCCTGACTTCGTCTTCCCGGCTCGGGCTGTGGGTTCCTCAACGTTGACAGGAGCCTGACCATGAATGCCGTTCTGAAGCCGCTGCACACCAGCGACTACGCCGTTGCCGACCTCTCGCTGGCCGAGTGGGGCCGCAAGGAGATCAAGATCGCCGAGACCGAGATGCCCGGTCTGATGGCCATCCGCCAGGAGTTCGCTTCCAAGCAGCCGCTCAAGGGTGCGCGCGTCACCGGCAGTCTGCACATGACCATCCAGACCGCCGTGCTGGTGGAGACGCTGCAGGCCCTGGGTGCCGATGTGCGCTGGGCGTCCTGCAACATCTTCTCCACCCAAGACCACGCCGCCGCCGCGCTGGTGGTGCAGGGCACGCCGGTGTTCGCCTACAAGGGCGAGACGCTGGACGACTACTGGGACTACACCCACCGCATCTTCGAGTTCGGCGCCGCCGGGTCGGCCGGTGAAGGCCCCAACATGATCCTGGACGATGGCGGCGACGCCACGCTGCTGATGCACCTGGGCAAGCGCGCCGAGAAGGATGCGTCGGTGCTGAACCATCCCACCAGCGAAGAAGAAACCTGCCTGTACGCCGCCATCAAGGCCAAGCTCGCGCAGGACGCCACTTGGTACAGCCGCAAGAGCGCGCAGATCATCGGCGTGACCGAGGAAACCACCACCGGCGTGCACCGCCTGAAGGA
>JBILSM010000225.1:0-3334 GCA_044372085.1 Rubrivivax sp.
CTTGCCACGGCCAGGCCAGAGCAGGCGCTGGCGTCAGGCCTCGCGCCGGCGCCCGGTCATCAGGATCCAGCCATCTTCGCGATCGGTCACCTCGAGGTCCACCCAAGGCGCATAGGCGCTGGACAGCTCCTGCGCTTGCCGCTCGAGGATGCCCGCCAACACCAGGTGGCCGGCCGGCTGCAGGTGGCCGCACAGCAACGGGGCCAGCAGCTTCAAGGGCGTGGCCAGGATGTTGGCCAGCACCAGAGGGTAGGTGCCGGCAGCCTGTTCCGGCAGCCCGCAGCGCAGCGACACGCGGTTGGCCTGCGCGTTGTCCTGGCTGGACTGCACCGCGGCCGGGTCGATGTCCACCGCGTCCACCTCAAGGGCCCCATGCAGCGCGGCTGCAATGGCCAGGATGCCGGAACCGCAGCCGTAATCGAGCACGCGGCGCCAGGGCTTCCCGGAATCGGCGTGGGCTGCAATCCAGCGCAGGCACATCCGGGTGGTCGGGTGTGATCCGGTGCCAAAGGCCAGGCCGGGATCGAGCCGAATCACCCGATGGTCGCCAGCGGGGGGCTCGTGCCAGGTGGGAACGATCCAGAACCTGGGTGTGATCTGCACGGGCGTGAACTGGGACTGCGTCAGACGAACCCAGTCTTCGTCGGCCACCGGCCCCATGGCGATCAAGGCGAGCCCCTTAGCCCAGTCCTGGGCCATCAACAGCGTCACCGCGCCCGTGGCCTGGGCTTCGGTTTCGAACAGCGCCCGTAGCGTGGAGCGCTCCCAGCCCGCTTGGGGTGGGGGCAGGCCGGGTTCGCCGTACAAGGCCTGTTCGGCGGGGCTGTCCGCATCGGCGTCCTCGACGGAGACTGACAGCGCTTCCAATTCGTCGCTCAAGGCGTCAGCGACAGCCTCGACGAGGGCCTGCGGGCAGCCCAGGGTCAGTTCGAACATCGGCGCTTCACTTCTTACGCTGCGCCAGCCACTTTTCCAGGTAGTGGATGCTCGTGCCGCCGGCGCAGAAGCCGGAGTCCACCATCAGTTCGCGGTGCAGGGGAATGTTGGTCTGGATGCCCTCGACCACCGTCTCGGACAAGGCGGTGCGCATGCGGGCCAGCGCCTGCTCGCGGGTGTCGCCGTAGACGATGATCTTGCCGATCATGGAGTCGTAGTTGGGCGGCACGGTGTAGTTGGTGTAGGCATGCGAGTCCACGCGCACGCCGGGGCCACCGGGGGAGTGCCACATCGTGATGCGGCCCGGCGAGGGCACGAAGGTGTACGGGTGCTCGGCGTTGACCCGGCACTCGATCGCGTGGCCCTTGAGCTGGATGGCGCGCTGGTTGAAGGGCAGCTTCTGTCCGGCGGCGATGCGGATCTGCATCTGCACGATGTCGATGCCGGTGACCAGTTCGGTCACGGGGTGTTCGACCTGCACCCGCGTGTTCATCTCGATGAAGTAGAACTCGCCGTTCTCGTAGAGGAACTCGAAGGTTCCGGCGCCGCGGTAGCCGATCTTCAGGCAGGCTGCGGTGCAGCGGTCGCCGATCTTCTCGATCACCCGGCGCGGGATGCCGGGCGCCGGGGCTTCCTCGATCACCTTCTGGTGGCGGCGCTGCATCGAGCAGTCGCGCTCGCCCAGCCACACGGCGCCGCGCTGGCCGTCGGCCAGCACCTGGATTTCCACATGCCGTGGGTTCTCCAGGAACTTCTCCATGTAGACCGACGGGTTGCCGAAGGCGGCCCCCGCCTCGGTCCGCGTGGTCTGCACGGCGTGGATCAGGGCAGCTTCGGTGTGGACGACCCGCATCCCCCGACCACCGCCCCCGCCCGCAGCCTTGATGATGACCGGGTAGCCCACCGAGCGGCCGATGCGGATGATCTCCTTCGGATCTTCGGGCAGGGCGCCCTCGGAGCCCGGCACGCAAGGCACCCCTGACTTGAGCATCGCCTGCTTGGCCGAGACCTTGTCGCCCATGATGCGGATCGACTCCGGCGTGGGCCCGATGAAGACGAAGCCGCTCTTTTCCACGCGCTCGGCAAAGTCTGCGTTCTCGCTCAGGAAGCCATAGCCGGGGTGGATGGCTTCGGCATCGGTCACCTCCGCCGTGGAGATGATCGCGGGCATGTGCAGATAGCTCTGCGCCGAAGGGGCCGGGCCGATGCACACCGCCTCGTCGGCCAGCTTCACGTATTTGGCCTCGCGGTCGGCCTCGGAGTACACCACCACCGACTTGATGCCCATCTCGCGGCAGGCGCGCTGGATCCGCAGCGCGATCTCGCCGCGGTTGGCGATCAGGATCTTCTTGAACATGTCGATCGCCCTATTCCAGGACGAACAGCGGTTGCCCGAATTCCACGGCCTGGCCGTTCTCGCACAGGATGCGGGCGATGGTGCCGCCCAGGTCGGCTTCGATCTCGTTCATGATCTTCATGGCTTCGATGATGCAAACCGGCTCACCGGCCTTGACCGTGCTGCCCACATCGACGAAAGCCTTGGCACCCGGGCTGGCCGAGCGGTAGAAGGTGCCCACCATGGGGGACTTGATCACCTTGGCCTCGGGCACTTCCGCGGCGCCTGGGGTGGCTGCCGCAGGCGCCGCCGCAGGAGCGGTTGGCGCAACCGCCGCCAGGACTGCAGGCGCGGGGTTGACCCCAGCCGCTGGCACAACGCCGACCATGGGTTGTCCTGCCTTGACGATCCTGACCTTGCCTTCGGGTTCGGTGATCTCTAGCTCGGAGATGCTGGATTCCGAAACGAGATCGATCAGGGTCTTGAGCTTGCGCAGATCCATGGGGGTCCTCGGGTAGCGTCTTCTCGCGAGACAAGCGCGCAGTGTAATGAACTGCAGGGATTTGCAGTCAACTTGCTTTGAACTTCAAGTCCGAAGGCGAGCGTGATGCGGTCTTCAGGCTCGTTGTCGACGGGCCCGGGCCGAGCCGGGTGAGGTGATGCGGATCTCAGGTGTTTGGCAAAAGAGAATGCGAGATCACTACATTTGGCGAAACTTAAGTGCCATAGCGTGATGGATGACCCTTGGGGGCGCCCACTGTGAATCCCGTCCACACAGCAGCCAACGCATCGGTCTGGCGTCCACCCTTGGGGGCCGCGCTGCGCGCCGGAGCCGCCCGGTCAGAGGCCGCGGGCCCAGGCCGACAGTTCCTCGAAATCGGTCTGCCCCAGTTTGCGATGCGCCAGGTGGCCACGGCGGTCGAACACAGCGGTGAAGGGCAGGGCTCCTTGTTCGTTGCCCAACTGCCGGCTCAAGGCACTGCCGTCCAGGCCGGCCATGCCGACCGCAAAGGTCAGCGGTTGCTTCTGCAGGAACTCGCGCACTGGTCTGACGCCGTCCAC
>JBILSM010000100.1:0-10737 GCA_044372085.1 Rubrivivax sp.
GACGCGGTGCTGCTCAGCCCGGCCTGTGCCAGCTGGGACATGTTCAGGAACTACGGCCACCGCGCCGAGGTCTTCGTCCAGGCGGTGCGGGATTGGGCGGCCGAGCAGGGTGAGGTGGTGGCATGAATGCCCGCGGCGCTTCCATGTCCACAGACGCCAGCCGTGGGGGGCGGGTGCCTGCCGCCTGGGGAGCGTTGCGCTCCCATTTGCGTGGGGGTCTGTCGGCCGTCCTGCCCGGGCGCTCCGCTGCTGGCCTGGACGGCTCTTCTCAGGCCTTGCCTGTACGTGATCGGGTCGAACTGCGCTCCTCCGGCGTCACCCGCATCACGGGTTTCGATCAAGCCTTCGTGGCCGTGGCCCTGGCGCTGGTCGCACTGGGCGTGGTGATGGTTTATTCCGCCTCCGTGGCCCTGCCCGACAACCCCAAGTTCGCGCGCTATGCCGCCACGCACTTCCTCAGCCGCCACCTGCTGTCCATCGGCATCGCCACGGTGATGGCGCTGCTGGTGCTGCAGATTCCGCTGGCCTGGTGGGAGAAGTACGCCGGCTACCTCTTCATCCTGGCGCTGGTGCTGCTGGTCCTGGTGTTGATCCCGGGCATTGGCAAGGTGGTCAACTTTTCTCGGCGCTGGATTCCGCTGGGGGTGATGAACTTCCAGCCCTCGGAGTACGCCAAGCTGGCCATGGCCATGTACGCGGCCAGCTACATGGTGCGCAAGATGGACGCGCGGGAGAACTTCGTCCGGGCCGTCTGGCCCATGGCCATGGCGGTGCTGGTGGTGGGCCTGCTGCTGCTGCGCCAGCCTGACATGGGCGCCTTCATCGTGATCGCCACCATCTCGATGGGGGTGCTGTTCCTGGGCGGTGTCAATGCCCGCATGTTCTTCCTCATCGCCGCGATGGCCATCGCCGCGCTGGCCATGATCATCGCCTTCGACGAACTGCGCCGGGGCCGCATCCTGGCCTACCTGGACCCCTGGGACCCGGCCAACGCGCAGGGCAAGGCGTACCAGCTCACGCATTCGCTCATCGCCTTCGGCCGCGGCGGCCTGTTCGGGCAAGGTCTGGGCTCGTCCGTGGAGAAGTTGCACTACCTGCCCGAGGCCCACACCGATTTCCTGCTGGCGGTCATTGGCGAGGAACTGGGCCTGGTGGGCGTGCTGGCAGTGATCGTCGGCTTCTTCTGGATGGTGCGCCGTATCGTCAACATCGGCCGCCAGGCCATCGCGCTGGACCGCGTGTTCGCCGGCCTGATGGCCCAGGGCATTGCCATCTGGTTCGCTGGCCAGGCGTTCATCAACATGGGCGTGAACCTGGGCGTGCTGCCCACCAAGGGCCTGACGCTGCCGCTGATGAGTTTTGGCGGCTCCGGCATCCTGATGAACCTGATCGCCCTGGCCCTGGTGCTCCGTGTCGACATCGAGAACAGAGCCCTCATGCGAGGAGGCCGAGCATGAGGATGCCGCCGAACATCGTGAGGCGGCATGCGGCGGCAGCCGCAGGGCTGCTCCGGCGTAGCCAGAACAGAGCCCTCATGCGAGGAGGCCGAGCATGAGCCGGGCGCCGCATCTGGTCATCATGGCCGCAGGCACGGGCGGGCACATCATGCCGGGGCTGGCCGTGGCGCGGGAAGCGCGCTCCAGGGGCTGGACGGTGAGCTGGCTGGGCACCACGCATGGCATGGAGAACCGTCTGGTGCCGCCTGCCAGCATTCCGATGGACACCATCGCCTTCAGCGGCCTGCGCGGCAAGGGGCTGCTGCACACCGCCACGGGTGGCCTGCGCCTGCTCAAGGCCTTCTGGGACTGCCTGCGCATCCTGCGGCGCCGCGGTGCCGATGTGGTGCTGGGCATGGGGGGGTATGTCTGTTTCCCTGGCGGGCTGATGGCCAGCCTGCTGGGCAAGCCGCTGATGCTGGTGAATGCCGATGCGGCGCTGCTGCTGTCCAACAAGAGCCTGCTGCCCGTGGCCGACCGCTTGGCCTTCGGCTTTGACGGCCCGGCGGCCAAGGGCGTGAAGGTGGGCGTGGTCACGGGCAATCCGGTGCGTGCCGAGATCGAGGCGCTGCCCGCGCCCGAGCAGCGCCTGGCCGGCCGCAGCGGCGCGCTGCGCTTGCTGGTGGTGGGGGGCAGCCTGGGGGCTCAGGCGCTGAACCGCATGGTCCCGCAGGCGCTGTCGCTGATGGCGGCGGCGGCGCGGCCGGTGGTGGTGCACCAGACGGGCGCGGCGCAGGCCGATGAGGTGCGCGCCGCCTACACAGCGGCGGACGTGCAGGCGGACGTGAGGCCCTTCATCGACGACATGGCCACCGAGCTGGGCGAGTGCGATCTGGTGCTGTGTCGTGCCGGCGCCGTCACCGTCAGCGAGCTGTGCGCTGCCGGCGTGGCCAGCGTGCTGGTGCCGCTGGTGGTGAGCACCACCTCGCACCAGCGCGACAACGCCCAGTGGCTGGCGGGGCAGGGCGCGGCCGTGCACGTGCCGCAGTCCGAACTCACGCCGCAGGCCCTGGCACAGCGCCTGCAGGCGCTGGACCGCGAGACCTTGCTGGACATGGCCCTGCGTGCGCGCAGCTTGGCCCGGCCGCAGGCGGCTGCCCGCGTCGCCGACGAGTTGCAGCAACTGCTGAGGAAGCGCGCATGAAGCACGCCGTCAAGCACATCCACTTCGTGGGCATTGGTGGTGCCGGCATGAGCGGCATCGCCGAGATCCTCCACAACCTGGGCTACCGCGTCTCGGGCTCGGACGCTGCGGAGAGCACGGTTACCCAGCGTCTGGCGAGTCTGGGCGTGCGCGTCTTCATCGGCCACGCAGCCGGCCAGATCAAGGGTGCGCAGGCGGTCGTCACCTCCACGGCCGTGAAAGCCGACAACCCCGAGGTGCTGGCCGCACGTGCCCGCAAAGTGCCGGTGGTGGCACGCGCCGTGCTGCTGGCCGAGTTGATGCGCCTGAAGCAGGGCATCGCCATCGCTGGCACACATGGCAAGACCACCACCACCTCGCTGGTGGCCAGCGTGCTGGCCGAGGCCGGCGTGGACCCCACCTTCGTCATCGGCGGCAAGCTCGTGAGCGCGGGCACCAACTCGCGCCTGGGTGCCGGTGACCTCATCGTGGTGGAGGCCGACGAAAGCGATGCCTCCTTCCTGCACCTGAGCCCGGTGATGTCGGTGGTGACCAACATCGACGCGGACCACATGGACACCTACGGCCACGACCTCACGCGGCTGCGCGGGGCGTTCGTGGAATTCCTGCACCGGCTGCCGTTCTACGGCGCGGCCGTGCTGTGCATCGACGACCCCGGTGTGCGCTCCATCCTGCCCATGATTTCGCGTCCCGTCATCGGCTATGGCCTGGGCGAGGATGCGCAGGTGCGCGCCCTGGACGTGCAGGCCGTGCCGGGCGGCCAGATGCGCTTCACCTGCCGGCGCGTGGCCGGCCTGGGGGTGGCGGGTGCGGCACCGCTGCCGGACCTGCTGGTGACCTTGAATCTGGCCGGCGTGCACAACGTGCGCAACGCCCTGGCGGCCATCGCCGTGGCGCAGGCGCTGGAGTTGCCCGACGAGGCCGTGCTGCGCGCATTGGCAGGCTTCCGTGGCGTGGGCCGGCGCTTCCAGCGCTGGGGTGAACTGCCCGTCGCCGTGGGCCAGGGCGGCGGCGCCTTCACTTTCATCGACGACTATGGCCACCACCCGGTGGAGATGGCGGCCGTCATCGCCGCTGCGCGTGGCGCCTTCCCCGGCCGGCGCCTGGTGCTGGCGTTCCAGCCGCACCGCTACACCCGCACCCGGGATTGCTTCGAAGACTTCGTGCAGGTGATGGGCACCGCCGACGCCCTGCTCCTGTCCGAGGTGTACCCCGCTGGTGAAGCGCCCATCGTCGCTGCCGACGGCCGGGCTCTGGCGCGCGCACTGCGCGTGGCCGGCCGCCTGGACCCCGTGTTCGTCGACGACATCGCACGCATGCCGCAGGCCATTGCCGACTTCGTGCGCGATGGCGACGTGGTCATCACGATGGGCGCCGGTTCCATCGGTACCGTGCCGCAGAAGCTGCGCGACCTGCTGGCCGGCGCCGTCTCCGCCTCGGCTGCTGCGCAGGCCCCGGTGCCAGGAGGGCGCGCATGAGCACCACTGCAATGCATGTCCCCGGGCTGGGGCGGGTGGCCGTGCTGATGGGCGGTGACAGCGCCGAGCGTGAGGTCTCGTTGATGTCCGGCACGGGCGTGCTGGAGGCCCTGCGCTCGCGTGGCGTGGACGCCCACGCCTTCGATCCCGCGCAGCGCCCGCTTGGGGACCTGAAGACCGAGGGGTTCGACCGCATCTTCATCGCGTTGCACGGACGCCACGGCGAGGATGGCACGGTGCAGGGCGCGTTGGAGTTGCTGGGGCTGCCCTACACCGGCTCGGGCGTGATGGCCAGCGCCATCGCCATGGACAAGGTGATGACCAAGCGCGTGTGGCGCTCCGAGGGGCTGCCCACGCCACGCTGGGTGTGGCTGGCGCCCGAGCGCCAGCAGCGCGAGGTGGTGATGGCCGTGCCTGACGAGATCGGCCTGCCCTTGATCGTGAAGCCCCCTAGGGAAGGTTCCTCCATCGGCGTGACCAAAGTGGCGGGATACTCTCAGATGCAGGATGCAGTGCGGCTGGCTTCCCGCCATGACCCGGACGTGCTGTGCGAGGAGTTCATCGAGGGCGAGGAAGTCACCTGCCCCGTGCTCGGCAGCGGTGTCTCGGCCAGGGCGTTGCCGGTGGTGCGCATCCAGGCGCCTCAAGGCGCCTACGACTATCAGAACAAGTACTTCACCGACGACGTGATCTATCACTGCCCCAGCGGGTTGGCGGCGGCCGAAGAGGCCGAAATCCAGCGCATCGTGCTGGAGGCCTACCGCTCTCTGGGGTGTCGTGGCTGGGGCCGCGCGGACCTGATGATCCGCGCCCGTGACCGGCAGCCTTTCCTGCTGGAGATGAACACCTCGCCGGGCATGACCAGCCACTCGCTGGTGCCGATGTCGGCGCGGGCGGCTGGCATCTCCTACCCCGATCTTTGCCTGCGCCTGCTGGCAGACGCCCGGCTGGACAGCACGCCTGCCGCCGCCTGCCCCGGCGCGCAAGGAGCCGCCTGATGGCCGCCGACCTCAGCCTGCCCCTGGATGTGCGCCTGATGAACGCTGCCTCCACGGCCGTCTTCGCGCTGGCCGCCGGGGCCCTGCTGGCGGCGGCCGCCCTGTGGGTGGGCCGTACCTCCTGGTTCCCGGTGCGCTTCGTCCAGCTCGAAGGCGAACTGCAGCGCAACAGCGTCTCTACCGTGCGGGCGAACGCCATGCCGCGCCTGTCGGGCAACTTCTTCGGCACCGACCTCCAGCAGGCCCGGCAGGCCTTCGAGGCCGTGCCCTGGGTGCGCAAGGCGGTGGTGCGGCGGGTCTGGCCCGATGGCCTGGCGGTGCGCCTGGAGGAGCACCGTGCCGTGGCCCTGTGGAAAGGCGCTCAAGACCACGAGAAGCTGGTCAACCACGTGGGCGAGGTGTTCGAGGCCAACGTGGGCGATGTCGAAGATGAGGACCTGCCCGTCCTGGCCGGCCCCGAGGGCAGCGCAGCGCAGATGCTTCAGATGCTGGGCCAACTGCAGGGCCTGTTTGGCCGGCACGAACGCGAGGTGGAACGCCTGAGCCTGAGCGGGCGCGGATCCTGGCGGGCTGAGCTGGATGGCGGTGTGGCCATCGAGCTCGGGCGCGGCAGCCAGGAGGAAGTGCTGGCCCGCGCCCGGCGCTTCGTCGACACCATCACGCAGGTGACTGGCCACTTCAAGGCCCCCGTCCTGCACGCCGATCTGCGCCACCCCGACGGCTACGCCGTGCGCCTGCGCAACGTCACCATCGCCTCGCCGGCCGCCGCGCCCCGGAGAAACTGAATGGCCAAAGAATACAAAGACCTCGTGGTCGGGCTCGACATCGGCACCCACAAGGTGATGGTGGTGGTGGGCGAGATCGTGGCCGGGGGGGAGTTGCGGCTGGCGGGTCTGGGGGTGTCGGCCACCAGCGGCCTGAAGCGCGGCGTGGTGGTCAACATCGACGCCACGGTGCAGAGCATCCAGCAGGCGCTGAAAGAGGCCGAGATGATGGCCGCCTGCAAGATCACCAGCGTCTACACCGGCATCACCGGCAGTCACATCCGTGGTCAGAACTCCACCGGCATGGTGATCGTGCGCGACAACCGCGAGGTCACTCCCACCGACGTGGCGCGGGTGGTGGAGACGGCCAAGGCCATCAACATCCCCAACGACCAGCGCCTGCTGCTGGTGGAGCCGCAGGAATTCATCATCGACGGGCACGAGGTCAAGGAGCCCATCGGCATGAGCGGCAGCCGGCTCGAGGTGCGCGTGCACATCGTCACCGGCGCGCAGAGCGCGGCCGAGAACATCGTCAAGTGCGTGCGCCGCTGCGGCCTGGAGGTGGAGCGCCTGATGCTCAACCACAGCGCCAGTTCCTGCGCCACCCTGACCGAAGACGAGCGCCAGCTCGGCGTGGCGGTGGTGGACATTGGCGCCGGCACCACGGACGTGCAGATCTACACCGAGGGCTCGGTGCGCCACACGGCCACCATCCCCATCGCGGGGGACCTCATCACCAGCGACATCGCCATGGCGCTGCGCACCCCCACCAAGGATGCCGAGCAGATCAAGGTCGAGTTCGGCGTGGCCAAGCAGCTGCTGGCCGACCCGTCCGAGCAGGTGGAAGTGCCCGGGCTGGGCGACCGCGCGCCTCGCATGCTCAGCCGCCAGGCTCTGGCTGGCGTGATCGAGCCGCGCGTGGAGGAAATCTTCTCGCTCGTGCAGCAGGTCATCCGCGACAGCGGCTTCGAGGAGCGGCTGTCCAGCGGCATCGTGCTGGCCGGCGGCTCGGCGGTCATGCCCGGGATGGTGGAGCTGGCCGAGGACATCTTCCTCAAGCCCGTGCGCAAGGGCCTGCCCGTCTACCACGGCGCGCTGTACGACATGGTGGCCAACCCGCGTTCGGCCACCGTGATGGGCCTGCTGGAAGAGGCCCGCATCGCGCGCGGCCGCGGCCAGAAGGCGGCCCGTCAGGCCGGCTCGGTCAAGACCGTGCTGAGCCGCGCCAAGGACTGGTTTCTGGGAAATTTTTGAAGGATGAACACCTGACGGTTTTCGAAGGCGGCGCCGGGATCGGAGAACAACCACCCACCCGGCGTCATGTGATGGCAACGTGATGGCAACTGCTGGAAGGCAAGGAGAGTGAAGATGGCAATCGAGATGATCGAAGAGTTCGACCAAGGCACGCAGATCAAGGTGATCGGTGTGGGCGGCGGCGGCGGCAATGCCGTGCAGCACATGATCGGCCAGGGTGTGCAAGGGGTGGACTTCATCGTCGCCAACACCGACGCACAGGCCCTGAACCGCAGCAGCGCCAGCACCCTGGTGCAACTGGGCGGCACGGGCCTGGGCGCCGGTGCCAAGCCCGAGGCCGGCCGCGTGGCGGCTGAAGCTGCCATCGAGACCATCCGCGGCGCCCTGGACGGCGCGCACATGCTCTTCATCACTGCGGGCATGGGCGGCGGCACCGGCACCGGCGCCGCCCCGGTCATCGCCCGCGTGGCGCGCGAGATGGGCATCCTGACTGTCGGCGTGGTCACCAAGCCTTTCGAGTTCGAGGGCGGGCGCCGTGCCAAGCAGGCCGAGCAGGGCGTGTCGGAGCTGGAAGCGAACGTGGATTCGCTCATCGTCGTGCTCAACGAGAAGCTGCTGGAGGTCATGGGCGACGACGTCACCCAGGACGCCGCCTTCGCCCATGCCAACGACGTGCTGAAGAATGCCGTGGGTGGCATCAGCGACATCATCCACATGGACGCCTTCGTCAACGTGGACTTCGAGGACGTCAAGACGGTGATGAGCGAGCCCGGCAAGGCCATGATGGGCACGGCGATTGCCACCGGCCCGGACCGCGCCCGCAAGGCCGCCGAGCAGGCCGTGGCCTGCCCGCTGCTGGAGGGCATCGATCTGTCCGGCGCGCGTGGCGTGCTGGTGCTGATTGCGGCCTCGCGCTCGAGCTTCAAGCTGAGCGAGTCGCGCACGGCCATGAACACCATCCGCATGTACGCGGCCGAAGACGCCCACGTGATCTTCGGCGCTGCCTACGACGAGAGTCTGGGCGACCAGCTGCGCGTGACCGTGATCGCCACCGGCCTGTCCGGCGCCACGCGCCGTCAGCAGGCGCCCATCACCCTGGTGCAGGCGGCCCCGGCCGTGATGCAGCCCGTGTTGCGCACCGGCACCGACAACATCCCCATCCTGGGTTCGTCCATGGCGATGTCGCCCGCGGCCGGCCAGCCTGCCCAGCCGATGCAGGCCGACTACTCGTCCCGGGAAACCCCCAGCGTCTGGCGCAGTGCCCGCACCAAGGTGGAAACCCTGGCCAGCAGCGGCATGGACGAGATCGAGATCCCGGCGTTCCTGCGCAAGCAGGCCGACTGAGGCGCCTGGTCTTCGTCGCCCCGCGGCCTGCGCCGCGGCCCGGACGCCTTCCTCCGGGCCGTGTCACCGCCGCAGGGCTGTGGTTCCGTCATTCAGCCTTCCCGCCCGCCGCGCAACGCCATCGCGCGGCGGGCGTTTTTGTTGCCTAGCTGCTTTGCAAACAGTCTCGGTATCCTCAGGTTGCGGATGTGAGACAGTTTTGGGCGCCTCCCGGCGCCGGAATACGACCTTCGTACAACGCATTGCCAACCATGACCCTCGTCAAGTCCAAACAACGTGTAGCCGACCATGGCGAGGTCTTCACCCCCGCCTGGATGGTGGAGGCGATGCTGGATCTGGTGAATGACGAGTGCGAACGCATAGACGCCCGCTTTCTGGAGCCAGCGTGTGGCAGCGGCAACTTCATCGTGCGCATCCTGCAGCGCAAGCTCGCTGCGGTGGAACTCAAGTACGGCACCGCCGAATTCGAGCGTCAACATTACGCCCTGCTGGGACTGATGTGCATTTACGGCATTGAGCTGCTGAACGACAACATCAACGAGTGCCGCGCCAATGTGCTGGAGGTCTTTGCCGAGTACCTCGGTTTGGCTGAAGACGATGACCTGTTCCTCGCTGCGGAGCATGTGCTGGGACTGAACCTGGTGCATGGAGACGCGCTGACCATGCGCGCTCATGACGGTCAACCCGTTACCTTCGCGGAATGGGGCTATCTGGGCAGGGGCAAATTCCAGCGGCGTGACTTCCGTCTGGACGTTCTCACGGGCTCGTCGGCCTACAGTAGCGAGGGCTCGCTGTTCGCCGAATTGGGCAAGCATGAAATCTTCACGCCGATCAAGACGTACCCACCCATGAAGGTGCGCGAATTGGCAGCTTTGCAAGGGAAGTGACATGGATGGTGGGGTGTTGGGCGCCTGCATCGGGCTTGAGCTCGGAGGCTAAGCGATGACGTCCATTGCGGCCTCCGTTTCCGTGCTGCGCTGGGCGGCGCATCGTGCCCGCTTGGACGATGCCGTCCTCGAAGCTCGCTTTCCCAAATGGCCCCAGTGGCTCAAGGGCGAGGCTCTGCCCACGCTCAGGCAACTGGAGGATTTCGCCCAGCTGACCCATACCGCCTTCGGCTACTTCTTCTTGCCGCAACCCCCCAAAGAGGAACTGCCGGTACCGGATTTCCGTACCGTCCGTGACGAGCAATTGGCCGAACCCACTGCGGACTTGCTGGATACGCTTTACCTGTGCCAGCAGCGGCAAGACTGGTTTCGCGACCACGCCCGCGTGAACGGCCTGCCGCAATTGCCTTTTGTCGGCAGCGCCTCGCTTCGTGATGACCCGCACGCCGTCGCCCATCGCCTTCGCCAGACCTTGGCGCTCTCTGCTCAGAAGCGGCGTGAACTGCCGACCTGGACCGATGCGCTGAGAGCCCTGATTTCCCAGGCTGAAGACACCGGTGTGCTGGTCATGGTGAGTTCGGTCGTGGGCAGCAACAGCCACCGTCCACTGGATGTCGGTGAATTTCGGGGCTTTGCCCTGGCCGACAACCTGGCGCCACTGATCTTCGTGAACGGCGCTGACAGCAAAGCTGCCCAGATGTTCACTTTGGCGCATGAACTGGCCCACATCTGGCTTGGGGCCACGGGTGTGTCCGACGTGCAAGCCGGCCGGGTGCCCGAGCTTCAAACCGAGCGCTGGTGTAACCAGGTGGCGGCCGAACTCCTGGTGCCTCTGGAAGAGCTGCGGTCTGCCCACCTACCCCACGCCCCCATCGCCGAAGAAGTCCAGCGCTTGGCGCGGGAGTTCAAGGTCAGCAGCCTGGTGGTGCTGCGCCGGCTGTTCGATGCCGGTGCGCTCACCCGCGATGCGCTGTGGCAGCACTACCGCGCTGAGCAGGAGCGGCTGCGCACGCTCAAGGAGCGCAGCAGCGGTGGCGGTGACTTCTATCGAAGCTTGGGTGCCCGAACCAGCAAGCGTTTTGCCCGTGCCATCGTGGGCAGCGCTTTGGAGGGTTTGACCTCATTCCCCGATGCCTACCGCCTGTTGGGTGTGCGCAAGACATCGACCTTCCATCAAGCGGCCAGGGAACTGGGGGTGGTGGCATGAGCTACCTGCTGGACGCCAACGTCTTCATGTCCGCCAACAACCTGCACTACGGCCTGGATTTCTGCCCTGCGTTCTGGGACTGGCTGCTGCACAAGGGTCACCAAGGGGCCGTCTTCAGCATCGACAAGGTGGCCGATGAGATCGAGGCCGGGCAAGACGACCTAG